>DATLIA010000047.1:0-17891 GCA_035540215.1 Actinokineospora sp. | reverse complement strand
GTGAAGGAGCCGTTGCTGGCGCCCACGTTGATCGTGACGTTGCCCGAACCCGACGCGGGCGCCGTGACGGAGACGGCCTGCTTGGCGAACGAGCCGGTCTGGAAGGCCCGGGTGTTGCCGTCGTCCTCGTAGAGCGAGAAGGACGAGTTGCCGCGCGGGTACACGTCGAAGGTGATCGGCGTGAACGGCTTCTCACCGGCGTAGTTCATCTGCGGCCACATCGGGACGATGCCGCCGCCGCGCACGAACAGCGGCAGCGTGTCCAGCGGCGCGCTGTAGCCGTTGAAGAAGCCAGGACCCTGATAGACCTTGCCGGTCCAGTAGTCCGTCCAGGTGCCCACGGGCAGGTAGATGCCATCGCGCACGCTGGTGTCACTGGTGACGGGGGCGACCAGGAACGCGTCACCGGCCATGAACTGCTGGCTGGTCTGGTTGCCGCGGGCGACCGGGTCGTTCGGGTACTCCAGCACCATCGCGCGAGTCGACGGAGTGCCCGTCTCATGCGCGACCCGGCTCGTCGAATACAGGTACGGAAGCAGGCGCTCGCGCAGCTTGAGGTACTTGCGGTTGATCGACAGGGTCGGTTCCGCCCAGCGCCACGGCTGCTTGTCCTGGTAACCACTGCTCGGGTTGGTCGGACCCCAGCCGGACATCGTCATCAGCGAGGGCAGGAACGCCTTCCACTGAAGGTCACGCGCGTAGGTCTTCGCGCTGCCACCGAAGATGCCGTCAACGTCGCCGGAGGCGTAGTTCAGCGCCGACAGGCCCGCACTCGCCATCGCCGGGACATGCCACTTCATGTCCGCCCACGTGCCGTAGGTGTCACCGCTCCACACGACCGCGTTGCGCTGCGTGCCCGCCCAGCCGTCGACCGTCCAGACGAAGCGGCGGCCGTTGCTGTTGTTCTCGATACCGTTGACGGCTTGCTGCACGCCGTCGAAGGCGTACTTGTAGCCGCCACCGATCCACGCGACGTCGGTCTTCACCGCGCGAGTGCCGGAGACACCGACCTCGGTACCGATGTTGGACAGGCCCGTGGAGGTCCACAGGCCGGTCTTGAAGCCGCGGCTGTTGAGCTGTGAGACGACATTCGTCAGATCCTTGTAGCTGCAGCCATAGCCGTCATTGGGCAGGAACCAGCCCGACGGCATGTCGGCCGCCCGCGCCTGGTCGGCGTACTTCAGCACGTCCGGGGTGTTCTGGTGGTCGACCCGGTTGTGGTTGCCGGTGTAGTCCGGGTTGGAGGCGTTCCAGCAGTCGGCGTTGCCCATCTCGAAGCCCCAGATCGGCGCGAGGAAGGGCTTGCCCGTGACATCGGTGTAGCGGTTGAGGATGTCCTTCGGGGTGTCGCCGACGAAGTAGAACGCGTCGAACCGGCTTTCGTTGTGGCGTAAGCCTACTGTGGACTGGAACGCGTACTGGCCGGGCGCCCAGGTGTTGCGCACGACGCCGTAACCGTTGGTGGACCAGTAGAACGGCGCCGGGGAGGCGTTGGTGTTCTCCCGCCACTGGTTGTCCTTGGCCACCGGGACAGTCAGGTCGCGCAACGCCCAATTGCCCAGTCGGAAGCCGGTGCCGTAGAACTGCTCGTCACCACCGCGGGCCAGCGACTGGGTCGCGGTGTTGGCCGCCGCGTCCCAAGTCAGGCCCACCGCTTCCTTCCAGACCGCGGTCACGTTGTCGGCCTTGTACAGCTCGAACTTCAGCGGGGACTTGTACGCGCGCAACGTCAACGCGTTGGTGCTGATCTTGTAATAGGTGCCCGCGTCGGTATACGACGTGGTCACCGCACCGAAATCGGTCTTGATCGCGATCTGGCCGTTGACCGGGTCGGAGAAGGTGCCGTTCGGGGCCATCCACAGCCGGAACACACCCGGCTGGGCGAAGGACACCCGAACCTTGGGGGTACCCGCCGAGATGTCGTAGGTGCTGCCGTTCTGCGTGAACGCGGTGATGTTGCCGAGAGTGGTCGGCGCGGCGGACGCGGAGATGCTGGTCATCAGCGTGACCAAGCCTGCGATCGCGGCGGTCGCGAGCAGGGCGCGGCCGCGAGGTCGTGCTCTCATGGTTACCTTCCAGGCGCAGGGGGCGAAGACTGCATGAGAACTGTCTGTTTATGGTTGTAAATACGATGTTTCGTGCACAATTGCGCAGCGTGCTCTGCTGACACAGGTATGTCCAGCCCAATGCGAATAGTGTCAATCTTCGTCAACGCCGGTCGCGAATTCCCGACCGAACCATCACCGGAGCGCAGATCACGCGCCTGGGTACTTGCCCACCCGCAGGAGCGCGCCGCGTAGCGAGTCCAGTTCGCGGTCGATCACAGCCAAACCGGCGGCGAGCGCCTCGCCGATGACGGGCGTCGCGGTGGCGATCGCGGCGTCGTGGTCGCCCGCGCGCGCCTGGCAGTCCGCCAGGCGCAGGGTGAGCAGCAGTTCACTCGGGTGCATCCGGCCGGGCAGGTTCGCCAACGCCGTGCGCGCGGACTCCACGCCGCGGCGGGCGGCGGCCTGGTCATTGTTCCGCGCGGCGAGATCGCGCAGGCCCGCCGCCAGGAATCCGTGCAGGTACGCGTCGCCTTCCGCACCGACGAACCATGGGGCCTCGACACGGTCACGCTCGGTGAAGCGAGCGGCCGTCGTCCGCACGGCCGCGCACCGACGCTCAAAGCCTGGACGGTCGCCGCGCCTGCCCGCGATCCGCGCGGCCCACATGCCGCCCTGCACGACCACCCACAGCCGGGTGCGGTCGGCCCGCTGAGCCGCCTCGGCGTAGTTGGTGGCGGATCGCGTGTCGCCCTCCAGAACGGCGATCATGGCCATGGTGGAAAGGATCTCGGACAACGCCGCCGTGTTCCCGGCACCCGCCGCCCAACGCGCGCCGTCGCACAGCCAGGCCATGGCCGCGCCGTGGTGGCCGAGGTTGGCGCGCATGCGCCCGACGGTCTGGGCGAGGGTCGCCGCGATGTGCAGCAACGCGCCGCGCTGAGTCGACCGGCCGACCTGGGCCATCAGTCCACCCAAGGTGTGCTCGACCTGCCCGACCACGGTGGGCGTCAGTACCGATTCCGCGACCAGCTTCTGACTGAATGCGAGTCTGCCGAGGTAGGCGTGCACGGTGGTGCTCCACGGATCCCGCGCCGCCGCCCAGCTCTCATCGATGCAGTCACGACCGTCGTGCAGCGGACATAGCAGCCCGTAGTTCGGCCGGTCAGGCCAGAGGCCACGCTCGGCGGGGGTCACGATCGGCACGCTGGCGGGTGACGCTCCGGGGAATGGAATGACCCTGGAGCCGATCGGGTCGGGCGGAGACCCGGTGTCGCGCCGCTGACGGCGATGACCGTGCATGGCCATCGCCAGGTCGGTGAGTTCTCCGCCCGCGTCCAGCAGCTTGTCGGCCTCGGCGGCCGTCGCGAGCGACACCGGCCGCCGCCCTCGTTCGAGTTTGCTGATCAAGGTGTTGTCATACCTGAGACGGGCGGCGAGCTGCGTCTGGGTGAGGCCCGCCTGCTCACGCCAATACCGCAGGCGTTCACCGAAGCGCGCCATCGCCACGTCGGACGAGGGAACGTCCGGCGTCATCACTCACCTCCCGCCATCCGGCTTGAAGGTCGCGAACAGAAGTGGGGAAGCGTACAACGCCGGCCGTGCCACGGAAATCCCAGCGACGCACAAGATCGGCGAGCGGTGGACTCGTCGCGGTCGTAACGTCGGTGGCTGCGTACCCCCGACCGCCCACGGCCGGGGCGCGGATTCGGGAGGCTCACCATGTTTGTGCAGATCGTGCAAGGCAAGGTATCCGACGCCGAGCGAATGCACGAGCAGTTGGACAAGTGGATGCGGGACCTGGCGCCGGGCGCGACGGGCTGGCTGGGCTCCACGTGCGGCGTGACCGACGACGGCACGTGCGTGTGCGTCGTCCGGTTCGACACACCGGAGCACGCCCAGCAGAACAGCGACCGGACCGAGCAGGGCGCCTGGTGGTCGGAGACGTCGAAGTTGTTCTCGCGGGGCGCGGAGTTCCTCGACAGCGAGCGGGTCACAGTGGACATGCCCGGCGATCCGGCGAAGGCCCACTTCGTGCAGATCATCGAGGGACGGGCCACGGACGCGTCGGCCGCGATGGCGATGTCCATGGACAACTCGGACAAGTGGGCCGAGTTCCGACCGGACGTGCTCGGCAGCGTCGCCGCGAACTTCACCGGCGGCCGGTACGCGATGGAGATGTTCTTCACCGACGAGGCCGAGGCGCGGGAAGGCGAGCAGAAGGAACCGCCCGCGGAGCTGAAGGCGCAGATGGACCAGATGCAGGCGATGGCGGCGGAGCCCCCGACGTTCCTCGACCTGCGGAACCCGTGGATGTACGGACCGCGCTGAAGCCGAGGGGGTGAGGCACCCACCTCACCCCCAGATCGCTGTTCGGCAACTCACCCCCGCTGACGAGAGGCCTGGACGGCCCAGTGCTGTGTCTGCCGGGCTCCCGACGACGTTATGGACACAGCACTAACCGGGCCGCTGGCCGCTGGGCCACTGGCCCAGTCCGCGCAGGACAGTGAGGAACGCCTGCTCGGCCGGGGCCAGCGGCCGGTCCTTGCGGTATCCGGCGACGATCACCCGGGCGGCCGGGGTGGGTTCGACACTGAGGACGGCCAGCGTGCCGTCGGCGACCTCCCTGGCGACGGTGTGCTCGGAGAGCAGCGCGACGCCCAGGCCTTCCTGCACCGCCTGCTTCGCCGTCTCGGTCCCCCACATCTCGATGGTCGAGACCTCCCGCAGGTCCCACGCGGCGAGGGCGGCGTCCTGCGTCCGGCGGGTGGCTGAGCCCTTCTCCCGTTGGATGAAGTGTTCGCGAGCCAGGGCGCCGGGGGCGACCGGGGCGCCGAGGAGGCGATGGCCCGGGGCGGTGACGACCACCGGCTGGTCGGTGAGGATCGGCTCGTACCGGATCGACGCGGACAGCGGCTCCCCGGCGAACACGGCGAGCGCGATCTGCCCGTCGAGCAGCCGGTCGGCGACCTGTTCGGCGTTGCCGACGAAGAGCGCGCAGTCGATGTGCGGGTGGGCCTGGTGGAAGTGGGCGAGCAGTCGGGGCAGCAGGTAGGTCCCGACGGTGCTGGTGCCGCCGATGTGCAGCTTGCCGCGGCCGAGGCCCTGCACCTGGCGAACGGCGGTGATGGCGTCGTCGGCCAGCAGGAAGAGCCTGCGTGCGTACTCCGCCAGGACCTCGCCCTCCGCCGTCGGCGTCGCGGCGCCGCCCGTGCGGTCCACCAGCGGCGCTCCGAGCGACGTCTCCAGCTGGCGAACCTGATTCGACACCGATGGCTGGCTCATATAGAGCTTGGCCGCCGCCGCGGAGAAGCCGCCGCACTCGATGACCTGCAGGAAGATCCACAGGCGGTGAAAGTTGAGCGTCTCCATGGGCGACTCCAATGTCGGCGGTGCACCCCATATCTCAGTACCCAGTGCGGTCGGAGCGCCACCCAGGGCCGGTTCCGCGGATGAATAGCGACCATAGCCAGATCGAGGGTTCACCACGACGAGGCGTGTGGCCACCATCACAGGAGCATCGGCGAGCCAGCTGGAAAGGGACCGCATGTCTTCACTGCGCACCGCACTCACCCTCACCGCGGCGGGGATTCTCGCCGCCGCGGTGGGATCCGCCCTACCGTCCACTTCGGACGCACAAGCCGCGACCCGGCCACAGAAGGTCGTCGTGTTCGGCATCGACGGCTTCGTCTTCGACAAGGCCGCCCCGCTTAACACACCGAACCTCGACGCGCTCGTGGCCGCCGGCCGGTTCAGCCGGACCTGGCTGCCCGCGAACCCCATGGCCCCGACGTCCTCCGGCCCTGGCTGGGCCACCATCGCCACCGGGGTCTGGCCGGACAAGCACAAGGTCCTGAGCAACAGCTGGGGCACCACCACGAACCTGGCCCAGTACCCGGACTTCCTGACCAGGATCAACCGCGCGAACCCGGCCAAGACGACCTTCGCCATCGCCGACTGGCCACCGCTGACCACGAACGCGGTCGGCCCACCGATCTTCGGCGACGAGATCGACACCAAGATCAGCGTCTCGGCGAGCCTGCCGGTCGACCAGGGTGACGCCGAGATCGCCACCAAGGCCGCGGCGCACATGACGACCACCGGGCCGGACGCCTCGTTCGTCTACTTCCACGCCGTGGACGTGGCGGGTCATACCTGCGGGACCGAGGCCGCCTGCTACGGCACGGCGATCGAGCGGACCGACGTCAACCTCGGCAAGGTGATCAACGCGATCAAGGCGCGGGCGAACTACGCCAACGAGGACTGGACGTTCATCGTCACCACCGACCACGGCCACGTCCCCGCGGGCGGCCACGGCGGGTCCTCCCCCGTCGAGCGGAGCTCCTTCATCCTGGAGGTAGGCCCAGGCGTCCCGCACACCACCACGGCGATCGCGAAGAACGTCGACATCGCGCGGACGGTGCTGGAGATCCACGGGGTTCCGACCAGTGGTCTCGGCCTGGACGGCCGCAGGCACGGCGCGCCGCCCACCGACATCTTCGACACGCTGCTCGGCAGCCTCAAGCCACGGGTCGACGAGACCGGGATCCCGGCTGACGTGCTGGGCTGGACCAAGACCCCGCCCGCGGGGTGGGCCATCGACAATTCGCGGATGGGCACCGGTGGGGTTACGGAGTGGCGCGGGTGGACGTTCACGACGGACGACTTCTGGACCAAGACGCAGCGGGATCAGTGGCGGGAGAACAACGTGCGCGCGCGTGGGGTGTTCGCTGTGGCGGACTCTGATGAGTGGTCGGACAAGCCGACGTCGGGGCTGTTTGACAGCGCGCTTGTTTCTGGGCAGTACGACGTCGCTGGGAAGCCGTATGTGCTGGTGATCTTCAAGTCGCACTATCGGAAGGAAGGGCTGGAGACGGCGACTATGACGGTGGCGTTCGATGGTGGGCCGGAGACGGAGGTTCTTCGGTACGGCGGGGATGTGATCGCCAAGCATGAGCAGTTGAATGTGGCGGTACCTGTGGGGGCTGGCAAGATGGTTGTTCGGTGGCGGTTGTCCAATGGGGACAATGACTTTTATTGGGCTATTGATGATCCTTGGGTGTGGCGGCCGTAGCTTCGCTTTGAGCCCTCCGCTGGTTTCCGGCGGAGGGCTCTTTGCTGTGTCGCCGATAGTGGGTCCGCACCATCGGGTGAAGGTGGGTCATCACGCTGTGCCCGGGGCCCCTGCGACGGCTCCTGGTGGGACAAAGCGTGGGCGGAAGGACTGCCCCACCCGCTGGAAAGCTTAGGGGCCGTCGCACCCCCGGACACAGCGTGATTCACCCACCTCCACCCGATGCTGCTCAGGCGCGGGGCGCGGTTTGAGTGGGTGGCGGTGCTTCAAACCGAGAACACCCCGGCATCCGTGAAGGAGGCCGGGGCGTTCAGGGTCGCGTCCTAGTAGCTGATACAGGCCGATCGCCATTCGGTGTAGAAGTCCCATACCTGGGGGGAGCATTCCGGTGGGCCGTACTGCGACATCTTCGAGCCCATGTGTGGCAGGTGTGCGTACGCGCCGACGCCGGGGCGGTTGACGTGCAGCATGCCTGCCTCGAAGTGGTCGAGGGCCTCGAACATGCGGGCCGGGCTCTGGGTGAAGATGGTGCCGGACATGCCGTACTTGACCGAGTTCGAGATCCGCATGGCGTCATCGAACCCGTCACAGTCCACAACGGACAGAACTGGGCCGAACACTTCTTCCTGAGCGATCTCGCTGTCCCACGGCACATCCCGCAGCACGGTCGGCCGCACGTAGTAGCCGTCGGGCAGTCCTTCGGTGGCCCGTTCGCCGCCGCAGACCACCTTTGCGCCGGTTGTCACCGCGGTTTCGATGGCGGTGAGGCACGCGTCGAGGCGTTCCTGGTTGACCACTGGGCCGATGTCCGCGGCCGGGTCGGTGCCGATGCCGACCCGCATGGTCGACACCCGGTCGTGCAGGCGGGCCAGCAGTTCCTCCTTGACCCGCACGTCGACCACGACCCGGCTGGTCGCGCTGCACCGTTGCCCGGACTGGCCGAACGCGCCATGCACGATCGCGGATACGGCTTTGTCCAGGTCGGCGTCGTCCAGCACGATCAGGGCGTTCTTGCCGCCCAGTTCCAGTTGGGTCCGCAGCAGCCGGGGCGCGCCCGCCACGTGGATGGCCTGGCCGACGCCGAGTGAGCCGGTGAACGAGATGCCCGCGACCCGCTCGTCGGCGACGAGGGCCTCGCCCGCCTCGCGGTCGCCGTGGACCAGGTTGAGCACGCCTGCCGGGGTGCCCGCCTCGGCGAACACCTCGACCAGCAGCTGGGCCGTGAGCGGGGTGAACGGCGAAGGCTTCAGCACAGCGGGGCAACCGGCCAGCAGGGCGGGCGCGACCTTCCACACCGGGATCGCCAGCGGGAAGTTCCACGGCGTCACCAGGCCCACCACGCCGATGGGCCTGCGGAAGGTCATGGCGACCGTCCTTGCCTCCTCGGCCGGAGTGGTCACGCCATTGAGCCTGCGGGCCTCCCCCGCGGTGAACTCCAGGATGGCCAGCGACCGGTCGACCTCGCCGCGTGCCTCGCTGAGGCGCTTGCCTTGCTCCCGGGTGATGGCCGCGGCCACCTCGTCGGCTCGCCCGGCCAACACGGCCTGCGCTCTCGTCAGCACGGCGGCGCGTTTGATCGGGCCCAGTTCGCGCCACGCGGGCCAGGCGGCGTGTGCGGCGTCGACGGCGGCGGTCACGTCGGCCGTACCCGACTCGGCGAACTCGCCGACCACATCGGACAGGTCACCAGGGTTGACGTTCGTCCTGGTCTTCCCGCTCGCGGCGGGCTGCATGCGCCCGTTGACGAAATTGGTCACTGCTCCACCTTGATTGCGATCCGGGGAGCCCGCAGGCTCCGGGCGTCGGCGATGGCCGCGGCGTAGTCGGCCAGCGGGTAGGCGGCCGGGACCAGGTCGGCGAATGGCCGGTCGGGCACCCTGGCGAGGAAGTCGACCGCCTCGGCCAGGTCGGCGACGCCGTAGTTGTGGCTGCCGACCACCGTGGACAGGTTCTTGACGAAGCTGCTTGGCTCGAAACTCACCTCTGGGGCGGGCGAGACCGACCCGACGAGCGCGATGCGGCCGTCGATCCCGATCAGGTCGAACGCCGACCGCACCGCCGCCGAGTTCCCGGTCAGCTCCAGCACCACGTCGGCGCCGAAGCCGTCGGACACCTCGGCCACGAGTGCGGCGAGGTCGGCGGGCGCGCACACCGAGTCGGCGCCGAAGGTGAGCGCGGTGTCGCGGCGGCCCGCGTCGAGGTCGCAGGCCACGATCCGGGCCGCGCCCTGGTCACGGGCGTAGGCCACGGCCGTCAGGCCGAGCATCCCGCAGCCAAGGACGACGACGGTGTCCCCCGCGGTGAGCCGGGCCCGGCGGGCCGCGCAGACCACGGTCGCGGTCGCGCAGTTCGCCGGGGTCGCCACCTCGTCGGACATCGAGGCGGGCACTCTGACGATGCCCGTCCCCGCGGGCAGGTGGCAGTGGGTGGCGAACCCGCCGTTGAGCCACCACTCGTCCGACATCTTCTCGTGCCCGTACTTCCGCACGGTCAGGCACTTCTGCGACACACCGGCCACGCAGCGCACGCAGGTGCCGCACGACGTGCCGATAGTCCAAGTCACCCGGTCGCCGAACGCGAGGGGGCTGCCGCGGTGGTCGGTGACCGTCCCGCCCGTGGCGACGACCGTGCCGACGATCTCGTGGCCAAGGACGGTCGGCACCGGCGTGGCCCGGTGACCGGCGATGGTGTGCAGGTCGCTGCCGCAGATGGTGCTCATGCGGACCCGCACCACCACCTCGCCCGCGGCGGGCTCGGGCAGCGGCCCCGACTCCAGGGTGAACCCGGTGTCGGTGCCGTGCCAGACGACCGCGGTCGCTTCCACTGCCATGACGCTCACCTGCGGATGGTCAGGGCCGCGAGTGTGCTGCACACGCAGGCCACCGCGACGATCGGGAAGATCAGGCTCGTGTTGCCGGTCGAGTCCATGAACGCGCCGATGATGGGTTCGGCGGTCCCGGCGAACAAATAGGAGAAGAAGTTCACGATCCCCGTCGCCGTGCCCGCCATCTTCTTGCCCGCGATGTCCGGGCACAGCGCCCAGAACGAGGACTGCGGACCGTAGACGAAGAATCCGGTGAGGAACAGCACGACGATCCCCGCGACCGGGCTCAGCGGCAACAGGTACATCGCCGCGGCCGACACCGCGCCAAGGATCATGAACAGCGCGATCGGGCGGTCGCGGCGCGAGCCGAACAGCTTGTCCGAGATCGTGCCGTTGGTCAGGGCGCCGACGGCCATGCCGACCGGGAGCGCCACGGAGATCCAGATCGGGCTGATGCCGGTGTCGGCGGTCTTCCAGTCCGAGCCGAGGAAGTACACCGGGACCCAGATCAGCAGTCCGTAGCGGGCGGCGTTCTGGAAGCCGATCGCGATGCCCGTCGACCAGATCTTCGGGCTGCGCAGGACCGCCTTGTACCGCGCCCACGACGACTCGCCGTCGGCGGCCAGGCCGTCACCCTTGACCGAGACGGCCTCGTGGTCGTCGGTGAACTTCTCGGGCGGCGTCACACCGAGGTCGGACGGCTTGTCCCTGGCGAGCAGCCAGAACGTGAGACCGCCGACCAGCATGAGCAGCACCGGGATGCGGAAGATCCACCGCCAGTCCAGGTCGAAGGTGTCCACGACCAGGGTCGAGGTCACGAACGCCAGTACCGAGGCCATGCCCGCGGCGAAGGTGTAGAAGCCGAAGCTCTTGCCGCGCTCGTGCGGGGTCCACCAGTTGGAGATGACCCGGCCGCCCGCGGCCCAGCCCATGGCCTGGGTGACGCCGTTGGCACCCCAGAGCACCGCCAGCGACTTCGGGCCGGTGGCGAAGCTGGTGAACCAGTTCATGATCGTGGACAGGATCGCGCCGAGCGTCATGATCCGGCGTCCGCCGAACTTGTCGGCGAGGTTGCCGTTGATCGCCTGTCCGACCGCGTACGACCACAGCAGGGCGCCGCTGATCCCGCCCAGGGTGGCCTTGGAGATGCCGAGTTCCTCCTGGATGCCCGGGATCGCGAAGCCGAAGGTCTGGCGGCCGGTGTAGAAGAACAGGTAGCAGAACATGGCGGCGAGCAACATGCGCCACTGCAGCTTGCGGAACTTCTGCTCGGACACCGGCGCGGGCAGGTGGTCCGCGCTGACACTGGTGGTCGACATGGCATCTCACCTGGTTCCGGGCTGGTTCAGGGCGACCCAGTATGCGTCGAAGTTGCGCAGCCGGTGGCCATCGGGGACGGAGATGGGACGGTTGACGAGGAACGGCACCTTCTGCTCGGTGAGCCCGCCGTGCGACCGCAGTGGCCGGTCCAACTGGGACAGATCGTGCCGGTCCGGGGTGGTGCCGAGCGCGACGTTTCGCTCGGCGATGACGACCAGGTCGCCGATGCGGTCGTCGGGCAGTTCGAACAGCTCGGCCGCGGCGGCCTTGGCGTGCACCTCCTGCACGCCGTCGACCGCGGCGATCGCGGCGGCTGTCGCGGCGTGGTCGGCGTCGGCGGGCAGGTGGACGCAGGCGAAGGACCCCAACGCTCCATGATGGACGGTGTACGGGTCGGTGATGGGCAGGATGACCCGGGCGGCGTTCGTGCCGAGACGCTCGTCGAGGAGCTCCTGCAGGAACACCACGCCGGGCTTGCCCGCCGCGTCCGACTTGGCGTTCATGCCGTGGTCGGCGGTGATGACCAGGATGGCGCCGAGTTCGTCGAGCTGGGCGAAGTAGCCATCCATCATGGCGTAGAAGTCGTCGGCCTCGGGGGTGCCCGGGGCGTACTTGTGCTGGATGTAGTCGGTGAGCGACAGGTAAGTCAGGTCCGGCCGCTGCTCGCGCAGGACCTTCACGCCCGCGGCGAGGACGAACTCGCTGAGGTCGGCGCTGTAGACCGACGGCAGCGGCTTGCCGACCAGGTCGAGCACATCATCGATGCCGTTCTCGGCCACCGTGGCCTGGTCGGCCTTCTCGGCGGAGAAGCAGATCGCCTTCGCGGAGGGTTCCAGGCCGCTGCCGAGCAGCCTGCGCAGCTTGTCCTTCGCGGTCACGATGGCCACCGAGGCACCGGACTGGGCGAACTCGGCGAAGATGGTCGGCACGCGCAGGAAGCGGGGCTCGTTCATCATCACCTCTTCGCCGCGGTCCGGGTCGAAGAAGTAGTTGCCGCTGATCCCGTGCACCGCGGGCGGACGGCCGGTGGCGATGGACAGGTTGTTCGGGTTGGTGAACGACGGCATGGCGCAGTCGCCGGTCAACGCGCTCCCGGAGGCGACGAGCCGCTCCAGGTACGGCATCCGCCCGTGGGCGATCGCCTGCTCGTGGTAGTCCGGCTCGCTGCCGTCGATGCACACCACGACGACCGGCGCGGCGGGCATTCGATACGCGCGGCCGTTGACCTCGATCGAGTCGGGGAACGACATGAACATGGTTCCTTTCGGGGGCGCATTGTGTCTGGACAATGTGTAACCCCGTTCATTCCCACGCAGAACGTCCGAGTTGCCTATGACAGCTATAACGCCACGCGCACCCGCGTCCCCATTTCGGCTACGTGTCGGCCTGACTTCAGGTCTTGATCAGCCCGACTACACGATCAGCCCGTTCGATGCGGGCATGTCCAAAAACCGAACAGCGTCCCTCTGCGTCGCGATCACGCTGGCCGTGACCGCGCTGGCGCAGGGTGGCCAACAGGCCGCCGCGGCGACACTCACCGCGCAGAACTTCGACGGGCTCACCGCACGGCTGCAGCCCTCCCTCGACGAGAACATCGCCGACAGCACGCTGGGCTGGACCCATGACACCCCGCCGGGGTGGACCATCAGCACCAAGTCCCAGATGCCGGACGGGATGCGGGAGTGGCGCGGCTGGAACTTCACCACGATGCCGTTCTGGACCGCTGCCGACGGACAGGACAGGGCCAACTTCACCCGGGCGGCCGGGGTCCTGGCCGTCGCCGATGCCGACGAGTGGGACGACCGCGGCGCTCCCACGTCGACGTCGACATTCGACTCGACGCTGACCAGTGCCGCCATCCCGATCGCGACCGGCCAGAAGGACCTCTTCGTCGGATTCGCCAGCCACTACCGGCAGGAGGGCAGCCAGAAGGCCGACGTGGTGGTCGAGTTCACCCGTCCCGGCCAGCTGCCCGTCGCCGCCAACGTCCTGCACTACGGGCCTGGATCACCGGACGCGCAGAACACCTATGTGCGGCGCGGCGTGGCGGTGCCGCCGGGCGCGACCAGCGCGACCGTGTCCTGGCGGCTCTATGACGCCGGGAACAACTGGTACTGGGCGGTCGACGACGTGAAGGTCGCCGACCAGCCGTTCTACGCGCCGCCCGTGCCGGTCCCCAACCCGGTGGCCACGCCCGCGCTGACCGACGGGGTGAGCGCGGACAAGCTGCTCGTCATCGGCATCGACGGGCTGCGCTGGGACAAGATCTCGCCCGCGAACGCGCCCAACCTGCAAGGCCTGGTGGACGGCGGACTCTTCGGCACCAGCCTGCTCCCCACCAGCCCGATGGCGGGCACCTGGTCCGGACCCGGCTGGTCCACCATCGCCTCCGGCGCGTGGCCGGACAAGCACGGCGTGAAGGACAACTCGTTCTCCGGCAAGAACTACGGCCGCTACCCGGACTTCCTGACCCGCATGGAACAGGCCCGGCCGAGCCTGTCGACCTACGCGGCCGTGGACTGGAGCCCCTTGGGCAGCCAGGGCACGTTCAGCGGCGCGATCGACGCGCGGACAGTCCTCGACGGTGACAGCGCAGGCTGGATGGCCGAGGACGCCCGCGTCGCCGACGTGTCCGCGCGCGTGCTGCGTGACAAGAATCCCGATGCCGCGTTCGCCTACCTCGGCGAGGTGGACATCGTCGGGCACAGCTCGGGTGCCGCCAGCCAGGCCTATCTGACCGCGCTCGCGCACGTCGACGAGCACGTCGGCACCATGCTCGACGCTGTCGCCAAGCGGGCCACCCGGGCGGGCGAGCGCTGGCTGGTGCTGGTCGCGACCGACCACGGGCACCTCGACTGCTGCGGCCACGGCGGCGCGAGCATCCGCGAGCGGGAGACCTTCGTGATCGCCAACGGCACGGGCGTCGCGGCCGGGCAACGCCCGATCGACACCCGGCAGACCGACATCGCGGTGACCGCCATGGACCACCTGAATGTCACGGTCGACCCGCTGTGGGGATTGGACGGCCGCAGCCTGCTCGCCCCGCGCGGCGACGACTTCGACGCCGCCTACGGCTCACTGTCCGCCCGCGTCGACGAGACCGGGACCCCGACCACGGTCAAGGGCTTCACCCACGCCGGGGTGAACGGGTGGACGATCGACAACTCGGCGATGCCGTCCGGCGGCGTCACCGAGTGGCGGGGCTGGGCGCTGACCACCGACGAGTTCTGGACCAGGGCCGAGGCCAACCAGTGGCGTGAGCTGGGCGTCCGCGGCCGAGGGGTGGTCGCGGTCGCGGACTCCGACGAGTGGAGCGATGCCACCACCGGATCCGGCGCGTTCGACTCGTCGCTCAACTCGCCCGCCTACGACGTCACCGGGCGCAGCGGCGTCGCGCTGTCGTACACCACGCACTACCGCCACGAAGGCGCCCAGAAGGGCGATGTGCTCGTCTCGTTCGACGGCGGCCAGTTCACGGCGGTCAAGGCCTATCGGTCCGACGCCATCGCCAAGGACGAGAGCATCTCGATCGCGGTGCCCGCAGGCGCCACCTCGATGCGGGTGCGGTTCCGCATGTACGACGCGAGCAACAACTGGTACTGGATGGTCGACGGTGTCCAGGTCGCGCCCCAGACCGTCACCGCGTTCAAGGCCCGCGTGAACGGCAGGTACGTGGTCGCGGACAACGCGGGCGCGTCGCCGCTCATCGCGAACCGGACCGCGATCGGCCCGTGGGAGCGGTTCGGCGTCATCGAGCTGGCAGGCGGCGACATCGCTCTGCGCTCCCATGCCAACGAGAGGCTCGTGACCGCGGAGAACGCGGGCGCGGAGCCGCTGATCGCCAACCGCACCGAGGTCGGCCCGTGGGAGCGGTTCCAACTGATCCGCAACACCGACGGCACGGTGAGCCTCAAGTCCCGCGCGAACGGCAAGTACGTGACCGCGGACAACGCGGGCGCGTCCGCGCTGATCGCGAAAGCGGCCGCGATCGGCACGGCTGAGAAATTCGACATGATCTGATCCGAAAGGGCTTTCCGGATCGGGGCCGCGAGTATCTGGCGACCCCGATCCGGTGCCCGCGCCGATCCTGGACCCGCGCGGTGGAACCCCAGCGGCGTTATCGTCTCGTGTGGACACCCGCACGGTGTCCGCCGCGATGCGGGAGCGGATGAGGAGCGGGCCGATGGACGCGGACCGGACGAACGGGATCGACTACCACCCAGGTCAGCGGGGGCTGCAGGACCAGTTCGACACCCGCCGCATCGCCGACCGGATCAGCGAGCGCCTCGTCCACCACGTCGTCAACGACGGCGACAAGGCGTTCATCGAGTCCCAGGACATGGTCTTCCTGGCCACCGTGGGTTCCGACGGGCAGCCGACCTGCTCCTACAAGGGTGGCGACCCCGGTTTCATCCGGGTCGTCGACGAGAACACGCTGGCGATGCCGTGCTACGACGGCAACGGCATGTTCCTCTCACTCGGCAACGTCGCGGCGGGCTCGCCGGTCGGGCTGCTCTTCATCGACTTCGAGAAGGGTGATCGCACCCGGGTCCAAGGCACGGCCACGGTCGCCGCCGACGACAGCCTGCTCGGAACGTGGCCCGGCGCGCTTCTGGTGATGCGCGTCCACGTCACCCACGTGTTCCCGAACTGCGGCCGGTATGTCCACCACTACTCGCTTGTCGAGCGATCCACGTTCGTGCCCCGACGTGAGCGAGTGACCCCGGTGCCTTCGTGGAAGCAGGCCGACTGGGCCTGCGACGCACTGCCCGCGCACGACCCGGCGAACGATCCCGGCGACCGCCCGGTGCTCTGGCGCTGACCTGTTCCGAGGAGGACCACCATGAATCTCGCTGAACTGCACCGACGGGCCTGCGAACGCTTCGGCGAACACGCGCGCGCGGTCCGCCCTGACCAGTGGAACGGCGCGACCCCGTGTGCCGACTGGGATGTGCGCGCGCTGGTCAACCACGTCGTCGGCGAGGATCTCTGGACCGCGCCGCTGATGGCGGGCGCGACGATCGAGGAGGTCGGCGACAAGTTCGACGGCGACGTCGTCGGCGCCGACCCGGCAGCCGCCTACACCGAGGCCACCGCGGCGGCGGTCGCGGCCGTGAGCGCCGAGGGCGCCCTGGGACGCACCGTGCACCTGTCGTTCGGCGACGTGCCCGGCGAAGAGTACGCGTGGCAGCTATTCGCCGACCATCTCATCCACGGCTGGGACCTCGCCCGTGCGATCGGCGCCGACGACCGTCTCGATCCCGAACTGGTCGACGCCTGCGCGGGCTGGTTCGCCAGGAACGAGGAGATCTACCGGTCGGCGGGCGCTGTGGGGCCTCGGCCCGACCTGCCCGCTGACGCCGATCAGCAGACCGTCCTGCTGGCCGCGTTCGGCAGGCGGCAGGACAACCGGAGTTGACGCGGTCGACCGCGCAACGCGCATGACGCCACCGCGGTGATCCAGGCCGTGGTCTCTTTCGCGCTTCACTCGAACGGAGCATTACACAGCAGGCAATGCGGGCGATAACGCCTTCATCGCGGCGATAAATGGGGTTCAATCGCGCGCAGACCAAGTGCGCGATTCCCGTGAAACGAATTCATCCCGTCCCAACCAGCGGGATCGTCCGCCCAATCGCACCAGAAACCGGGCTGCGCCATTCGAGTCATCACCTGCGGGTTATACGAAGATCGCATGGGTCGGAATCGCGCCATGTTTTCAAGTTGTTATAAAACGCATGCCTCGTCTCGCATACCTTCCCGCTTCGACAACGAGCGAATTCGGGAGGACGAGTGCGTCGCACATTGGTCGTCGCGCTGGCGGCGGTCGCGGGTATCAGCGTCATGCCGGGGGTGACCGGCGCCAGCGCGGCCCCCGAGCCGTCCGCGGCACCTGCCACCTCGGCCGAGAACACGTCGGACGAGCTGGTCACGCCACTGGAGCGCAAGCGGCGCGAGATGCGCCAAGCCGGTCTGGCCAAGGTGATCACTGGCGAGGCCAAGGCCGAGAAGCGCGGCGCGAGCACTGTCGTGAAGGTCAGCAAGCCCGCCGCGGCCGGGCTCGCCGCACCCGTGGAGCAGTACGTCGAGCTGGCCCGCGAGAAGACCGACAAGATCTTCGTCGTGCTCGCCGAGTTCGGCGACGAGCGGCACCCGGACTTCCCCGACCGCGACACCGACCCCAACACCCCGGGGCCCGCGCGGTTCGACGGTCCGACGCACAACCAGATCCCCGAACCGAATCGGGCGGTGGACAACAAGACCATCTGGCAGGCGGACTACTCCCAGGACCACTACCAGGACCTCTACTTCTCCGGGGAAGCGGGCGCGGAGTCCGTAAAGACCTACTACGAGAAGCAGTCCTCCGGCCGCTACTCGGTCGACGGCATCGTCACGCCGTGGGTCAAGGTCAAGTACAACGAGGCCCGCTACGGCCGCTCCAACGGCTACCCGTGCGCGGGCCGGGTCTGCGGCAACACCTGGTTCCTCATCGCCGACGCGGTGAACCAGTGGGTGGCCGACCGCAAGGCGGCGGGCGCCACGTCCGAGCAGATCAAGACCGAGCTCGCCGAGTTCGACACGTGGGACCGCTACGACCACGACCACGACGGCGACTTCAACGAGCGCGACG
>DATLIA010000046.1:0-2134 GCA_035540215.1 Actinokineospora sp. | reverse complement strand
CGATAGGATGGAGCAGGGCAGCCCCCCAGGGCGGGTGGGGGCATCCTGGCCCCGCTGCGGCGGCGAATTCCATGTTGTGGCAACGCGAATCCTGCTCGATCAAGCCGATCGGCGCGCTGTCAACTGACCGAATTCCGCGCGGCTCACGAAGTGGTCGGCGCGGCTACTTGATCGGGCGGGCGGCGAGGGCGTCGATGATGGCGTCGATCACCGGTGGGCTGGCCACTGGGCTGCTGCCGCGAGCCAGGTCGCGCTCGACGACCTCGATCACCACCGTGTTCCCCTCGGCCAGTTTCGCCGCCACCCGCTTCGGGTCCTGTTCCAGCGTGCGCGCGTGGGTGATCGAGATGTTGGAGAACGCGGCGGCGAGCAGTGGGGTGGCGAACTGGCAGAACGAGTCGCCGATCATCGCGGTTGGGGTGTTCACCATGCCGCTCACCGGGAAGCTGTCGAACTCGAGTGTGGTGGTGAAGTCGCGCTCGACCCGGTTGGTCCGGTCGACCTTGCCGTCCGGGGCCAGCTGCAGCTCCTTGGCCCGGTTCGTCGCCGACTTGCCGATGACCTTGGGCAGGTCGGCGTCGCCGCTCCAGTCCGGGCCGTCGCTGACCCGCCATTCATCGGACACGCCCGGCTTCATCCGTTCGGCCAGCTCACGGGTCATGACCAGTCCGCCGTGGAAGGTCCAGTGCGTGTCCTGGGGGAAGTAGACCGGCGCGTTGAGCCTGGCCGACTCCTCTCGCAGCGCGTCGCGCAGGTCGATGGCGCCGAGTTTGGTGCGTGACTCGCGCCAGAAGGTCTCGCTCGCGGCGGCGGCGCAGTCCTTGCCGACGAACCGGTCGGGCAGCCGGTCCGGGACCATGGTCGTCTTGTCGGGCGCAATGACGAGGACGAACTTCCGCCCGGACCGTTCGACGCCCTGCTTGAGCCGGAGCATCCCGGCCAGGGTGTCGGCGAGCGGCGCGCTCGGCGTGCACTTTCCCGAGATGTCGATCCCGTAGTAGAGCCACCCGTCGCGGCCCTCGATCACCTTGGGCGTGCCGTCCGTCGGCTGCTCCGGCGCGTCCGAGCCGCCGGGGGCCTCCTCGGACGGGGACACGGGGCCGACCTGGACGACCGGGCCCGCGAAACTCGGGGGTTCGCCGAACACCGACCGGCTGATCGCGTCCTCGGCCCGGATGGCCGCGCCGCGCAACGGCAGGTTGTCGCTGGCCCACGCGGGCATGGCGGTCAGGAATCCCCAGCCGTCGCCGATGCTGGGGAACTCCTTGAGCTGGCGGTTCTCATCGATGCCCGGGCCGACGCCGAGGAGCTTGGCGACCAGTGGGAAGCAGAAGAAGATCGCGGCGCACACCAGGGCCGTCCGCTGCAGGGCACCGTGGCGCGGCCGGTAGAGCGAGTGTTCGCGCGGCAGCCAGGCCTCGTGCACCGGGGGCAGGCCCTGCGTCGACATACTCCCCTGGCTCACCAGCACAGAGTAGCCAGAACCCGCCACTCCCCGAGTGCGGAACGAGTCAACCCGGCCCGACACCGCGTAACCCACATGGGTGGCCATTCGGGCGTGTCGCGGGTCACATCACGCGGGCTAGAGCGGGCGCGAGGAACATCGGTGGATCCGGTGCCCTTGGAGGCGACGATGGCTTTGCAGATTTTCGCGGTGGTCACAGTGGCGATCGTGTTCCTGGTCCGACTCGTGGTCGCCCTCAACGACCGGCCGACCCGCCGCTGACGGCCGGCCCACTGTGCCTGGCGAAATGGCGTCCGGGCAGGTGGGAGGGGCCGGTGACAAAAACGGTCCCGGCAATGCGCCAAACGGAGCATCCAGAGTTCGCGCTGAGCCCTAGCCGGAAAACCTACTTCTCAGTAGCATCCGTTCGCATGGATGCAACGGAGCAGGTCGGGGCCCGCAAGGTCACGTTCATCGACGTCCTGCGCGCTCTTCCGAGGCTGGCGCCGGACGGGTTGCGGATGGCGCGTGGCGCGGTCGAGCTGGTGACGCTGAAGCCGACGAACAAAGAGTCGATCGGCCACATCTTCCAGCGCGCCGCGGCCAGGCATCCGCAGCGGCCGTTCGTCCGGTTCGAGGACGTCGAGCTGACATACGGCCAGGCGAACTCCCTGGTCAACCGCTACGCGT
>DATLIA010000045.1:0-1844 GCA_035540215.1 Actinokineospora sp. | reverse complement strand
GTTAGGTTCGACCGATCCGGGTTTCCCCGCCGGTCTCGAACCACCCCCACCGCTTCCCGCGGCGTCAGCGTCACGATCACCGCCCATGTGCCCCTGACCTGCGCAAACGAAGCGCGAGGTGGGTTCCGGACGGCCTCGGTCGGGCATCGTCCCAGCGATGATGCAAATGTTCACAACCTGTGGACAAACTTGTGGAGCCAGACCGGGCTCCGGCCACGGACAGACAACAGCGAGAGGTGTGAGGCGTGACCGGCATCCCGGATCAGCCCCCGAACCCCCACGACGCCGGCGCCCCCGAGAGCGCCATCACCCGCCTCGAGCGGGAGTGGGCGGCCGTGGTCAACGACCTGCAGGCCCACCAGCGGGCCTGGCTCCAGGCCAGCAAGCCGGTCACCCTGCACGGCACCACCGCGATCGTCGCCGTGCCCGACGACTTCACCCGCAAGCGGCTCGAGGGCCGGCTGCGCGGCCAGCTCGAGGACACCCTCACCGAGCGCTTCGGCCACGAGGTCCAGCTCGCCGTCACGGTCGACAGCAGCCTGCAGCACGAACCCGCCACCGAGCCCGGCTTCCCCGCCGAGCGCTACGACGACGGCCCGTCGTACGACCTGCCGACTCCCGCCGAGACCGCGAATGTCGACATGGCGACAAGTCCACAGGTCGATTCATCGACGTACGACGCCCCGCGCACCGCGCCCGCGTTCGACAACGGCTACACCAACACCGACCGGCCGGCCGTGCTGCCCGCACCCGGCGCCAGCCCGCCGGCGAGCGGCGAGTCGCGGCTGAACCCGAAGTACACCTTCGAGACCTTCGTCATCGGCTCGTCCAACCGCTTCCCGCACGCGGCCGCCGTCGCGGTGAGCGAGGCGCCGGGCAAGAGCTACAACCCGCTGCTCGTCTACGGCGAGTCCGGCCTGGGCAAGACCCACCTCCTGCACGCGATCGGCCACTACGTGCGCACGATCTACGCCGGCTCCAAGGTGCGCTACGTCTCCAGCGAGGAGTTCACCAACGAGTTCATCAACGCGATCCGCGACGACCGGCAGGACCGGTTCAAGCGGAAGTACCGCGAGGTGGACGTGCTCCTCATCGACGACATCCAGTTCCTGGCGGGCAAGACCCAGACCCAGGAGGAGTTCTTCCACACCTTCAACACGCTCCACAACGCCAACAAGCAGATCGTGCTGACCTCCGACCGGCCGCCGAAGCTGCTCGAGGCGCTCGAGGACCGGCTCCGCAACCGGTTCGAGTGGGGCCTGATCACCGACGTCCAGGCGCCCGACCTCGAGACGCGCATCGCGATCCTGCGCAAGAAGGCCGCGATGGACCGCCTCACGGCACCGTCCGACGTGCTGGAGTTCATCGCCAGCAAGATCCAGACCAACATCCGCGAGCTCGAGGGTGCCCTGATCCGGGTCACCGCCTTCGCCAACCTCAACCGCCAGGACGTCGACATGACCCTGGCCGAGATCGTGCTCAAGGACCTGATCCCCGAGGGCGGCGAGCCCGAGATCACCGCGCCGCTGATCATCGCGCAGACGGCGGCGTACTTCGGGCTCTCGATCGAGGAGCTCACCGGGCCGAGCCGCGGCCGCCACCTGGTGATGGCGCGGCAGATCGCGATGTACCTGTGTCGCGAGCTGACCGGCCTGTCGCTGCCCAAGATCGGCGCCCAGTTCGGCAACCGCGACCACACGACCGTCATGTACGCCGAGCGGAAGATCAACCAGCTCCTCGGCGAGCGCCGGGCGGTGTTCAACCAGGTCAGCGAGCTCACCAACCGGGTGAAGATGCAGGCCCGGCAGGCTTGATGGCGCGCGGCTGGCGGTGATCTGGACGCA
>DATLIA010000044.1:0-1893 GCA_035540215.1 Actinokineospora sp. | reverse complement strand
AGACGACGCGGGCGCCCGCGTCGTCTCCCTCTGCACCGGCGCCTTCGTCCTGGCCGCCGCGGGCCTCCTCGACGGCATGCGCGCCACGACCCACTGGCTGCACGCGCCGGTTCTCACGGCCCGCCACCCGGCGGTGATCGTGGACCCCAGCGTGCTCTACATCGACAACGGCAAAATCCTCACGTCGGCGGGCAAAGCCGCCGCGATGGACCTCTGCCTGCACATAGTCCGCACCGACCACGGCGTCGCGGTCGCCAACGCCCTGGCAAGACTCCTGATCGTGCCGCCCCACCGCCCCGGCGGCCAGGCCCAGTTCATCGCCAACCCCGTCCCCGACGAACGCGGCCACCCCCTCGCCGACCTGTTCACCTGGCTGATGGCCAACCTCGACCAGCCCATGACGGTCGCCGACATGGCTCGCCAAGTCCACCTCAGCGCCCGCAGCCTCACCCGCCACTTCACCGCGACGACCGGCACCTCGCCGCTGCAATGGGTTCTGACACAGCGGATCCACCGCGCGCAAGAACTCCTGGAGACCACAGAGGACGGTGTCGACCTCATCGCCGAGCGCACCGGCATGGGCACCGCGACCACCATGCGCCGCCACTTCCACCGGGTGGTCGGCGTCTCGCCCGACACCTACCGGCGGACCTTTCGGGTGACCGGCTAGCAGGCGCCACACACAGGGCCGGTCCGCTCGAAGCGGGCCGGCCCCGGTGGTGTCGAGTCAGTGCACCATGTCGGCGTACATGCCCGCCCGGTACGAGCCCGCCGGGTTGCGCGCGATCACGTTGAGCCGGTTGGCCGCGTTGATCAGCGCGACCAGTGAGATCAGCGCGACGATCTGGTCGTCGTCGTAGTGCTTGCGGACCTCGGCCCAGGTGTCGTCGGACACGCCGTGGTGGGCGTCGGCGAGCCGGGTGCCCTCCTCGGCGAGTGCCAGCGCGGCCCGTTCGGCGTCGGTGAACACGATGGCCTCGCGCCAGGTGGCGACCAGGTGGAGCCGGACCGCCGTCTCGCCCGCGGCGGCGGCCTCCTTGGTGTGCATGTCGACACAGAAGGCGCAGCCGTTGATCTGGCTGGCGCGCAGCGACACCAGTTCCTGGGTGGCCTTCGGCAGCGTCGATCCGCTGATCACCAGGCTGGCGTTGGCGAAGCGCTTGCCGAACTTCAGGGCCGTCTCGTTGGTGAACAGGTTGATCCGGGGTTCCATGATCTCGTCCTCACTCGTGGTGTTGCCGCACTGGACGACCACGAGATGCCGGTGACCCGATCCCTGTGACAGCGCGACCGGGTGACGCATGCCACTGTCACAAGAAGCGGGCGCCCGGCGTCTAGTGGGGACACAGTCGCGAGCGAACAGGAGCCGACATGAGCGAGGACGACTGCCCGGACGCCGCCACCGAGGCGTTCCTTGCCCATCGGAACCTGCTCTTCACCGTCGCCTACGAGATGCTCGGCTCGGCCGCCGACGCGGAGGACGTGCTGCAGGAGACCTGGCTGCGGTGGGCGGGCGTCGACATCGGCACCGTGCTGAACCAGCGGGCGTACCTGGTCCGGATCACCACCCGCCAGGCGCTCACCCGGCTGCGCACGCTCGGCCGCCGCAAGGAGTCCTACGTCGGCCCGTGGCTGCCTGAGCCGCTGCTGACCGCGCCCGACGTCGCGGAGGATGTGGAGTTGGCCGACAGCGTCTCGATGGCGATGCTGCTGGTCCTGGAGACCCTCACCCCGACCGAGCGGGCGGTGTTCGTCCTGCGTGAGGTGTTCGCGCTGGACTACGACGAGATCGCCGAGGCGGTCGACAAGACCCCGGCCGCGGTCCGCCAGGTCGCCCACCGCGCCCGTGCCCACGTCGCCGCCCGCCGCCCCCGCGGCGTCGCCTCCCCAGCC
>DATLIA010000043.1:0-18599 GCA_035540215.1 Actinokineospora sp. | reverse complement strand
GGCCTGGTGTGGGGCGCGGTGCCGGTGGGGTAGGGCGTGGAGTCGCAGGTGCGCGAGGTGGCGGGCTTGGTGGCCGCATCGGCGGTGGTGGTGGCGGCAATGGAGGCGGCGGTCGTGGTGGTGGCCGTGGCGGGGCCGCTGGGCGCGGCATGGTTCGGCCTTCGCCCGCGCCGGGGCGGATGCGGCAGGTTCGGAAGCGGGCGCAGGGGACCGACCATCGGATTCGGGTCGTGGTGATCCGGTTCCTGTTGATCGCCTCGCTGGTCGCCGCTGGGTTGAAGCTGGTGCAGGTTCAGGTCTTCGAGGGGGACGCGCTGGCGGCTCGGGCCGAGCGGCAGCGGGTGGTGCCGATCCCGATTCCCGCGCGGCGGGGGTCCATTGTGGACCGCAATGGGGTCGAGCTGGCGTTCAGTGTGGAGTCGCGGGCGTTGGCCTACCGGCCGATCGCCGAGCGCAAGGCGGTCGACGAGGTGCGGAAGAAGGATCCGGCCGCGCCGAGTTTTGAGGATGAGACGGCGGAGATCGCGCGGCGGATTCATGAGGTGGTGGGGGACGGGGCGCCGGAGGCGGAGATTCTCGCGAAGCTGCGGGAGGACAAGAAGTTCGTCCCCCTGGTCGACAACGTCGAGCCTGCGAAGGCCCGTGCGTTGAAGACCGAGTTTCCACAGCTCAACGTCGAGTATCGGGCCGAGCGGGAGTACCCGGGCGGCGATCTCGCGTCCAACATTGTCGGATTGGCCAATTGGCGGCAGGAAGACCCCGACATCAACAAGCACGCGATCCACGGGCTCACCGGGTTGGAGATGCTGCGGGACAACCAATTGGCGGGCCAGCCGGGCAAGCAGATGGTCGAGACAGACGAGCGCACCGACGCCGTGATCCCGGGCAGTGAGCGGGACCTGCAGCCTGCGGTCGACGGGTCGGACCTGCAGCTGACCATCGACGCCGACCTGCAGTTCTTCCTGCAGCGGAAGGCGGCGGAGTTCGCGCAGCGCAGCCAGTCGAAGAGCGTCAGCGTCGTGGTGATGGACGCGAAGACCGGCGAGGTCTACGCGCTGGCCAACGACAAGACCTTCGACCCGACCGCGCCTGGCGGGGTGGACCCGAAGGACATGGCCAACCCGGCGGTGACCACGCCGTTCGAGCCGGGCTCGGTCAACAAGATCGTGACCGCGATGGGCGCACTGGAGTATGGGGTCACGACCCCGGACGCGGTGCTGTCGGTGCCCGGGTCGCTCAAGGTGGCCGACCGTGTCGTCGCCGACGCCTGGGACCACGGGCGGATCAACCTGACGACGACCGGTGTGTTCGCCAAGTCGTCGAACGTGGGGACGCTGCTGCTGGCCCAGCAGGTCAACGAGCAGCGGTTCGCCGAGCTGCTCGGCAAGCTCGGGCTCGGCACCCGGACCGGGGTCGGCCTGCCCGGCGAGAGCCCGGGCAGTGTGCTGCCGCTCAACCAGTGGTCGGGCAGCACCTTCGGCAACCTGCCCATCGGGCAGGGGCTGTCGATGACCGTCCTGCAGATGGCGGGCATGTACCAGACCATCGCCAACGACGGGGTGCGCGTGCCGCCGCGGATCATCAAGGCCACCGTGAAGCCGGACGGGACCCGGGTCGACGAGCCGCGGCCGGACGGTGTTCGCGTCGTGTCGACGGAGACGGCCAAGACGGCGCGGGACATGTTCCGCGCGGTGACCCAGAAGGCGCCGCACCAGAACTCCGGCACCGCGCCCGCCGCGGGCGTGACGGGGTATCAGATCTCGGGCAAGACGGGCACCGCGCAGCAGTTCGACCGCGCGGCGGGCCGCTACAGCGACTCGAAGTACTGGATCACCTTCGCCGGGATCGTGCCTGCCGACAATCCGCGGTTCGTGGTCGGCATGGTCTATGACACGCCTAGCTATTCGACGCCGGAGGGGCACACGGCGGCGCCGTTCTTCCACGACGTCGCGTCGTTCCTCACCCAGCGCTACAACATCCCGATGTCCAAGGAGCAGACGCCGATCGTGCCGCTGCTGGTCCCTTGACCAGACCAGTGCGACCAGCAGCCGCCACAGTCCGCTGAGGACGGTCAGCGGACCGGGTCGGCGTGTCGGCGGCAGTCGATCGAACATGTGTTCGACATTACCGGAGGGATCCGGGATTTGAGCCGCGGAAACGCGAATCACCCGATCGTGTTCGGAGCGTGTCTACATCATCACTGTGCCCGGTCGTGATCGAGGGGCGGGCGGGCCGCGCCACCGCGCAGAGGTAGCCTTCGCGGCGTGCCCGCCAAGCTCGAGGGTAAGGCTGTCACGGCCCCGCCTCGCCCCACCCGCACCGACCCTGTCGCGCTGTCCACGTTGGCCGCCGCGGCCGGGGCGCGGCTGATCGCGACCACCGACGGCACCGCCGTCACCGGAGCGACCCTGCGCGCCCAGCATGTGCGCCCCGGCGACCTGTTCGCCGCGCTGCCCGGCGCCCGCGCGCACGGCGCCGACTTCGCCGCTGACGGCATCGCCGCCGGTGCCGCCGCCGTCCTCACCGATGAGGCGGGCGCGGCCCGTCCGGCCATCAAGGACGCAGGCTTGCCGGTCTTGGTCCATCCCGACCCGCGCTCCGTGCTCGGTTCGCTCGCCGCGACCATCTACGGCGAGCCCTCCAAGCACCTGAAAGTCCTTGGCGTCACCGGCACGTCCGGCAAGACGACCACCAGCTACATGGTCGAGTCCGGCCTCGCCGCCGCGGGCCGCACCACCGGCATGATCGGCACCGTCGAGACGCGCATCGCGGGCGAGCGCCTGGCCAGCGCGTTCACCACCCCGGAAGCCCCAGACCTGCAGGCCCTGTTCGCCGTCATGGTCGAGCGCGGCGTGACCCACGTGGCGATGGAGGTCTCCAGCCACGCGCTCGCGCTGGGCCGGGTCGCAGGGACGAGCTTCGCGGTCGGTGCCTTCACCAACCTGTCCCAGGACCACCTCGACTTCCACCCCGACCTCGAGGATTACTTCGCCACCAAGCGCCTGCTGTTCGACGGCCGGTCCGCGCGGGAAGTGGTCTGTGTGGACGGCGAGTGGGGCCGCCGCCTGGTGACCCCCGAGACCGTCACCGTGTCGACCACCGGAGACGCGCAGTGGACCGCGAGCGACGTGCGCACTTCGGTTACCGGCGAACAGACCTTCGTGCTGCACACCCCGGACGGTGCCGTTCCCGCGTCGCTGCCGATGCCGGGCACGTTCAACATCGCCAACGCGGTGCTGGCCGCGGCGATCCTCGCCGAGGCGGGCGTCGCGGTCGAGACGATCGTGAGCGGACTGTCCACTGTGCGCGTCCCCGGCCGGATGGAGCGGGTCGACGTCGGGCAGGACTTCACCGCCGTAGTGGACTACTCGCACAAGCCGGAGGCCGTCGCGCTCGCGCTGGACGCGATCCGGGCGCGCGCGGACGGCAAGGTGATCGTCGTGCTCGGCTGCGGCGGCGACCGTGACACCGCGAAGCGGCCACTGATGGGCGAGGCGGCGGCGCGGCGCGGCGACCTGCTTGTGGTGACCGACGACAATCCCCGCAGTGAGGACCCGGCGGCGATCCGGGCGGCGATGCTGGCGGGCGCCAACGCGGTCCCGGCGGCCGAGCGGGGCGAGGTGGTCGAGATCGGTGACCGACGGGCGGCGATCATCGCCGCG
The DNA here is from genome assembly GCA_035540215.1 of Actinokineospora sp. Lineage (GTDB taxonomy): Bacteria > Actinomycetota > Actinomycetes > Mycobacteriales > Pseudonocardiaceae > Actinokineospora. Next base: position 14,937 of record DATLIA010000043.1, on the reverse strand, counting down.
GTGGAGCGCGCGGGCCACGGCGACGTCGTCGTGGTGGCGGGCAAGGGCCACGAGACCGGCCAGGAGATCGCGGGTGTCGTCCACCCGTTCTCCGACCGCGACGAACTGGCCGCCGCGATCCGCGGGACTTCCTCGTGATCCCAAGGCAACCGACCGCGCTGACTGGCGTCGTAGTGGAGTGTCAGAGCCCGCGTGGCGATTCCGGAGAGGCGGCCGAGTGATCCAGTTGACCTTGCGTGAGGTCGCCGAGGCCGTCGGCGGCACGCTGCACGACGCGACGGGGGACGAGGTGGTCACCGGGTCGGTGGAGTTCGACTCCCGCGCCGTGACCGTCGGTGGCCTGTTCGTCGCCATGCCTGGCGAGAAGGTCGACGGCCATGACTTCGCCGCCGCCGCCGTCGAGTCCGGGGCGGTCGGGGTACTCGCCGCGCGGCCGGTCGACGCGCCCGCGGTGATCGTTCCCCCGGTGACCGACGCGCACACGAGGTCCGTGGCTCTCACCGGCGACACGGATGGTTCTGGCGCGGCGGTGCTGGCGGGCCTCGCCGCGCTCGCGCGGGCCGTCGTGGACCGGCTCGACGTCGCGGTCGTGGGTGTCACCGGCTCGTCCGGCAAGACGTCCACCAAGGACCTCATCGCGCAGCTCTTGGCGCCGATGGGTCCGACAGTCGCGCCTCCCGGCTCGTTCAACAACGAACTAGGACACCCCTGGACAGTCCTAAGGGCCGACGAGCAGACCAAGCACCTCGTGCTTGAGCTCTCCGCGCGCGGGCCCGGCCACATCGCCGCGCTGTGCGACGTGGCGCCGCCGCGGATCGGGGTCGTGCTCAACGTCGGCAGTGCCCACCTCGGCGAGTTCGGGTCCCGCGCGGACATCGCCAAGACCAAGGGCGAACTGGTCGAGAAGCTCTCCGCCAACGGTGTCGCCGTCCTTAACGCTGACGATCCGCTCGTGGCGGCCATGGCCGACCGGACCGACGCGCGCGTAGTTCTCGTCGGTGAGGCGGCCAACGCCCACGTCCGGGCCGAGAAGATCGAACTGGACGACCAGGCCCGCGCCTCCTTCACCATGATCACCCCGCAGGGGGACGCCCAGGTCAGCCTCGCGCTGCACGGGGCCCACCACGTCGGCAACGCGCTCGCCGCGGCCGCCGTGGCCTTGGAACTCGGTGCGACGCCGCAGGACATCGCCGACCGGCTCTCCGGGGCCCGGCGGGTGTCCGCGCGCCGCATGGAGGTCACCACCCGGCCCGACGGGGTCACGGTGGTCAACGACTCCTACAACGCCAACCCGGAGTCCGTGCGGGCCGCGCTCAAGACGCTCGCGACAATGGCGCGCACGGGGGAGCGACGCCGGTCGTGGGCCGTCCTCGGTGTGATGGGTGAACTGGGCGACTCGGCGGTCGCCGCGCATGACGAGATCGGCAGGCTCGCGGTCCGGCTGGACATCAACCGGCTCGTGGTCGTCGGGGACCAGGCCCGGGCGATGCACCAGGGCGCGCATCTTGAAGGTTCGTGGGGAGAGGAGTCGGTGCTCGTGCCCGACGTCGATGCCGCGGTGGCGCTGCTGCGCGCCGAGTTGGCACCCGGTGACGTGGTGCTCGTGAAGGCGTCAAAGGCCGCCGCCCTGTGGCGGGTCGCCGACGCACTGCTGGAGGACACCAAGTGAAAAGCATCCTCATCGCGGCCGCCATCGCGATGGTCGTGTCGATCCTGCTCACCCCGTACCTGATCAGGGTCTTCTCCCGGCAGGGCTTCGGCCAGGAGATCCGTGAGGAGGGTCCGCAGGGCCACAAGGCCAAGCGCGGCACCCCGACCATGGGTGGCGTGGCGATCGTGCTGGCCATGTGGGCGGGCTACGGCACCTCCCACATCGTCAACGCCATGTCGACCCCGCGCGGCGAGTCGCCGACGGCCTCCGGCCTGCTGGTGCTGTTCCTGGGCACGGGTCTCGGCGTCGTCGGCTTCCTCGACGACTTCATCAAGATCCGCAAGCAGCGCAACCTGGGGCTGAACAAGACCGCGAAGATGGTCGGCCAGCTCGTGGTCGGCATCGCCTTCGCTGTGCTGGCGCTGCGATTCCCGGACGAGCGCGAGCTGACCCCCGCCTCGGACCACCTGTCGTTCGTGCGCGACATCGCGATCGTGTCCTTCGGCGGCATCGGCTTCATCGTCTTCTGTTACCTCGCCGTCTCGGCCTGGTCGAACGCGGTGAACTTCACCGACGGCCTCGACGGTCTCGCGGGCGGCTCGTCGGCGATGGTGCTCGGCACCTACGTCGTCATCTCGTTCTGGCAGTTCAGCCACGACTGCGCCCGGGTCCGCGAGGCCGCCTGCTTCGACGTGCGCGACCCGCTGGACCTCGCGATCGTGGCCGCCGCCGCGATGGGCGCGTGCATCGGCTTCCTCTGGTGGAACGCCGCGCCCGCCAAGATCTTCATGGGTGACACCGGTTCGCTGGCGCTCGGCGGCCTGGTCGCCGGTCTGTCGATGGCGACCCGCACCGAGCTGCTGATGATCGTGATCGGCGGCCTGTTCGTGGTCGAGATGGTCTCGGTGGTCCTGCAGATCGCGGTCTTCCGCACGACCCGCCGACGCCTGTTCCGAATGGCACCGTTCCACCATCACTTTGAACTAGCCGGGTGGGCGGAAACCACGGTCATCATCAGATTCTGGTTGCTCGCGGGTGTGTGTGCGATGTTCGGCCTCGGCCTGTTCTACGCCGATTGGCTGGCACTCGGCGGCGGCGTGTGACCGAGCTGAACGGCCGGAACGTCCTCGTCGCGGGCGCGGGCGTCACCGGCCGGTCCGCCGCCGCGGCGCTCAAGGGCTTGGGCGCGAACGTCACGGTCACCGACGCGAACGCCGGGCGCCTCGACGAGTTGGCCGACATCGGCGTCGCGCTGGTGCCCGGCCTCAGCGTTCCGCCTGAGGACACCGATCTCGTCGTCACCAGCCCCGGCTGGCCGCCGACCGCGCCGCTGTTGGTCGCGGCCGCCGCCGTGGGCGTCGAGGTCATCGGCGAGGTCGAACTGGCCTGGCGGATCGGGGCGACGCTGCCCCAGCCGCCGGTCTGGCTGGCCGTCACGGGCACCAACGGCAAGACCACCACGGTCCAGATGCTTGAGGCGATGCTCATCGCCCACGGCGCCAACGCGGTGGCGTGCGGCAACGTCGGCCTGCCGGTGATCGACGCGGTACTCGCGGGCCACGAGGTGCTCGCCGTGGAGCTGTCCAGCTTCCAGCTGCACTGGCAGTCGTCGCTGCGGGTGCACGCGGGCGCGGTACTCAACCTGGCCGAGGACCACCTCGACTGGCACGGCTCGATGGACGCCTACGCCCACGACAAGGGCAAGATCTTCCGGGGAGCCAAGTTCGTCGTGCGCAACACCGCCGACGAGTGGTCCGAGCGGCTGGCCGACGAGCACGCGGGCGTCCAGATCGGCTTCCGGCTGGACACGCCGCGGCCCGGTGAGCTGGGCGTCGTGGAGGACCTGCTGATCGACCGCGCCTTCACCGACGACCCGCTGACCAACGCCGTCGAGCTGGCCACGCTGGCCGACGTGCGGCCGGCGGGCCCGCACAACGTCGCCAACGCGCTGGCCGCCGCCGCCCTCGCCCGCTCCTACGGCGTGTCGACCGACGCCGTCCTCGCCGGGCTCAAGGCGTTCGTCCCCGGTGCGCACCGGGCGGTCCCGGTCGGCGAGGCGGCGGGAATCGCCTACGTCAACGACTCCAAGGCGACCAACCCGCACGCGGCTGCGGGCTCATTGCGCGCGTTCCCGTCGGTGGTGTGGATCGCGGGCGGACAGCTCAAAGGCGCGTCGATCGACGGGCTGGTCGCCGAGGTCGCTGGCAGGCTGCGTGGCGCGGTCCTGCTCGGGGTCGACGCCGAGGTGATCTCCGGCGCCCTGGCGCGACACGCCCCGGATGTCCGCGTCGAGCGGGTTGCCCCGGGAGACGATGAGCCCATGATCGCAGCGGTTCGCGCGGCACGCGCCATGGCCCGACCGGGTGACGTCGTCCTGCTCGCGCCCGCGGCGGCCTCCCTGGACATGTATCGCAGCTACGCCCATCGGGGTGAGGCGTTCACCGAAGCCGTGCTCGGGCTTCTGCGGGAGGACGACGGCGACACCGGGGTCGCGTGATGACCGTGACCGACACCCCCGCCGCCGAGCGGCCGAGACGCACAGTGCGCGCCGCGGGGAAGCTGGCCGCGGTGCGCACCGCACTGACGGCGTGGCTGGGCAGGCCCCTGGCGTCCTTCCACCTTGTGCTGGCCGTGTTCGGTCTGCTGACCGCGCTCGGCCTGGTGATGGTGCTGTCGGCGTCCTCGGTGGTCTCGTTCAACACACCGGGCTTCGGCCTCTACACGATCTTCAAGAAGCAGCTGCTCTATGTCGTCGTCGGCGCGGTGCTGTTCTGGGTCGGCCTGCGGACCCCACTGGCGAAGATCCGCGCGCTGAGCCCGATCGCCATGATCGCGGGCGTCATCATGCTCGTCCTAGTGCTGACGCCGCTGGGTGCGACGCTCAACGGCACCCGCAGCTGGTTCCGGTTCGGGCCGATCTCGTTCCAGCCGATCGAGCTGTGCAAGCTCGCGCTCGCGCTGTGGGGCGCGCACGTTCTCGTGGTCAAGCGGGCCGTGCTGCACCGCTACCGACACCTGCTCGTGCCGGTGCTGCCGGTCGCGCTTGTGCTGTTCGCGCTGGTCATGCTCCAGCCCGACCTCGGCGGCACGGTCACCCTCGGCGTCGTGCTGATCGCCCTGCTGTGGTTCGCCGGTGCCCCGCTGCGGCTGTTCGCGTCGCTGGCGCTCGGCGGCGTCGCGGGCGTCGCGCTGCTGGCCGTCGGCACGAACTACCGGCTCGACCGGGTGCTGAGCTTCTTCGACCCCGACGCCGACCTCGGCGACACCGGGTACCAGGCGCTGCAGGCGCAGCTCGCCCTGGCCGACGGTGGGTTCTTCGGCCGAGGACTCGGGCAGGGGCCGTCCAAGTGGAACTACATGCCCAACGTGCACAACGACTTCATCTTCGCCCTGATCGGCGACGAACTCGGCCTGCTCGGCTGCGGTCTGGTCCTGAGCCTGTTCGTGATGCTGGCCATCGTCGGGATGCGCATCGCCACCCGCAACATCGACCCGTGGATCCGGATGGTCGCCGCGACGCTGACCGTCTGGCTGGTCGCCCAGGCCGCGATCAACATCGGCTACGTCGTCGGCCTGCTGCCGGTCACCGGCATCACCCTGCCGCTGATCTCCTCGGGCGGGACGTCGATCGTGGTGACGATGCTGGTGTTCGGCACCCTCGGCAACTGCGCGCGGCATGAGCCTGAGGCCGTATCGGCACTACGCTCACAGGGACCGGGCCGATTCGGCAAACTGCTGCACCTGCCCGCGCCGGACCCGTACCAGCCGCCCAAGAAGCGCAAGCCGGTCCGGCCGACGGCGCCGCCGCGCGGTGCCGAGCAGCGCAAGCGCGGCACACCGGAACGAGCAAGGCAGAAGACCGGCCGCGGGAACCCGCGGACCCCTAAAGGAGGACGTCGTTGAGCAGTCAGGCCGCCCGTAAAGGCCCGTGCGTGGTGATCGCGGGAGGTGGCACGGCCGGACACATCGAGCCCGCGCTGGCGCTGGCCGACGCGGTCATGCGCCTGCGTCCGGACGCCCGGGTCGTGGCGCTGGGCACCGAGCGCGGCCTGGAGAAGACGATCATCCCGGCCCGCGGCTACCCGCTGGAGCTGATCCCGCCGGTGCCGATGCCGCGCAAGCCCAACGTCGACCTGCTCAAGCTGCCGCTGAAGGTCCGCGCGTCGATCAAGGCGACCCGCGAGGTCCTCGACCGGGTCGGCGCCGACATCGTCGTCGGCTTCGGCGGCTACGTCGCCCTCCCAGCCTATCTGGCCGCGCGCGGCAGGCTGCCGATCATCGTGCACGACTCCAACGCCCGGGTCGGCCTGGCCAACAAGGTCGGCGCCCGGTTCGCCGAGCGGGTGGCCGTCGCGGTGCCCGACTCGGGGCTGCCCAACGCCGAGGTCATCGGCATCCCGCTGCGCGATTCGATCATCAAGCTCGACCGGGCCGCGCTGCGCGCGGAGGCCCGCGAGTTCTTCGGCCTCGACCCGCACGCCCCGACGCTGCTCGTCTTCGGCGGCTCGCAGGGCGCGCGGTCGATCAACACCGCCGTCTCGGGCGCCGCGCGGGCGCTGGCCGACGCGGGGATCGGCGTGCTGCACGCCCACGGTCCGAAGAACTCCCTGGTGGTGCAGGAGGTGCCGGGGGCGCCGAAGTACGCCACCGTGCCCTACCTGGAGCGCATGGACCTGGCCTACGCCGCCGCCGACGCCGCGCTCTGCCGCTGCGGGGCGATGACGGTCGCCGAGGTGTCCGCGGTGGGTCTGCCCGCGATCTACGTCCCGTTGCCGCACGGCAACGGCGAGCAGGCGCTCAACGCGCAGCCGGTGGTCGACGGGGGCGGCGCGCTCATGGTCCCCGACGCCGAGCTGACCCCGCAGGCCGTCGCCGAACTGGTCGTCCCGATGCTGACCAACCCGCACCGCCTGGCGTCGATGAGCGCCGCGGCCCAGGGCAGCGGCCACCGCGAGGCCGCCGACGTGCTCGCCAGGATGGTTCTCGACTCCATCGACAAGAGGTCCCGATGACCACCACCGACCGCCTGCTCGCCCGCGCCCACCTGATCGGCATCGGTGGCGCCGGAATGAGCGGGATCGCCAGGATCCTGCTGGCCCGCAACCGGATGGTGTCCGGGTCCGACGCCAAGGAGAGCCGCGCCTTCCTGACCCTGCGCGCGCAGGGCGCCAAGATCGCGATCGGCCAGTCCGCCGAGAACCTCGATCTGCTGCCGGAGTCGCCCACCGCCGTCGTGGTGTCCACCGCGATCAAGGAGGACAACCCGGAGCTGGTGGAGGCCCGCAAGCGCGGGATCGTCGTGGTGCACCGGTCGCAGGCGCTGGCCGAGCTGATGCTGGAGCACCGCGTCGCGTGCGTGGCGGGCACCCACGGCAAGACGTCGACCACCTCGATGCTGACGGTCGCGCTGCAGCACTGCAGGCTCGACCCGTCCTTCGCCATCGGCGGTGACCTCAACGAGTCCGGCGCGAACGCCCACCACGGCTCCGGCGGCGTGTTCGTCGCCGAGGCCGACGAGAGCGACGGCTCGTTCCTGGCGTTCCGGCCAGAGGTCGCCGTGGTCACCAACGTCGAGGCCGACCACCTCGACCACCACGGCACCGTCGAGGCGTACACGGCGGTGTTCGACTCGTTCCTCGACCAGATCACCGCCGACGGCGTGCTCGTGGCCTGCGCCGACGACCCCGGCTCGGCAGCGCTGGCCGAGCGCGCCGAGGCCAAGGGCATCCGCGTGCGCCGCTACGGCAGGGCCGCGACCGCCGAGTCCGACGCGACGATGCTCGACTACCAGCCGCGCGACGGCGGGGGAGTCGCGCGGGTCGCGCTGGACGGCCGCGAGTTCGAGCTCGGTGTGGCCATGCCTGGCGAGCACATGGCGCTGAACGCGCTGGCCGCGCTGGTCGCGGGCCTGGAGCTGGGCGCGCCGCTGGTCGAGCTCGGCGAGGGCATCGCCGCGTTCGGCGGGGTGCGCAGGCGCTTCGAGTTCAAGGGCCGCGTCGGCGGCGTGCGGATCTACGACGACTACGCCCACCACCCGACCGAGGTCGCCGCGCAGCTCTCCGCGGTGCGGCCCGCCGCCGAGGGCGGCCGGGTCGTGGTGATCTTCCAGCCGCACCTGTACTCCCGGACCAAGCAGTTCGCCGCGGAGTTCGCCGAGGCGCTCTCGCTGGCCGACGTCGTCGTCGTGCTCGACGTCTTCGGCGCGCGCGAGCAGCCCGAACCCGGGGTGAGCGGCGCGCTGATCGCCGACGGCGTCACCGCGACCGAGGTGCACTACGAGCCCGCGTTCGACCGGGTCACCACCCTCGTGGCCGACCTGGTGCGCGACGGCGACTTGGTGCTGACCATGGGCGCGGGCGACGTGACGTCGCTCGGCCCGGAACTGCTCGCCGAACTCGACCGGCGGGCGAGCGCGGGATGACGACGGCCGAGACCCGCCGCGCGCCGCGGCAGGCCGAGCGGCCGGTCACCCGGCGCCGGTACCTGATGCGGCGCTTCGGCGTGCTCGGTGCGTTTCTAGGCGTCCTCGGGCTGCTCTACCTGGTGTTGTTCACCTCCGTGCTCGGTGTGCGCGGCGTCGACGTGCTCGGCAACACCGTGCTGACCGCCGACGAGGTGCGTGAGGTCGCCGCGGTCGAGTCGGGCAGCCCGCTGGTCCGGCTCGACATCGACGCGATCGGCGTGCGGGTGGCCACGCTGCCCAGGGTCCGGTCGGTCGAGGTGCGGCGGTCGTACCCGAGCACGGTCGAGATCATCGTGGTCGAGCGGTCCGCGGTGGCTGTCGCGGTCGGCCCCGATGGGTTCCACCTGGTCGACGGCGACGGGGTCGACTTCAGTGTCGAGACCGCGGCCCCGCCCGGGTTGCCGCAGGTCACGACGCCGGACACGGCCACGACCAAGGCCGCGGTGCAGGTGCTCGCCGCCGTGCCGGAGCCGCTGCGGCCGCTGGTGGTGGCGGTCGCGGCGACGACCGTCGGCGATGTGCGGCTGACGCTCACCGACGGCAGGGTGGTCAAGTGGGGCGGGGTCGACGAGTCCGGCCGCAAGGCCGCCGTGCTCGGCCCGCTGCTGACCCGGCCGGGCAAGACCTACGACGTGGCGACGCCGGACTTCCCGACCGTCGCCTGATCGTCCACTGTAGAAACCGGCCGCGGCGAAATTGCGATGCGGCCGGGCGCGCGTTCGGTGAGACTGCGGTTCATGACCTCTACAGACACCAGGATCGATCCCCCACGCACCGGCGGCGAGCTCGACCAGCTCAACGCCTTCCTCGACTACCTGCGCGGCACCGTCGTGCGCAAGACCCACGGATTGTCCGAAGAGGACGCTCACCGGGTGCTGCTGCCCTCGGAGCTGATGACCGTCGCGGGCCTGCTGTCGCACCTGCGGTGGGTCGAGGCGTGGTGGTTCGACGTCGTGCTCAACGGCCAGCCCGACCGCGCTCCCTACACCGACGAAGACCCCGACCGCGAGTTCCGGATCGCCGCCGACATGACGGTCGCGCGACTCGTCGACGACTATGAGGCGCAGTGCGCGGTCAGCCGCGAGATCGTTGGCGGTCTGCCACTGGACCATGTGGCGACCTACCTGGACGGCAAGCAGGTGAATGTGCGGTGGGTGATCATCCATATGATCGAGGAAACCGCCCGCCACGCAGGCCATCTGGATATCATCCGGGAGCAACTCGACGGCGCGACCGGGGAGTAGGCCTTACGTCCCGTGACGAACATCCGCGGCGCCGCACGGCGTGGCGGCTGGATCGGCGGTCGAGGTTTGCCTACCTTCCTTTCGTAGTCCGGGGTTGACATAACTCTCACGCTCTGGTTCAGGTCGAGGGTTTCAGCGCCAGGACAGCACATGCACGACACGATCAGGAAGGCGGCCTTGATGACGCCCCCGCACAACTACCTCGCCGTGATAAAGGTCGTCGGCATCGGTGGCGGCGGCGTGAACGCCGTCAACCGGATGATCGAGGTCGGCCTCAAGGGTGTCGAGTTCATCGCCGTGAACACCGACGCGCAAGCGCTGCTGATGTCCGACGCCGACGTCAAGCTCGACATCGGCCGTGAGCTGACCAGGGGCCTCGGCGCCGGGGCCAACCCCGACGTCGGCCACCGGGCCGCAGAGGACCACCGCGAGGAGATCGAGGAGGTCATCAAGGGGGCCGACATGGTCTTCGTGACCGCGGGTGAGGGCGGCGGCACCGGCACCGGCGGTGCGCCGGTCGTGGCGTCGATCGCCCGCAAGCTCGGCGCGCTCACCATCGGCGTGGTCACCCGCCCCTTCTCCTTCGAGGGCAAGCGGCGGGCCAAGCAGGCCGAGGACGGCATCACCGAGCTGCGCAACGAGTGCGACACGCTCATCGTCATCCCCAACGACCGGCTGCTGCAGCTCGGCGACGTGGGTGTCTCGCTGATGGACGCGTTCCGGTCGGCCGACGAGGTGCTGCTCTCCGGTGTGCAGGGCATCACCGACCTGATCACCACCCCCGGTCTGATCAACCTCGACTTCGCCGACGTCAAGAGCGTCATGTCCGGCGCGGGCAGCGCGCTGATGGGCATCGGCTCGGCGCGCGGCGAGGGCCGGGCGATCCAGGCGGCGCAGAAGGCGATCAACTCGCCGCTGCTGGAGGCGTCGATGGACGGCGCCCACGGCGTGCTGCTGGCCATCGCGGGCGGCTCCGACCTCGGCCTGTTCGAGATCAACGAGTCGGCGTCACTGGTCCAGGAGTCCGCGCACCCCGATGCCAACATCATCTTCGGTACGGTCATCGACGACTCCCTCGGTGACGAGGTCCGGGTCACGGTGATCGCCGCGGGTTTCGACAGCGGCACCCCGACCCACAAGAAGCTCGATCCGACCGCCCTGGGTTCACGGACCGCGACGGCGACCGCGACGGCGACCGCCGGGCAGGTCGCGAACAGGCCCGCCGAGCCGCAGCGGCCGTACACCGCGCAGGCCCAGACCCCGCAGCCGACGCAGGCCGCGCCGCAGCCCACCCAGGCCGCGCCGCAGCAGTCGACCGGCTACCAGTCGCCCATGGGCAACGGCTACACCCAGTCGGCTCCGCCCGCGGCGGGCGCCCAGTCCCTGCCCGACGTGCGCGGCACGCACGGCAGCCTCCCCGGCCGGGCCGTCCCGGTCGGCGAGGACCCGGACGAGGAAGTCGACGTCCCCCCGTTCATGCGCAGGTGATGAGCGAGTCCGGTTCCTGAGGGAATCGGACACCTGCCAACATACGAACCCCGGCGCTTCCTCGGCCGGGGTTCGTCGGCTGTCGAGGAGTTGTTCATGCGGATTCGTCGGGTGGTCACCACACGAGAGGGCGGGGCGTCTGCCGCGCCGTATGCGTCGTTCAACCTCGGGGAGCACGTCGGCGACGATCCCGTCGCCGTCGCGGCCAACCGGGCTCGGCTGGCGGACGAACTCGGCCTCGAACGTGACCGGCTGGTCTGGATGGAACAGGTGCACGGCCGGACCGTCGCCGTCGTCGACGGTCCTCAGGCCGGGCCGGTCGAGGCAACCGACGGCCTGGTGACCGCCGAACCCAACCTCGCCCTTGTCGTGCTCGTGGCCGACTGCGTGCCCGTGCTGCTGGGTGACCCCGAGGCCGGGGTCGTCGCCGCCGTCCACGCCGGACGGGTCGGGGCCCGGGTAGGCGTGGTGCCGGCGACGCTGGCCGCCATGAAGGAGGCGGGCGCCGACCTGACCCGCGTCGAGGTGCTGCTCGGCCCCTCGGTGTGCGGCGACTGCTACGAGGTCCCGCAGGCCATGCAGACCGACGTGGAGAAGCACCTGCCCGGCAGCGCGTGCCGCACCCGCAAGGGCACCGCCGGGCTCGATCTGCGCGCCGGGCTCTGGCGCCAGCTCGCCGACGCGGGCGTCGCCAAGATCGGGATCGACCCGCGGTGCACGAACGAGGAGCGATCGCTGTTCAGTCACCGCAGGGAATCGACCACTGGGCGATTGGCCGCGATCACCTGGTTCGAGCCGTGACCGACCGCGCGGCCGAGATCGCCGCGAACCTCGCCGACGTGCGCGAACGCATCGACGCGGCGTGCGCCAAGGCCGGCCGCGACCGCTCTGACGTGCGGCTTCTCGCCGTCACCAAGACCTTCCCCGCCTCGGACGCCGCCATCCTGGCCGACCTCGGGGTGCTCGACCTGGCCGAGAACCGCGACCAGGACGCCGCGCCCAAGGCCGACGAGTTCAAGGTCCTGCGCCCGGAGACCGCGGTCCGCTGGCACATGGTCGGCCGGGTCCAGCGCAACAAGGCGAGGTCCGTCGCGCGGTGGGCCGACGAGGTCCAGTCGCTCGATTCGACCCGCCTGGCCGACGCGCTCACGCAGGCGGCGGCCGATCGGCCCACGCCACTTGACGTACTCCTCCAGGCGTCCATCGACGGCGACCCGGCGCGCGGCGGCTGCCCACTGGGTGATCTTGATTACCTTGCGGATCACGTAATTCGATCGAGTGAACTCCGATTGCGGGGGATCATGGCGGTGGCACCGCTCGGGATGGAACCCGCGGCGGCGTTCGAACGTCTTGCCGGTGCGGCCCAACAGCTCCGCGCGCTGTATCCCACGGCGCGTGAGCTGTCGTGTGGCATGAGTAACGATCTCGAAGAAGCAGTCGACCACGGGTCGACGTGCGTGCGTGTCGGAACGGCCCTGCTAGGGGGACGCGGGTTAGCCTCCCCTTGAGACAGGTCGCCATGACTGCGCACGTGGTAACACGCACGGGGAGTCGCGGAGGAACGCCATGAGCACACTGCAGAAGCTGAAGGCCTACTTCGGGATGGTGCCCGCCGAAGAGCTCGAGGACTACGACGCCGACGACTACGAAGGCCGCGCCTACGGTCGCCGTCCCGAGTACCTCGACGACGAGTTCGACGACTACCCGGGCGCCCGCAGGCGCTGGTTCGGTGGCCCGCGCGCGGGCTACCGCGATGACGTCGAAGACGACTTCGAGCCCATCGACCGCGGTCGCCCACGACCGGCCTGGTCTGCGCAGACGGCGCAGTCCGACCCTCAGACCCACGGAGCGCTCGCGATGGACGCACGGCGCGACCCGGCGCAGCGCTCACGTCCCGTCGAGGCACCGGCGCAGCCGGGTGCCTACCCGATGGGCCGCGTCGTCACGCTGCACCCGAGCAGCTACAACGAGGCACGCACCATCGGTGAGCACTACCGCGACGGGCGCCCGGTGATCATGAACCTGACCGAGATGGACGACGCCAACGCCAAGCGGCTCGTCGACTTCGCGGCCGGGCTCGCGTTCGCGCTGCGGGGCTCGATCGACAAGGTCACGAACAAAGTGTTCTTGATCTCACCGCCCAACGCCGACCCCACCGCGGAGGACAAGCGGCGGTTGGCGGAGGGCGGGTTCGCCACCCGAGGCTGAAAGATGGCAGAGTTGAGCTGTGGAACCAGTGCTTCTCGCCGTCTATTGGGTGTTGTTCACCTTCTGGCTACTGCTGACCGCCCGGGTGGTCGTCGAGCTTGTGCGCACCTTCGCGCGCGAGTGGCGACCAGCCGGTGGGGTTGCGGTTGCGCTGGAGACCATCTACACAGTGACCGACCCTCCGGTTCGTTTGGTCCGTCGGCTCATACCGACTGTCCGAATCGGCGGCGTAGGCCTGGACCTATCGATTATGGTGCTGCTGCTGGTTGTGTTCATCTTGATGCAACTGGCATATCCCGGGTGATCGGGGAGACTTGGGATGCAGGCAGCCCTGGAGTGCGTGAGGTGATCAGATGTCGTTGACCCCCGCTGACGTGCATAACGTCGCGTTCAGCAAGCCTCCCATCGGCAAGCGGGGCTACAACGAGGACGAGGTGGACGCCTTCCTCGACTTGGTCGAGGTGGAGCTCTCCCGCCTGATCGAGGAGAACAACGACCTGCGCGCGCAGGTCGAGCAGCTCGACGCGCAGTTGGAGTCGGCCCGCGCCGACCTCGACGACGCTCGGACCGGCGGTGGCGTGCCCACGGTGGCGCCCAGCCGGGTCGAGGAGCCGCGTCGGCTCACTCCCGTTCCGCCGCCCAGCGCGCTGGAGCAGACCAGTCCCGGGGGCGGCGGTGACCACCACGTGCAGGCCGCCAAGGTTCTCGGCCTCGCGCAGGAGATGGCCGACCGGCTCACCGGCGAGGCCAAGGCCGAAGCCGACGGGATGCTGGCCGAGGCTCGGACCAAGTCCGAGCAGCTGCTCTCCGACGCGCGGGCGAAGTCCGACACCATGGTCAACGAGGCGCGCACGCGTGCCGAGACCATGCTGAACGACGCGCGGACGCGGGCCGAGACGCTGGAGCGTCAGGCCAGGGAGAAGGCGACCACGCTGGAGCGCGACGCCCAGCGGCAGCACACCGAGATCATCGGCGCGGTGCAGCAGGAGCGCACCACGCTGGAGAAGAAGATCGACGAGCTGCGCACCTTCGAGCGTGAGTACCGCACGCGACTGAAGACCTTCCTCGAGTCCAGCCTGCGCGAACTCGGCGACCGCGGTTCCGCGGCCCCGACCAGCGAAGGCGGCCGTGGGGCCGGTCAGCAGAGCGGCTACTCGTTCGGCCCGCGCGCGGAAGCGGGCTGACCTAGGCAGTCTCGGCCAGGCCACCGCGTCCGCGGTGGCCTGGCCGGACAGTAGGGCACAAGGTTGCTGTACATCGTCTTGCTGCTGGTGCTCGGCGCCCTTGGGCTGCTGGTCACTGCTCTCACCACGGCGAACACGCTGTGGGCGTGGCTCTCGGTCGGCATCAGTGTCGTCGCCGCGGGTCTGCTCGTCCTCGACTGGCTCGGCAACCGCCGCAAGGCGTCGTCGGCCGATGAGGCCGTTGTCGATGACGACTTCGGCGATGACTTCGACGCAGACGAGTCGGTTGCCGCCGACTTCGCCGACGATCCGGAGCACGTCGAAGCCGCACCGGCACCCGCTGAAGTCGCGCCGCCCGTCGCAGCCACGCCGCCGCTGAGCGCATCGACAGATCTCGATCCCGAGGCCGAGCCCGCCGAGGAACAGACCGACGCGGCCGACCTGTTGGTGATCTCCGGTCTGTCCGCCGACGTGCGGGTGCTCGACGAGCGTCCGCGCTACCACCTGCCCAAGTGCGGGTGGCTGGCGAACCGGCCGTCGATCCCGCTGCCGGTATCCGAGGCGCGTCAACTCGGCTTCACCCCGTGTGGCCGCTGCTCGCCGGACGCCACCCTCGCCGCGAAGCACCGCGCGAGACTGTGACATGGCGCGCCCTGCGGGCGCGCGGCTCGGCCGCCTGGAAGGCGGCGTGGGGGGGGG
>DATLIA010000042.1:0-17227 GCA_035540215.1 Actinokineospora sp. | reverse complement strand
CTCGGGCCTGATCACGCCCTCGCTCGACGAGATGGTGACGGTCGCGAAAGAGATGGAGCGCCGCGGGCTCGAGCTGCCGCTCCTGATCGGCGGCGCCACGACCTCGCGCCAGCACACCGCGGTGCGGATCGCGCCCGCCTACGACTTCGACACCGTCCACGTCGAGGACGCCTCCCGGGTCGTCGGGGTGGTCGCCGAACTGCTCGACGCCGACCGCGCGGAGGCGCTGACGGTCCGCAACCGCGCCGACCAGGAACGGCTGCGGCGCAAGCACGAGGAACGTCAGAGCACCGCCATGCTCACCGTGGCGCAGGCGCGCCGGAACCCGGAGCGGGTGGACTTCAGCGAGCTGCCGGTCCCCGACTTCACCGGCGTCCGCCTGGTCGAACCCGATCTGGACACCCTGCGCGGGATGATCGACTGGCAGTTCTTCTTCCTGGCGTGGGAGCTCAAGGGCAAGTACCCGGCGATCCTGGACCAGCCGGTCGCCGCCGAACTCTTCGCCGAGGGCAACGCGCTGCTCGACGAGATCATCGCCGGATCGCTGTTCCAGGCCCGCGGCGTGCTCGGCTTCTGGCCCGCGCACAGCCAGGGCGACGACATCATCGTCGACGGCGTCACCGTGCCGATGCTGCGCCAGCAGACCGTGAAGCCCGAGGGTCGCCCCAACCGCTGCCTCGCCGACTACGTCGCCCCCGCGGGCGACCACCTCGGCGGCTTCGCCGTGGCCATCCACGGCGCCGACGCCGTGGCCGCCAAGTTCGAGGCCGAGCACGACGACTACAAGGCGATCATGGCCAAGGCGCTCGCGGACCGCCTGGCGGAGGCCTTCGCCGAGTACATCCACCTGGAGGCCCGCCGCGCCTGGTTCGAACCGGGTTCCGAGCCCGACCTGGCCGACCTGCACGCCGAGCGGTTCCGCGGCATCCGCCCCGCGCTGGGCTACCCGGCCAGCCCGGACCACAGCCTCAAGCCCGCGCTGTTCGACCTGCTCGGCGCCGACAAGGTCGGCCTCGGTCTGACCGAGTCGTTCGCGATGACCCCCGCCGCGGCGGTGAGCGGTCTGATCTTCGCCCACCCGGACTCGCGCTACTTCACCGTCGGGCGTCTCGGCGCCGACCAGGTCGAGGACTACGCGACCCGCCGTGAGCTGCCGCTCGCCGAAGTGGAGCGCTGGCTGCGGCCCAACCTCGGGTAGTCGGTCGTCTAGCCTAGGTAGACAGACGTCCAATCGTCTATCTAGGCTAGACAGATGTCGCTTGACGAAGAACTGCTGCGAAGCGCTCGCGAGGCGGCGTCCCGCTGGTCAGGGGTGTTGGGCGAGGCTGAACTGGCCAAGGCCGACTACCACCGCGCCGTCCGGCGCCTGTACCTGGCGGGCGGCTCGATGCGCGAGATCGCCGACGCGCTGGACGTCAGCCATCAGCGCGTGCACCAGATGATCGAGGAAGCGGGCGGCACCGCGGGCTGGAAGCCCCGCCAGAAGGCGGGCGCCGACCTCGCGTGCTCGTTCTGCGGCGCGGCCAAGACCGAGGTCGCGCGACTGGTCGCCGGTCCCGGTGTCTTCATCTGCGACGGCTGCGTCGCGTTGAGCGGTCAGGTGATCCAGGAGGCGCGATCGCTGACGGCGGGCGAGTCACATCTCGACCCCGTGCCCGTGACCAGCACGCTCACGTGCTCGTTCTGCTCCGCCGCTGCCGCGGAGCGGATCGTCGCGGGCCCGGGGGTGCGGATCTGCGACCAGTGCGTCCAGTTCTGCGCCGAGGTGATGGCGGCGCTGCCGGACTGACAGCGCCGCGACCACCTTGGGTCTAGCTGACCCTGGTCTCGTAGACCAGGATCTCGGTGCCCACACCTTCGTCACCGTCGTCGGGTGCGGCCCACATGCGCAGCTTCGAGCCGTCGAGTTCGAGGTGCACCGGGTTGCGGGTGGCCACGTGGCCCGCGCTCGACCACAGGGTCACCGGAACCTCGTGCCGGATGTCCAGCGACGGCAGGTCGATCACCGCGATCCCGCCGAGTTCGAACGCGGCCCCGGCCGGGTTGGTGAAGCCGGTGATCCCGGTGCACAGCAGCGTGTGCCTGCCCGCGGCCGCGCAGTCCTGGTAGTCGACGAAGTGGCTGCGGTTGAGCACCTTCCCCAGTTCGTGCCCCTGCTGGTTCCACGTGTACATCCGCCGCGAGCCCCATGACACGCCGCGCAGGGTGCCGTGGTCGGGCACGATTCCACCGATGTGGTCGGCGACGCGGAACTCCTCGTGCACGGCCAGGGTCGCCAGGTCGATCCGGTAGACGATGGACGAGCTGTTGGGTCGATATTGGGCGACCGGGACCCACAGCGAGTTCGCGTCCGCGTCGATGCCGCCGGGGTGGTAGACGATGCCCTCGCCGAGCACGATGTCGTGCACGAGGTTGCCGTGCAGGTCAAGCTCGAAGACGTGGCCGACACCCTTGCCCGGGGTGCGGTCGTAGCCGTCGACCGGCGCCGGGTACTTCACCGGCCGCTCGATGATCTCCACGCTGGACATGAAGAGCCGGTCGCCGACCCGGGTGAAGCCCTGCGGGTGGTGGGTCGGGAAGTTGAGCTTGATCTTGTCGACCTGGGTCCACGCCGCCGACCGGTCCAGCTTCGACACCGCCACGCCGAGCGCGTCGCCCTGGTCGGTGGGCGCCGCGTCCGCGGCGATCCCGGTGCCGAGCAAGCAGGTTCCCGCGATCGCCGCCAACGCGGCCTTTGTGTATGCACGCACGATCCACGACCTCCAGTCAGGTGGTTGTCGCGCAGTTCTACCGAGGCGGCATGGCGCCGGGATGATGCCCGCATGGCGCGCGGCGGAACGTCGCGCAGGAAGATCGACTCGGTCAGCTGATCCGCGTTCGCGATGCCGCCCCTTCGTCGCCGACGGATACTCGTGTCCGTGGCGGAAGGGGTGGATCACGTCCCCGGTCTGGAGCCGAGCGCACAGGCCGGCTGGCAGGGCGCGTATGACCAGCTGACCGCCGCGGACCGGGTGACCCCGCTGTGCGCCGCGGACCTCGAGCTCCTCGCCCGTGCCGCCTACATGCTCGGCCAGGACGACGACTACGTACGAGCGCTCGAACGGGCCTACCGGTCCTATCTCGACGCGGACGAACCCGGGTCCGCCATCAGGTGCGCGTTCTGGATCGGCCACAGCTGGCTGTTCCGTGGACAGTCGGCGCCGGGATTCGGCTGGTTCGCGCGGGCGGAGCGACTGCTCGATCCCGACGCAGACACCGTGGACCGGGGCTACGTGTTGATCGGCGAGATGCTCGGCCACCTCGTCAAGGGCGACAGTCCGGCCGCGCTCGCCGTCGCCGTCCGAGTCACCGAGGTCGGCGAGCGCTTCGGCGACCGCGACCTGGTCGCGATCGGCATGATGGAGCACGGGCACGCGCTGGTCCGGCAGGGTCGGTCGGACGAGGGTGTCCGGCTGATCGACGAGACGATGGTCGCGGTGACCGCGGGGGAGCTTTCGCCGATCGTCGCCGGGATCGTCTACTGCAACACCATCGCGTTCTGCCGTGGCGCCTACGAACTGCGGCGGGTCCGTGAGTGGACCCTGGCGCTGACCAGATGGTGTGCGGGCCAGCCGGACATGGTGGCGCACAAGGGAGTCTGCCTGGTGCACCGCGCGGAGATGATGACCCTCGGCGGCGACTGGACGGACGCGCTGGCCGAGCTGAGCCGGATCAGCGAGTCCTACACAGCGGGCGCGCTGAACCGCTTGGCCCGCGGCGAGGCGGCCTACCGCGACGGCGAGGTGCGCAGGCTGCGTGGCGAATTCGCCAAGGCGGAAGCGGCCTACCAGACGGCCAACGGTCTGGGCCGCGAGCCGCAGCCCGGTCTCGCCCTGATGCGCCTGGCACAGGGGAGAGGCGACGCGGCCGCCGCGACGATCCGCCGCGCGGTGTCCGAGTCGCCACGCGGGCTGCCGCGGGTGGCACTGCTGCCCGCGTACGTGCGGATCATGCTGGCGGCGGGCGACACCGACGCCGCCGCGGGCGCGTGTCGGGAACTCGACGAGATCGCGGCCCAACAGGGCACCGAGGCCATCGACGCGCTGGCGTCGCACGCCCGCGGCGCCCATGCCCTCGCCACGGGCGACGCACAAGGCGCGCTGTCCGCGGCACGCCGAGCATGCGTTCTGTGGCAACAACTTGAGGCGCCATACGAGTCCGCGCGCAGCCGAGCCCTGCTGGGCCGAGCCTGCCGACTCCTCGGCGACGAGGACACCGCCGCCATGGAACTGCGGGCCGCCAGGGACACCTTCACCGGACTAGGCGCGCGACCCGACCTGGCCGAGACCGAACCGCCCGGCGACGCGCACGGGCTCAGTCCGCGTGAGCTGGAGGTCCTCCGGCTGGTCGCGGCCGGGCACGGCAACCGCGAGATCGCCGCCGCCCTGGTCCTCAGCGAGCACACCGTGGCCCGCCACCTGCAGAACATCTTCGCCAAGATCGACGTCTCGACCCGCGCCGCCGCGGGCGCCTTCGCCCACGAGCACAACCTCGCCTGACGTGGTCAAAACCAACCACGCCGCGCCCACACCCGATTGGTGATCCCAAGGGACGCGGCGATGGCCATCCCCGCCATAGCTTCGTGCGTACCGAATTCGCCGAAAGGGAGGCACCCGCCATGTACGTCGTCGTCCACCACCACATCAAGAACCCCGAGACCGCCTTCACCCGCGGCCAGCGCCTCATCGCAGGCGACGGGGCGCCGGAGACGGTCAAGGTCCTGCAGTTCTACCCGAGCCAGGACCTGACCGAGGTCACCTGCCTGTGGGAATCCGACACCGTCGAGTCGGTCCAGGCCTGGGTCGACAGCACCCTCGGCGACGCCAGCTCCAACTTCTGTTACCCGGTCGCGGCCGAGCAGGCCTTCGCGGAACGTCCGCTGGGACTGCCCGCCACACCGATGCCGCAGCCCGCCTGACCCTCAGCCAGCCACGGTCGCCGGAGCCAGGCCCAGATCGGCCATGGCCTGTGCTCCGGCGTCGTCGCCTGCGAGTACGAGTGTTCGCGCCCGCTGGTAGCGGCAGCCCGCTGTCTCGAACGCGGTGGCCGCGGCGAGCATCCGGGCTTGGTCGCCGTCCAGCAGGGCTTCCGCGCGGTCCAATTGCGCCTCGGCGATCGGGTTGCCCACCACGACGTTCCGTGCGGCGGTGACTCGGTCGCGGGCGTCGGGTGCCCCGGCGAGGGTGGCGGCCTCGGCGCGCAGGGCCAGGTACCAGTGGCGCCAGAACCAGATGACCTGCTCGTCCATCTCGTCCGGGTCGGCTGCCATCCTCGTCAAGGCCTGGTCGGCGTGACCATCGTGGAGCAGGACGATCGCGTCGAACACGGCGCTGTAGCCGGCGCTTTCCTCTTGTCCCACACCGAGTTCGTCGACGACGGCGAGCCACTTGGTCCTCGCCGCGTTGTCGCCGCGCAGGCCGTGGACCATCGCCACCGCGGCGGCCGCCATGGCGAGGTTGGGGGCGTGTTGGCTCCCCGAACGCTCCCAGGCGTCGAGGAAGCGGCTGCTGCCTGCCAGGACGCTGTCGACGTCGCCTGCCAGGGCGTCGGCCACGAGCAGGCGGGACGTGGCGAAGTCGCCGCGTTCGGCCAGCAGGGGCAGGTCGCGCAGTGCCTCGCCCCAGCGGTGGGCGCCCGCGAGGTCGCCGACGCCGACGCAGGTCTCGGCGGCCTCGGCGAGCGCGTTCACCCGCTCGAGCGCGCTGGCAGGCGTCACCGGTGCCGTGGCGAGCAGTTCGACGCGGCTGCGGGTCGTGGCCGCGGTGGCGAAGATGTCCGCCGCCCAGCACTGGGCGGCGGTGAGGGCGTCGAGGGCTCCACTCTGGGCCAGCGGGTCGCCGGTGGCGCGCGCCAGGTCGACCGCCCGCTCGGCGCGCGCGACGGCGGCGGGCGCTGTCGAATCGGCGCTCAGCACCCCACACTCGGCGAGGGCGATCGCGGCTTGCGCGTCAGGGTTGTCGCCCGCCAATTCGAGGGCGGCGGCCAGCAGAGTGGCGGCTTCGCCCGGTGGCGGTGGTTGGGAGAACGTGCCCGCGAACCGGTAGGTGGTCGCCGCCGCGGTGGCCAGTTCGCGGGCCGCGCCCGCGTTGTCGCCCGCGGCCTTCGCGGAGTCCGCGGCGGCGAGGTGGAGCCGGTACATGTCCTCGCCGCGCATGCGGCAGCCGGCCACCGCCGCGGCGTGCCGCAGCGCCGCCCCAGCGGCGGCTGGATCGTCGGTGAGCGCCGCGGCCTGCTCATATCGCTGCTGGGACTCGCCGACCAGGTTGCGGCTGAAGGTCAGCTGGGCCAGCGACAGTGCCAAGCCGTACGCGTCGGCACGCTGGTGGGCGGCCCAGCCGAGGGCCGCCCGGATGTCGTCGGCCGCCGCGTCGAATCTGGCTCGCCACGCGCCCGCGCGTGGTGCGTCCCCGGTCAGGTCGGTCGCGGTCGCCGAGCACCAGCGCAGGTGGCGGGCGCGGACATCGGCGAGTTCACCCGCGGCGGTCAGCTGTTCTACACCGAACTGGCGGATGGTCTCCAGCGTGCGATACCGGGTCCCGTCCGCGGAGGGCACCACCGTGAGCATGCTGTGCTCGGTGAGCCGGGCCAGCCCGTCCATCACCTCGGCCGCCGCAAGCGGCTCGAACGCGGCGACCTGGCAGGCCGCGTCCACTGTGAACGGGGCGACGAAGACCGCGATCCGACGCAGCAGCGTGCGGTCGGCTGAGTCCAGGAGCGCGTGGCTCCAGTCCAGTGTGGCCCTAACCGACCGGTGCCGGTCGTCGGCCCGCGCGCCGCCGCTCAGCAGTCGGAGCTGGTCGGAGAGGGTGCCCGCGAGTCCGTCCAAGCCGAGCGTGGGCAACCGGGCGGCGGCCAGCTCGATCGCCAGCGCCACGCCGTCCAGTCCCCGGCAGATCTCGGCGGCCTGGTCGCGCTGCTCCGGCGCCAGCGGCGAGCCCACCGCGGCGGCCCGGTCTAGGAACAGGGCGACCGCGTCGGAGTCGCTGTCACCGGTCAGCGACAGCGGCGGAACGGGCTGGACGCGTTCGAACGGCACCATCAGCCGCGCCCGGCTGGTGGCCAGCACGGTCAGCCGCGGGCAGGCGGTGAGCAGCCGCTCCAGGAACCGCGCGACGCCGTCGCGCACGTGTTCGCAGTTGTCGAGCACGAGCAGGGCGTGCCGGTCGGCCAGCGCGGCGATCACCGACTCGTCCATGCCGCGGCTCTGGTGCTCGCCGATGCCGACCGCCGCCGCGACCGCCGCCCCGACCATCGCCGGATCGGTGACCGGGACCAGATCGACGAACCAGCCGCCGTCGGGGAAGTCGCCCGCGGTCCGCTCGGCGACGGCCCGCGCCAGCCGGGTCTTGCCCACCCCGCCCGGGCCGACCGCGCTCACCTGCCGGTGCGTGTGGACCGCCTCGACCAGCGCCGCCAGCTCCTGGGCGCGGCCGACGAACGAGGTCACCGGGGTGGGCAGTCCGGTGGCCACCTTGCCCCCGCGCGCCGCCCGGCTCCACTCGGCCGCGAGCCGCGCGAGCGCCCGCCGGTCCGCCGCGCCGAGCTTGCGCAGCAGGGCGGACACGTGCGTCTCGACCGTGCGCACGGAGATGAACAGCCGCGCGCCGATCTCCGCGTTGCTGAGGTGCTCCCCGATCAGGGACAGCACCTCGGCCTCCCTGGTTGATATCCCCGCCTGCGCCGCCACGGACCCATCCTGCCCGATCCCGTATGGACTCCGTGGGGACTCAGTGGTGAGCACGGATGTGGGTTGGGCGGATCCGGGAGAGGCTTTACCCGTGGCCATCACCGGCCACACCCGATCAGATCCAAGGAGTGACGATGTCTTCCACCATGGGCGTCAAGACCGTGCTGCACCCCGTGTCCGACCTGGCGGCGGCGAAGGCCGTGTACACCGCTCTGCTCGGCATCGCGCCGCAGACCGACGAGTCCTACTACGTCGGCTACGAGGCCGAGGGCCAGCACATCGGGCTGGTGCCCGGCGGCGGCCCGCAGGGCATGACCGCGCCGGTGGCTTACTGGCACGTGCCCGACATCGAGGCGAAGCTCGCCGAGGTCACCGCCGCGGGCGCGACGGTGCGCGAGCCGGTGCGCGAGGTCGGCGGCGGCCGTGTCGTCGCCACCGTCACCGACCCCGACGGCAACGTCCTCGGCCTGCTCCAGGACCGCTGAACCCCACTAGCCGAACCCCAACACGAGTAAGGAACCAGACATGACGACCACGAAGAAGTCCGCGGCGTTCAGCGCCGACGAACTCGCCGCGATGAAGGACCACGCCCAGGAACTGAAGGCCACCGCGCGTCGCGACCCCAGCAAGGCCAAGGCCGATGGTGAGGCCGACGTGCTCGCGAAGATCGCCGAGATGGCCGGACCGGATCGGGTCATCGCCGAGCGGATCCACGAGATCGTCAAGGCCAACGCCCCGGAGCTCACCTCGAAGACCTGGTACGGGATGCCCGCGTACGCCAGGGACGGCAAGATCGTCTGTTTCTTCCAGCCCGCGGCGAAGTTCAAGGCCAGGTACGCGACGCTCGGCTTCAACGACGAAGCGCGGCTGGACGACGGTGCCATGTGGCCGACCGCCTTCGCGCTGGCCGAGTTGACCCCGGCCGACGAGGCGCTAATCGGCGCGCTCATCAAGCGGGCGGTGAGCTGACCCATGGCACCGCCGCCCCGCCCGGCCGACCAGCGCAAGAAGGACACCCTGCGCCGACTCGACCACGACGTCGACGCCTGGGTGGCCACGGCCGACTCCGTGGCCACGCCGTACCTGGTGCCGCTGTCGTTCCTCTGGGACGGCGAAACGCTGTTGATCTCGACAGCGGCGACCAACCCGACCGCCCGCAACCTCCGGGCGGGCGGTCGGGTCCGGCTCACCATCGGTCCGACCCGCGACGTGGTGCTCATCGAGGGAACCGCGGTGGTCGACCAGGTCGACACCGAGATCGGTGACGCGTTCGCGACGAAGACCGGGTTCGATCCCCGCGAACAGCGTGACTACCCCTACTTCCGCATCCGGCCGCTGCTGGTCCAGGCATGGCGCGAGGCCAACGAGATCGCGGGTCGGGATCTGATGGTGGCGGGGGAGTGGTTGGTGTAGCGGGTGAGTCGGCCATCGCATCCCAGGTGGCCGATCCCCGCACTACCAGAACACCGAGATCGGCGAACGCTTCCTTAACGATCATGCGTAATGCGCCCGTGGACAGCAGTTCTCTTTATGGAGCTGTGTCGTGGATCATGAATATCGCTCTAAGTAAACGTACTGGCGAGTAGAAGTAGATCTTGTCCGATCGGAATCACCGACTAGGTGGTACCGGGTACGGAGCGTCGATGGCAAAGTTACGCAACGGCGCAAATGCCACACCTTTGGTCGGTGACGAAACATAGGGGATGCGCATTGGACCTCGCCGCCGAGACCACCAGCTACTTCACCACTCGCCACCACGAAGAGCTCCGCGACCAGGTTCGTCTGTTCGCCGAGACCAAGGTCGCGCCGCTGGTTGCCGAGATGGAGTCCTCGCGGGCCGTCCACTTTGAAATGTCCAGACTGATCGCTCGGCAGGGCTGGATCGGCGTCACCGTGGCGCCTCGGTACGGCGGGATGGGTCTCGGCCACCTGGCCAAGACGATCATCATCGAGGAGCTGTCGAGGGTCAGCGGCGCGATGGGCGCCATGGTGCAGGCCTCCCAGCTCGGTGTGGCGAAGATCGTGCATTTTGGCAACGAGCAACAGAAGCGGCGCTGGCTACCGGCCATCAGCGACGGTCGGTGCCTTCCCACGATCGCGGTGACCGAGCCGGAGAGCGGCGGATTCGTCGCGGGGATGGCGGCCACGGCCAAGCGGGTCGGCGACCACTATGTACTCAACGGCCGCAAGGTGTTCGTCGGGAACAGCCACGTCGGCGATCTGCACGGCGTAGTGGTTCGGACCGGCAAGGGCTCGAAGGGACTGTCGGCGTTCCTGGTGGAATCGACCACCCCTGGGTTCTCCCTGGGGGAACACCAGCCTGCGATGGGCTTGCACGGCTTCAGCTTCGGCGAACTCATTTTCGAGAACTGCCGCGTCCCGGCGGAGAACCTGCTCGGTGTCGAGGGCGACGGACTCGCCGTCGCGTACTCGTCGAGCGTCCTGTATGGACGGCCCAACCTGACGGCTGTGTCGCTGGGGATCCACCGGGCGCTGGTGGAGCGGACAGTCGGCTTCGCCAAGGAGCATCAGCGTTACGGCAAGTCGCTGTGTGAACTCCCTACCGTCAAACAGAAGTTAGGCCAGCTCCAGTCCCAGCTGATGACCGCCACGCTCGCCGCCTACCACGCCGCGCATATGCTCGACCAGGGCATTCCCTGCGACGCGGACCTCATCAACGCCAAGCTACTGAACGTGGAGTCCTCTTTGGATGCCGCGCGCACCGCGATGGAGATCCACGCCGCCTACGGGCTCGACCCCGGTCGCCACATCGAGCGGTTCTTCCGCGACGCCAACCACATCTACGCCCCCGCGGGCACCTCGGACGTGCAGCGGCTGCGGCTGGCCGAGGTGGCGCTGGGGACCTATGAGGACCAGTGGTCGGCCCGGCTGTCCTGTCAGCTCAGGTCCAGCAGCGCCTCCCTGCGCACCGCCGTACACCAGGAGCGCGCAGGGTAGGCCGAAAGGTTCTCAGCGCTGGCGTTCCCGCTGGTGGATGAGGTCGACCACCTTGGCGGCCATCGACTTGATGAGCTCAAGGCCCGGTCGGCCCCACTGGCTCTCCTCCGTCGCCACGACACAGATCGTGCCGAGCGCGGTGTCGGTCCGGTCGATCAGCGGGGCGCCCATGTACGCGCGGACGCCGATGGAGTTGATCACCGGGTTGACCGCGAACCGCGGGTAGGCGCACACGTCGTCGAGCACCAAAGCCTTGCGCCGCACCACTACGTGCGGACAGAAGCCGTGGTCACGTGCCATCGTCCGGCTGGGTGTCGCGTTCGACGAGGACTGGGCCGCCTTCATCGCGTCGGCCTTCGCGCTCGACGGGACGTGCAGACCGGCGAAGTACTGCTCCTGCTCGCCGATGAAGTTGACCATCGCGTACGGCGCGCCAGCGGCCTGGGCGAGTTCGGTGGCGAACTCGTCGAACTCCGGGTCGGGCGTGCCGCCGAGGCCGAGCTCACCAAGCCGGATCAGCCGCCTGCCGACCTCGGGATCGTGCGGCGCGGTCAGCAGACGCGAGTCGATCATGTCGTGGTTCATGGATCTCCGGATCCTAGGTTCGGGTCGCGACGATGGACGTCGCGAGGACGGATTCGAGGAGGGCGATCAGAACCTCGCCCGCCGAGCGTTTATCGCGGGCATCGCAGCGCACGAGTGGGACATGCTGCTTGAGCGCGAGTGCCTGGCGCACCTCGTCGTCGGAATACCAGTGGCCGCCCTCGAAATCGTTGAGCGCCACGATGAACTTGATGTCACGCCGTTCGAAGAACTCGACGGCGCCGAAGCAGTCCTGCAGCCGCCGGGTGTCGGCGAGCACCACCGCGCCCAGCGCGCCGCGCGACAGTTCGTCCCACATGAACCAGAAACGGTCCTGGCCCGGTGTGCCGAAGAGGTAGAGAACCAGGTTCTTCTCGGTGATCGAGATTCGGCCGAAGTCCATGGCGACGGTCGTCGTCGTCTTGTTCTCGACGCCGTAAACGCTGTCGGTGCCGACACTGGCCGCGGTCAGCGTCTCTTCCGTTGTCAGTGGCTTGATTTCGCTCACCGAGCCCACAAATGTGGTCTTCCCGACCCCGAATCCGCCCGCGATAAGGATTTTGATCTGGATCGGGAACGGCTCATACGATCCGTCGGAGGCCATCAATCACCGCCCGTAGCACCGAAGGGTCATCCGAATATGACTCGCTGGGCGGAAACCTGGCGATCACCACGCCCAGTTCGATCAGGTCGGCCAGCAGGACCTTGGCCACCGTGACCGGCCGCCGCAGATGGGCGGCGACCTCGGCGACCGACATGGGCGACTGACACAGCCGCAGTGCCTGGGCGTGCTCGACGCCCAGTTTCTCCGGCGCGACCATCCCGCCGCCCGTGGCCCGGACCAGCGACATCAGGTCCAGGTGCGTGCTGGGCTGGGTGCGCCCATCGGTCATCGCGTACGGGCGCACACCGAACAGGTCGGGATCCCCGTCGGGATCCTCGTCCACGCCGGTCATGGTCATCTACTTCCATTGCTCGGCGACGTGGCGACCCGGTGCCGGGCGGGGGTGACGAGGACCGCCGGGACCTGGGTGCAGAGCCGCTGCATCTCGTAGCTGAGGATGCCCGCGTCGACGTCCGGCGCGGCCAGGACGGCGAGCACGCTGCCCGTGCCCGCCGCGGTGACGAACAGGATGACCTCGTTCAGCTCGATGATCACCTGGCGGACGCCCTCACCGCCGCCGCTGGTGAAGGTGGTGCCCACCTGGCCCGCCAGCGAGCGCATGCTGCTGGCCAGTGCCGCGAGGCGGTCCGCGCCGTCGTTGTCCAGTCCGTACCAGTATTTCGGGATCCCGTCGACCGACAGCAACAGTGAGCTGCGGGTGCTGGGGACTGCCTCGACCAGGCGCCGAAGCAGCCAGTTCAGGTCGTCGGCCATGGGGTGGATTCTCCTCGAGTAGGTCCTGGGTCGGACTGGTCCGATGCCGAGTCGCGGCTCTGTTCGTTGATCCAGTGCTCGCGACCCTGTTGAACGGTGGCCATCAGCTTGGTGTTGTGCCCAGGCACCGGCGCGGCCGGGATGGGCGGCTCAAGCAGCTCCTCGCGCAGGTGGGTGCCCTGTCGCTGCGGCAGCGGCGGTGGCTTGCTGCCGGGCTGCTCGTAGGCGGCCGTCTCGTCCGCGTCGGGGGTCATCCCGGCGCGCAGATCGGCGTAGGACCGGCCGGGCGCGCGCACGGGAAGCTCTGGCAGCTCGCTCTCCACGACGGCGGGCTGCCTGGTGGGGGCGACGGGCTCGGGCTCACGCGGCTCCACCCGTTGGCGCCTGCTCGTCGGCTGACGCGGCGTGAGCGGACTCGGTGCGGCCTGGACGGCCATCGGCCGTGGCGGCGTCGCGGGCGCGGGCTCCGGGAGGCGTTCACGCGGCGCGGGCGACGGGCGCCGGTTCTCCGCCTTCGGCTCGCTGAGCAGGTGCGGCGGCACGACGACGGCCGCGGCGATGCCGCCGAAGATGTTCGACTGCAGCCGAACCTTGATCCCGTGGCGCCTGGCCAGTTCCCGAACGACGGCGAGGCCGATGCGGCCGTCGTGCAGCAGTTCGCTGACGTCGATGCGGGTGTTGCCCTCGAGCAGCTTGTTGATCCGCTCCAGGTCCTCGTAGCTCATGCCGAGGCCGCGGTCCTGCACCTCGATGGCCAGGCCCGCGGTGACCTTGTGCGCCCGCACCTCGACCTTGGGGCCGTCCGGCGAGGTGAAGCGGGTGGCGTTCTCCAGCAGTTCGGCCAGCAGATGGATGACCTCGGCGACCGCGTGCCCGTGGATCTCGACGTCGTCGACCGGCACGATCGCGATCTGGCGGTAGTGCTCGGCCTCGGACACCGCGGCGAGCAGCACGGCGTAGACGCTGACCGGGCGGTTCGACCGGCGCTGCGGCGGTTCGCCACCCAGCACGGCCAGGTTCTCGCCCTGCCTGCGCGCGAGGGTGAAGAGGTGGTCGATCTCGTAGAGCCCGTCGAGCAGGACCGGGTCCTCGTTCTCCTGCTCCAGCTGGTCGATGCGCTGGATGGAGCGGTTGATCAGCGACTGCAGGCGCCGGGCCAGCTTGACGAACACCTCGCGCCGCTGCGCGGGATCGTCTGTCGCGCCCGCGACGGACTCGTCGCTGACCGGCCAGAGCGGCGCGGGCTGCGGCCGGTGGGCGACGGCCTCGAAGACCGGCTCACTCTGCGGCGCGGCGAACACCTGCCGCTGCTGATATCCCTGATCAGGCGTCTGGTGGACGATGACCGGCAGCTGCCGGATCGTGGACAGGGCCGACGCCAGCGCGATGGCGACCGCGATCACCGACGCCACCACGATGCCGATCGACACCGCGAGCCCGATGGACCGGTCCATCGCGATCGCGACGATCCCGCCCCCGCCCAGCAGTGCGACGGCCGTGATCAGGGACCATCCGGTCCGCAGCAGGCGGGTCCGCAGATGTCTGGTGTGGGTCGAGTGGTCGTGATCCGGCCGGACGCCCCAGGTAGAGACCGGTGGCGCGGACGATGGCGAGTGGGACATCGGGTCCTTCCTGCCCAGAGGCGGCCTGCAGCGACGAGGCTAAGATCAAGTATAGGTAGCGTAGTGAGACCGAACGCTGGCGGGCTGTGACGCCGGGGATGGTACCGCAGTGCCCGATGTGAAATCTTCTAGCTATACATGAAGAACATCGATGGCGAATGGGATTGGCAAAGTTTGTTGTTCATTGACAATCCTTGCGCCACGCGGTATCGACGCTCTTCGCAGTCAGTGTCCACTGTGGACTTCGCCGCGTAGGTCAGTGCCGCGGACCAGCGCTAACAGGTGTGCCGCGGTGGGTTGAACCACTTGATCCATCACTCCCGCGTTATGGCGCATCGTCGTCCGAGTCCACCCGGAGTCGCCTTACTCGATGCCATGACCTTGTCGTGGATCGGACACCGTGACCTCCGCTACGCCGCTCAGGCGTGTCTGCCAGGCAGTTCGATCAGGGGCTCCCCTTCATGATCGGTCGCGGTTGGATGTGGTCTGGGTGACCGTCGTGGGCATGCCCGGCGGGTCCGCCGGTGCCTAGGCTGTTCACATGGACGATGAGGGCGGGCCGCTGTCCGCGAGCGAGGTCGAACTCTTCCGTCAGCTCCTACAGCGCTACTGCGAGTTCGAACTCGACCAGTTTGAGCACTTCGTCGTCGACACGGCGTACGGCGACGTGTTTGTCGGCGTCACTCGCAAACCGCCGACCGATCATCCCCGCCAGGCATATATGCGCCTTCCTCGACTCGGGACCGAACAGTGACACCCAGTGGCGTGCCTTCGTATTGATACACGCTCCCGTGCCGACGAGCGCATGACGTGCGCGACTCCCTAGGTTCTCCTCATGGCGATAGACCTGTGGGAGCTCTACACGGAACTCGGTGGGCTGCGACCAGTCATCGCTGATCTCGGCCCAGCGCGGGCTGCGGATCGCGATGGGCCTGCTGGGCGCCACCTACCCGAATGACTCCGGCGAACGAGCTGACAAGATCGACTAAGGTGGCCTCGTTGAAGCCCTACATGAGTTGGACGAGCGCTTCTACGAATTGGAGAGTTCGTCTGACGCCGACGTCCGGCTCCCGCGAGTACATCAACACCAACCTGACCTGAGCGGTTGCATGCTCATACCGTGATATTGAGCGGGTGGAATTACTGCTGTGCGGGCATCCAGCGACCCCGGGACCGAGTCGAATGTGCAGGCATCTGACTACGGAGAACGGCGAGAATCTCGCCCGGGTGTGGCTGTTGACCGGGGTAGGGGCAGCGCACGATATTTGTTGTGTGGCCTGTGACAGCGCGGATGGGCCTGTCGAGCTGATCGTCGCGTGCGAGGGCTGCGTCGACCGGGTGGATGACGAGTCCGGCGTGACCGCGATCCGGGGCGTACCGGGTATCGCCGAGCGGCCCGAGCCCGTGTCCGTCGAGTTGACCCGAACCCGGATGCCGTTGGCGCCGCTGGATATCGCCGCGGTGCCGGATCGGCCTGGGGAGTGGCTGCTGCTGGGCCGTCGGCGGGTGCTGCATTGGCACGCCGACAGCGGCAAGACGTTGCGCAGCATGCGGTTTCGCCTGCCGAAGTCCGGTGTGGATAGTTCATTCAGGAATCGCCCGCCGCACCCGCGGATCCATGCCGCGCCGGGCGGCGGGTACGCGGCGGTCGTCATCGACTACGGCCGCCGTGGCGTGGTCTTGGATCTACGGCGCGGTGTGGTCACCATGCGCCTGGATCGCGGGGCCTACCATCCAGAGACCCAGCCGTTCCCGATCGCGTTCACCGCGGTGGCCGATGAACTGCTGCTCGTGCACGGTTCCGACTGGAACAGGCTCGACCTGTCCGACCCCGCGACCGGAACTCTGCTGACGCCGCGATCGACCGAGTGGCAACGCGGTCAACCAAGGCCAGAGCACTATCTCGACTACTTCCACGGGCGCCTGCACTGCTCGCCGAGCGGACAGTGGATCGCCGACGACGGTTGGGTGTGGCATCCGGTCGGCGTGCCCCACGTCTGGAACGTGCACCGGTGGAGGCTGCGCGACATCTGGGAGAGCGACGACGGGTCGTCGATCCAGTGGCTGTGCACGCGTGACTATCACTGGGACAGCCCGATGTGTTGGTTGGACGATGAGCGGCTGGTGATCAGCGGCATCGGTGGCGATGACCTGGCGTTGATCCCCGGGGTGCGGATCTTCGACCCGGTCACCGGCCAGGAGGTCATCCAGTTCGCAGGCCCGAGCGGCGCTCTGCACTCAGATGGCCGCAGGCTGTACTCAGCCGGTCCCGCCGGAACGCAGGTGTGGGACCCGACGACCGGCCACCGGACCGGCACCGTCCCCGGATTCACGCCAACCCACCACCAACCGGCCAGTCACGAACTCGCCTCCATCGACAGCGACACACTGATCAGATGGCACATCCCAAACTGACGGACACACCGACTCACGCTCATGCCGATGAGCGGACCGCCCGGTCGGACTCACTCCTGGGGGCCGTCTCCCGTTCGAGCCAAGCGCTCGCGACTCAGATATCGAACCGGCTTGCCGAGCGACTCCGCGTAGGCAATCTCCCGTCGGGTGGACTCACCTACGTAGCCGCCCGGATCCACGATGTACACCTCGTCAGCCAGGCGGATCTTCTGGAAGTGCACGTCGCCCAGCCGCCCCTTCAGGTCCGAGCTGTCGACTGTCCAGTCGTATACCGGCAGATCGGGGAGGCTGAACATGCCGAGGCTGATCACGACGCAACCCTCCATCGTGAGCAGTTGGTTGACCTCCGCGAACTCGGCCTCGAACCTGGTCGAGCCGCAGAGCGTGATGACCTTCGCGTCACCCTCGGCCGTCTGCGGCGTCTGCTGGTCCTCCATGAGGTTCATGATCGGTGAACGGCAGGGCGGGTTCATCGCCGCCCCCTGGACGTCCACTCGCGCCGGCCCCGCACGCCGAGCGCACGACTTCAGCGCCGAAGAACGAAGC
>DATLIA010000041.1:0-22872 GCA_035540215.1 Actinokineospora sp. | reverse complement strand
CGACGCGTTCGACGCGCACACCACGCTCGTCGGCACCCAGACGCGCGCGGGCGTGCGCGGCATCGACGAGATCGCCGACCTGCTGCCCGATCACGACGCCGTGGTGCTGATGGTGCCGCTCACCGAGGCCACGACCGGCTTGGTCGACGCCGCTTTCCTCGCCCGGATGCGCGACGGCGCGATCCTGGTCAACGCCGCGCGCGGGCCTGTCGTCGACACCGACGCGCTGCTCGCCGAACTCACCTCGGGCAGGCTGCGCGCCGCGCTGGACGTGACCGATCCCGAACCGCTCCCACCTGGACATCCACTGTGGACCGCGCCGAACGTGCTGATCACCCCGCACGTCGCCGGGAGCTGCGCGGGACACCGCAAGCGCGCCTACCGGGTCGTCGCCGCGGAAATCACCAGATTCATCAATGGGGAAAACCCTCGGAATCTCGTCAAGGGTCTCTATTAACCGTGTCGACACGGCGTGTACTTGACTGATCGCCTAGTCTGCGGCGGTGAGTATCGATGACGGCCGCTCGACGGGCGGCAACGCAGACAGCGGATATTTCACGCCATCCGAGCAGCGCTACGCCGGATCCGGCTACGACGACGCGACGACCGCTCTGACCACCGAGGACGATGTCGCCGTCCGCGAACCCCACCAGTGGCACTTCGGCGCCGACCTCGGCCTGCTCGTCCTGCGTGTCACGCTCGGCGCGCTGGTCGTGGGCCATGGTCTGCAGAAGGTCTTCGGGATCATGCAGGGCCCTGGCATCAACGGGTTCGCCCAGTGGCTCACCAGCCTCGGCTTCGAGCAGGCCACCCTGCTGGCCTGGGTCACCGGGATCACCGAGCTTGTCTCGGGATCGCTGCTGATCCTCGGCCTGTTCACCCCGGCGGCCGCGGCGGGTGTGCTTGGTGTGATCGCCAACGCGATCTGGGTCCAGGTCGACATCAAGGAATTCGCGGGGGCGGTGGAGAAGGAGACGCTGTACGCGGCGGCGGCGTTCGCGCTGTTGTTCGCGGGGGCGGGCAAGATCTCGCTGGACCGGAACACGCCGTGGTTCCGGCGGGCGCCCGCGTTCGGGTTCATCTTCCTGCTGCTGGCCGCTGGTCTCTCGGTGGTCACGCTGGTTGTCATGCGCTAGGTCCCCAATGACCGACGAAGGGGCGCATCCACTGTGGATGCGCCCCTCTTTGCGTCTATGGCAGCAGGATCGGCACGTCGTATTGCTTGATGTACGTGTCCTTGCTGACCAAGGTCAGGTCCTCGATCAATGCCTGGGCGATCAACACGCGGTCGAATGGGTCCCGATGAAGCATCGGAAGGCGAACCGCTTTGATCGCGTGATCGGGTGTGATCGGCAGGGCGCGAAAGCCCGCGCCCATGATGACTTCAGGCAGGCGATCCGGGCCGACCAGCTTTCCCGACTCCTGCTTCATGCCGAGCTCCCACACGGAGGCGGTGCTGACGAAGACGTCAGGTTCATCACTGATCAATGCTCTGGTTTCCTCGGACAGGCCACGATCGCCTGTCAGCCACCACAACACGACGTGCGAGTCGAGCAGAAGTCTCATGTCGTTCCGTAGAAGTCACCGGCGATAGCGTCGTTCACCGCGTCGGAATCCCAATCGTCCGCGATGGTGATCCGGCCCTTCAAGATCCCGTAGCTCGAACGTCCCGTCGTTCGGGGAAGGGGGATCACCTTCGCCACCGGCGTTCCCGCTCGGCTGATGATGATCTCTTCGCCGTGTTCGACCCGCTCGATGATGCGGGACAGGTTCGTTTTGGCGTCGTGGATGTTGAACTGGGAAACGGGCTCCGCACCCATGGCGACCTCCTTAGCTAAGGAGGTTAGTTCATGGGTGCGGAGCAGTCAATCGGGTGGCTACCGCGACGGGTCGCGGACGGCGCCGGTCGAGGCGTCGGTGGCCATGCGGGCGTAGGCGCGGAGGGCGGCGGTGACCGGGCGGACTCGGTCGACCGGCTGCCACGGGCGTTCGCTGGATTCCATCTTCGCCCGTCGTTCGGCCAAGACCTCTGGGTCGACCAGCAGTTCCAGGGTCCTGGCGTGGACGTCGACGCGGATCTGGTCGCCGTCCTCGACAAGGGCGATGGTGCCGCCGCCCGCCGCCTCCGGGGAGACGTGGCCGATGGACAGGCCGCTGGAGCCGCCGGAGAAGCGGCCATCGGTGATCAGGGCGCACTTCTTGCCGAGGCCCGCGCCCTTGAGGAAGGCGGTGGGGTGCAGCATTTCCTGCATGCCAGGGCCGCCGGCGGGGCCTTCGTAGCGCACGACGAGCACGTCGCCTGCCTGGATCTGCTTGCCGAGGATGACCGAGACGGCCTGCTCCTGGCTCTCCACGACCCGTGCGGGGCCCTGGAAGGTGAACAGCTCCTCCTCGATGCCCGCGGACTTGATGACCGCGCCCGCCTCGGCCAGGTTGCCGTGCAGGACGGCCAGGCCGCCGTCGACGGTGTAGGCGTGCGCGACGTCGCGGATGCAGCCGCCCGCGGCGTCGGTGTCCAAAGAGGACCAGCGGTTCGAGGTGGAGAACGCCTGCGTCGTGCGGACTCCGCCGGGGGCGGCGTGGAACAGCTCCACGGCCGCGGCGGAGGGCGCCTCGGCGCGGATGTCCCATTCGGACAGCCACTGCTCCAGCGACGGGCTGTGCACCGACAAGACGTCGGTGTTGAGCAGGCCGCCGCGGTACAGCTCGCCCAGCAGGGCGGGGATTCCGCCCGCGCGGTGGACGTCTTCCATGTGGTAGTCGGAGTTCGGCGACACCTTCGACAGGCACGGCACGCGACGTGAGATGGCGTCGATGTCGGCCAGGGTGAAGTCGATCTCGCCCTCGCGGGCCGCGGCGAGGATGTGCAGGACCGTGTTGGTCGAGCCGCCCATGGCCATGTCGAGGGCCATCGCGTTCTCGAAGGCCTTGCGGTTGGCGATCGAGCGCGGCAGGGCCGTCTCGTCATCTTCGCCGTACCAGCGCTTGCACAGCTCGACGACCGTCGTGCCCGCCCTGGCGAACAGGTCCTTGCGGGCTGAGTGGGTAGCCAGCGTGGAGCCGTTGCCCGGCAGCGCGAGCCCCAGCGCCTCGGTGAGGCAGTTCATCGAGTTCGCGGTGAACATGCCCGAGCAGGAACCGCAGGTCGGACACGCGGACCGCTCGACCTCGCTCAGCCCGGCCTCGTCGACCTCCTGGCTCGCCGACGCCGAGATCGCGGTGATCAGGTCGGTCGGGGCCTGGGCGACACCGCCGACGACGACCGCCTTGCCCGCCTCCATCGGTCCGCCTGAGACGAACACGACCGGCACGTTGAGCCGCAGCGCGGCGTTGAGCATGCCCGGGGTGATCTTGTCGCAGTTGGAGATGCACACCAGCGCGTCGGCCTGGTGCGCGTTGACCATGTACTCCACCGAGTCGGCGATGATCTCGCGCGACGGCAGGGAGTAGAGCATCCCGCTGTGGCCCATGGCGATGCCGTCGTCGACGGCGATGGTGTGGAACTCGCGTGCCACGCCGCCCGCCTCGCGGATCGCTTCGGCCACGATGTCACCGAGGTCGCGCAGGTGCACATGGCCCGGCACGAACTGGGTGTAGGAGTTGGCGATGGCGACGATCGGCTTGCCGAAGTCGCTGTCGGTCATGCCGGTGGCCCGCCAGAGCGCGCGGGCTCCGGCGGCGTTGCGGCCGTGGGTCGTGGTGCGGGAGCGCAGCGCGGGCACGGCTCCTCCAATATCTGCTAGCTAGCGACTACTCGGGCACGGGCGCGGGATGGGCGCCGGGTAACACGGGAGCGGTGCCGTTCAGGTTACTCCGCGTCGGCGGCGGCCTCGGTCGGCTGGTCAGCGACGTCACCCTCGGTCTCGGCGGACGGGTTCGGCTCGGTGGGGTCGTCCAGGCGACCCCGGCTGACCAGGGCCAACGCCGGCAGGTGGCGGACCCGGACCGACGGCAGCGCGACCTCGGTGTCGTCGGACCGCACCGCCTTGACCCCGGCGTTCTTCGTCAGCCGCAGGCCCTTGAGGGAGTCCCACGGGAGCACCTTGCGGCCGATGACCTGGCGGACCACCAGCCCATCGACGTCGGCCGTAGTGCGCACGCGCACCACCCAGACGATGATGGACAGCGGGATCACCAAGAGCACCGCGAAGGCCGGACCGGCGAACACGATCGGTGTCGCGCACACGGCTAGGAGTAGGGCCGCGAGGATCGCCACGCCCGGGATACGGAACACGAGGCGGGAGGGAATCTGCTGCTCGGACACGGTTCAATGGTGCACCCACCCAGCTCGCAGGCATGGCCCGGGGCTGTCCCGCACCCCAGTGCCACCGCTGGTGAGGACCACGCGACGAGACCTAAGGGGAACGAGACGGCGATCGACCACGGTGGCCCACTATCCGCCGCCCGACGCCGGAAGGTGAGTGGCCTACAGGTTCGGGGAGGCGGACTAGTGAGGCGGACCAGTCCAGTATCCGGGATCACCATCCCGCAGAGTTGACGCCCTAGGCCGAACGCATTAACGTCCTAGACGTGCCTTCACAGTCAATTCTCGTACTTCCGCCGCGCGTTCGACGCTGACGGGAGCCAGCACGCATCGAACGCGCGGACCCTCGTACGACCATGCCGGTCGACGGGGGCTTTTTTGTGCCCGGACCAGATTCACCGCAGAACCGCATCTCTCGTAGACCCGCAGACCTTCTACCCACGAGGCAGAAACCGATGACAAGCGCCACCTCGCGGCCCACTCCGGCCGCCGCGACCCCTGGGGCCGGGCAGTCCGCCCGCCCCAAGCCAGCGCCGCCATCCGGCACCCCGATTCGGGTGACCGGTGCGCAGTCACTCGTCCGGTCCCTTGAGGCGGTAGGCGTCGAGATCGTCTTCGGCATCCCCGGCGGGGCGATCCTGCCGGCCTACGACCCGCTGTTCGACTCCCGCAGCGTGCGCCACATCCTGGTCCGGCACGAGCAGGGCGCCGGGCACGCGGCCACCGGCTACGCGCAGGCCACCGGCAAGGTCGGCGTCTGCATGGCCACCTCCGGCCCCGGCGCGACCAACCTGGTCACCCCGCTGGCCGACGCGAACATGGACTCCGTGCCGGTCGTGGCCATCACCGGCCAGCAGTCGCGTGCGCTCATCGGCACCGACGCCTTCCAGGAAGCCGACATCTGCGGCATCACGCTGCCGATCACCAAGCACAACTTCCTGGTCACCGACCCGGCCGACATCCCGCGCACGATCGCCGAGGCGTTCCACCTCGCCAAGACCGGCCGCCCCGGCCCGGTGCTGGTCGACATCCCGAAGGACGTCCTGCAGGAGCAGACGTCCTTCATCTGGCCGCCCGAGCTGCGGCTGCCCGGCTACCGGCCGACCACGCGTCCGCACGGCAAGCAGGTCCGCGAGGCCGCCAAGCTCATCTGCCAGGCCAAGCGCCCGGTGCTCTACGTCGGCGGCGGCGTCATCAAGGCGCAGGCCTCGCCCGAGCTGCTCGAGCTGGCCGAGCTGACCGGCATCCCGGTCGTCACCACGCTGATGGCCCGCGGCGCGTTCCCCGACTCCCACAAGCAGCACCTCGGCATGCCCGGCATGCACGGCACGGTCCCCGCGGTCGGCGCCATGCAGCGCTCCGACCTGCTGGTCGCCCTCGGCGCCCGCTTCGACGACCGGGTCACCGGACAGCTGGCCTCCTTCGCCCCCGAAGCGGCCATCGTGCACGCCGACATCGACCCGGCCGAGATCTCCAAGAACCGCCGCGCCGACGTGCCGATCGTCGGTGACTGCAAGGAGATCCTGATCGAGCTGATCGCCGCGGTCCGCGCCGAGCGTGCCCTCGGCGTCACCGACATCGCCCCGTGGTGGCAGCAGCTCGACGAGTGGCGCACGAAGTACCCGCTCGGCTACGAGTGGCCGGAGGACGGCACGCTGTCACCGCAGTACGTCATCGAGCGCATCGGCGCGATAGCCGGGCCCGACGCGATCTACACCGCCGGCGTTGGCCAGCACCAGATGTGGGCCGCCCAGCACATCCGCTACGAGAAGCCGGGCACCTGGCTCAACTCCGGCGGCCTGGGCACCATGGGCTACGCCGTGCCCGCCGCGATGGGCGCCAAGTTCGGCAAGCCCGACACGGTCGTGTGGGCCATCGACGGCGACGGCTGCTTCCAGATGACCAACCAGGAACTGGCCACCTGCGCCATCGAGGGCGCGCCGATCAAGGTCGCGGTCATCAACAACGGCAACCTCGGCATGGTCCGGCAGTGGCAGAACCTCTTCTACTCGGAGCGCTACTCCCAGACCGACCTCGGCACGCACAAGTACCGCATCCCCGACTTCACGCTCCTGGCCGAGGCCCTGGGCTGCGCGGGTCTGCGCTGCGAGACCAAGGACGAGGTCGACGCGGTCATCCAGCGCGCCATGGAGATCAACGACCGGCCCGTGGTCATCGACTTCGTCGTCGGCAAGGACGCCCAGGTGTGGCCCATGGTCGCCGCGGGCACCGGCAACGACGAGATCATGGCCGTGCAGGGCATCCGGCCACTGTTCGATGAGGACTGAGCACATGACCACCCACACTCTGAGCGTCCTGGTCGAGAACAAGCCGGGTGTCCTGGCGCGCGTCGCGGGGCTGTTCTCCCGCCGCGGGTTCAACATCGAGTCCCTGGCCGTCGGCCCGACCGAGCACCCGGACGTGTCCCGGATGACGATCGTGGTCGCCGTCGACGAGCTGCCTCTCGAGCAGGTCACCAAGCAGCTGAACAAGCTGATCAACGTCATCAAGATCGTGGAGCTGGAGCCGTCCATCGCCGTGCGGCGCGAGCTGCTGCTGGTCAAGGTGCGCGCCGACGCCACGGTGCGCAGCCAGGTGCTGGAGACAGTGCACCTGTTCCGAGCCAAGGTCGTCGACGTCTCCCCCGAGGCGCTGACCATCGAGGCGACCGGCAACTCCGACAAGCTCGAGGCGCTGCTGCGCATGCTCGAGCCCTACGGGGTGCGCGAGATGGTCCAGTCGGGCATGGTCGCAATCGGCCGTGGTCCCCGCTCTATCACTGCTACCGCAGTCCGTTAGTCCCAGGAAGGAAGAACTGAGCAGCATGTCCGTCGAGATCTTCTACGACGCCGACGCCGACCTGAGCATCATCCAGGGTCGCAAGGTCGCGGTCATCGGTTACGGCAGCCAGGGCCACGCCCACGCGCTGAGCCTGCGGGACTCCGGCGTGGACGTCCGCGTCGGCCTGCCCGAGGGCTCCAAGTCGCGCGCCAAGGCCGAGGAGCAGGGCCTGCGCGTGCTCACCCCGGCGGAGGCCTCCAAGGAGGCCGACCTGATCATGCTGCTGGCGCCGGACACCAAGCAGCGCTTCATCTACGCCGATGACATCGAGCCCAACCTCAAGGACGGCGACGCGCTGTTCTTCGGCCACGGCTTCAACATCCGGTACGACCTCATCAAGCCCCCGTCGAACATCGACGTGGCGATGGTCGCGCCGAAGGGCCCCGGCCACCTGGTTCGCCGCCAGTTCGTCGACGGCAAGGGCGTCCCGGCGCTCATCGCCGTCGAGCAGGACTTCAGCGGCAACGCCCAGGCGCTGGCGCTCTCCTACGCGGCCGCCATCGGCGGTGCGCGCGCGGGCGTCATCAAGACGACGTTCACCGAGGAGACCGAGACCGACCTGTTCGGCGAGCAGGCCGTGCTGTGCGGCGGCGCGTCCGCACTGGTCCAGACCGGTTTCGAGGTGCTCACCGAGGCTGGTTACGCCCCGGAGATCGCCTACTTCGAGGTGCTGCACGAGCTCAAGCTCATCGTCGACCTGATGTACGAGGGCGGCATCGCCCGCCAGCGCTACTCGGTGTCCGACACCGCCGAGTACGGCGACCTCACCCGCGGCCCGCGCGTCATCACCCCCGCGGTGAAGGCCGAGATGAAGAAGATCCTGGGCGAGATCCAGGACGGCACCTTCGCCCGCGAGTGGGTGGCCGAGGACGAGAACGGCCGCGAGAACTACCGCAAGCTGCAGGAGCAGGGCGAGCAGCACCCGATCGAGGAGACCGGGCGCAAGCTGCGTGGCCTGATGTCCTGGGTCGACCGGCCGATCACCGAGACGGCCTGACGTTTCTTTCACTTGAGAGGGGATCTGCTTCGGCAGGTCCCCTCTTCGGATTAGAAGTCCGGCCTGGTCTGCAGGGTGATGAGCGCGGCCGGGGCGAGTTCGGGGGCGAAGGAGAAGCCGGGGAAGCCGCCCCAGGCGATCGACGCGCGCAGGTACTCGACCAGCGTGACGCCCGGTCGGCCCGCCACGTGCCGCAGCACCGGGTCGACACCGAGCGCGGGCAGCTCCACGTCGTGCGTGCGGCCCGCGACGTTGGCCTTGAGGTTTTCGTCGGGCGCCAGCGCGAAGGTGAAGCGGTCCGGGTTCTCGCACTGCTCCCACTCGTAGGCGAGGTAGTAGGCGTTGCCCAGGCACAGCGGGTCGGGATACTCGGGGCCAGGCGGGTCACCCTTGGGCGACGGCTGGTTGTGATAGGTCAGTTCGAGCGCTTCACAGTCGCCCGCGAACCACACCTCGCCGACCCTGCGCAGGCACGCCTCCAGCGCCAGCGGGAGACCGCCGATCTTGTCGACGAGCGTGTCGACCAGGTCGTCGTCGGACTCCGTCGGCGGCTGGTGGGCCGGGACCAGGCGGTCGGCGGCCACCCACCCCAACTCGGGGAGCGCCGCGGCGATCCGGGCGACGTGCTGCGACACCCTGATCATCGTCTCGTCGGCCACCGCGGCGGCGTCGTCGGCCAGGTGATCGGGAATAGTCCCGATCGCGCGCAACTCGGCCCAGACGGCGTCGTGTTCGCCATGCAGGTACCGCCGGTAGTACGAGATCACGGGCGACACGCTACTGAGCGCGATCACTGTGTGGGCGGACCGACACGTTCCGGCATCACGGGCCCGTCCACTGCGGTATACCTGGGCGCGACAATTCCGTGATGCTCTAGGAGACGTGATGGACAGCGCCCCCATCTACGACGACAAGGCCGAGGTCCGCGGCAACCTCGACCTGACCAAGGCCGAGTGGCAGCGCGCCGCCGAGCCCGACGCCGACCCGGACGGCGAATACGTCGAGATCGCGTTCGTGCCGCACACGGACGGCAAGACCTACATCGCCATGCGGAACTCCAAGTTCACCGGCCCCACGGACACGGTCCTGGTCTTCACCGAATCCGAGTGGGACGCCTTCGTCGAGGGCGCCAAGGCAGGCGAATTCGACGAGCCGTGGTGACCCCGGGCGAACCGCCCGGCGAGACTCGGGGGAATTTCACTGAATCGGGTGAATCCGCATGGATCGCCCCAGACGACGCACCGCCCTGGAACCCACCCGCGGCGAGCGGTTGGACGGCTCCGGAGAGTGGCCCGGCCGAGGGGGGACGGCCTCAGGGCGGTCAGCCGGTGGACGGACGACCCGGTGGCGCCTGGCGTGCCTCGGCAGGCGATCTGCCACGGCCGCCCGCGGGACCGCCGCGGATACCGGGACACCCGGCGGGGCCGCCGCCTGATCCACACGCGCGTCCAGTCGGTGACCCACGTCAGCAAGGCCGAGGGAACCCGATGGCAGGGCCCGCGAGCGGGTTCGTGGCACCCGGGCACCCGCCGCGTAGTTCACCGGACCAGGCGCCTCGCGGCCCGCATCAGGCGGGTCACGCTGCTTTACCGGAGCAGGCGCCTCGCGGTCCGCACCAAGTGGGTCACGCTGGTTCACCGGAGCACGCGCCTCGCGGCCCGCACCAAGTGGGCCCCCCTGGGCCGCGGCACGGCGCCCCTGGCGAGGTGTCCCAGCGACCGCCCCTGCGGCAGCCGCTGCCCGCCGCTGCTCCTCCTCAACGTCAGCAGGCGCCGCACCATCCGCAGACCTCCGCGCCGCGTCCGGTGCCGCATCGGCCCGACGCACGTCCGACCGGCGGCGCGCAGCCCTCCGGCACCATGCCGCGGCCGCAGCCCGCCCAGCAGCCGTCCGGCGCGCACCGGGCGCCCGGCGGTCCGCAGGGCTTCACCCCGCCGCGGCCGCCGAATGTGTCGCAGCCGCTGAGTCCGCCGCCGATTCCCCCGCGGCCACAGTCGTCGGGCCCGCGCCCAGTGCCCCAGCAGTCCGCCCCGCCGCGGCAGGCACCGAACGTGCCGCCGCCGTTCGCTCCGCCGCCCGCGCTCAAGCCGCCGCCGCGGGTGCGGCCGGTGTCGCCGGGCTTCGGCGGGTTCGGGCCCGCGGGCTCGGGTTCCTTCCACACCGGGACCACGCCGATGCCCCTGCGCGCGCAGGACGAGCATCCGGAGCTGCCGACCGAGAAGGACCTGGAGCGCAAGCGCCCCGCCTACCTGGTCGAAGGCGACGACGACGAGATGTTCGGCACGGGAGAGTTCACCGCGCCTCCAGTCATCGGCGAGTGACGATCGACATCATGGCCCTGACGAGCGGGGATGGCCGGTCGGTGCCATGTCAGTTATCCCACCTCTTGGTGAAACGGTTCAGCGAACGACATAGACTCGCCGTCATCTGGTTACAGCGCGGTAACCGTTTCCGGCCCAGCCTCCTGACCTTGGAGTCGCAGCGTGACCATTTCGACCCGTCCCGTCGTCCTCATCGCCGAGAAGCTCGCGCCGTCCGTGCTGGACGTGTTCGGTGACGAGATCGAGGTCCGTCACGTCGACGGCACCGACCGGCCCGCTCTGCTGGCCGCGGTCGCCGACGCCGACGCGCTCCTCGTCCGTTCCGCCACCCAGGTCGACGCCGAGGTGCTCAAGGCATCCGACAAGCTCAAGGTGGTCGCCCGCGCGGGCGTCGGCCTCGACAACGTCGAGGTCCCGGCCGCGACCGACCGGGGTGTCCTGGTCGTCAACGCGCCCACCTCGAACATCGTCTCCGCCGCCGAGCACGCCGTCGCGCTGCTGCTCGCGGTCGCCCGGCAGGTCCCGGACGCGCACGCCACGCTGCAGAACGGCGAGTGGAAGCGCAGCAAGTTCTCCGGTGTCGAGCTCAACGGCAAGGTCGTCGGGGTCGTCGGCCTCGGCAAGATCGGGCAGCTCTTCGCCCAGCGCCTCGCCGCGTTCGGCACGACGCTCATCGCCTACGACCCGTACGCCTCGCCCGCGCGCGCCGCGCAGCTCGGCATCGAGCTGACCACGCTCGACGACCTGCTCTCCCGCGCCGACGTCATCTCGGTCCACCTGCCCAAGACGCCGGAGACCAAGGGTCTGCTGAGCGCCGAGGCGCTGGCCAAGACCAAGAAGGGCGTCATCATCGTCAACGCCGCCCGCGGCGGTCTGATCGACGAGCAGGCGCTGGCCGACGCGGTCAAGTCCGGCCAGGTCGGCGGCGCGGGTATCGACGTGTTCAGCACCGAGCCGACCACCGAGAGCCCGCTGTTCAACGTGCCCGGCATCGTCGTCACCCCGCACCTGGGTGCCTCCACCAGCGAGGCGCAGGACCGCGCGGGCACCGACGTGGCCCGCTCGGTGCTGCTGGCCCTGCGCGGCGAGTTCGTCCCCGACGCGGTGAACGTCGCCGCCGGTGGCGTCGTCGGCGAAGAGGTGCGCCCGTACCTGCCGTTGGCCCAGAAGCTGGGCACCGTGCTGTCCGCGCTGAGCCCCAAGGCGCCCAGCTCGGTCAGCGTCGTCGTCCGCGGCGAACTGTCCACTGAGGACGTCTCGATCCTGCCGCTCGCCGCGCTGCGCGGCGTGTTCTCGGCCATCGTCGAGGACCAGGTCACCTTCGTGAACGCGCCGCGGCTGGCCGAGGACCTCGGGGTCACCGTCGACCTGACCAAGGAATCCGAGAGCCAGAACCACCGCAGCCTGCTCACCCTGCGCGCGGTCTACCCCGATGGCACCGCCCACAGCGTCAGCGGCACGCTGTCGGGTCTGGCCCAGGTGGAGAAGCTCGTCGAGGTCAACGGCAGGCACTTCGACCTGCGTGCCGAGGGCGACGTGGTGTTCCTGGAGTACCCGGACCGGCCGGGCGTGATGGGCACCGTCGGCACCCTGCTGGGTGAGGCGGGCATCAACATCGACGCCGCGCAGATCAGTCAGACCACCGACGGCGCCGACGCCGTCATGCTCCTGCGCGTCGGCCGCACGGTCGACGGGTCCGTCCTGGAGTCCATCGGCAAGGCCATCGGCGCCAAGATCGTCCGCTCCATCGACTTCGGCTGATGAACAAGCGCGGCTCGATCGAGCCGCGAGGTTCGAAACGGCTGATCCGAACTGTGGGAAACCTGATCTCCGGGTCCACAGGCTGAGAAGTCTGATCTCCGCTCCCGCGGTGCCCGAAACGGTTGCTGTACGGCCGTTTCGGGCACCGTTGGTGTATCTGGGGGTGACTTTCACTCGTTCGCAACCACCCAGTGGGGTGGCGAGATGCGGCAATCGG
This sequence comes from Actinokineospora sp., assembly GCA_035540215.1. Lineage (GTDB taxonomy): Bacteria > Actinomycetota > Actinomycetes > Mycobacteriales > Pseudonocardiaceae > Actinokineospora. The sequence continues at coordinate 10,471 of DATLIA010000041.1, read as the reverse complement.
GCTTATTGCCGGTAGCCTTTCGTTCGTCTACGAGGCCCTGTCAGATCGGGCCGATACTCCGGGAGGTGTGTGCATGCGGCTCGCGGTGATCCCAGGTGACGGGATCGGGCCGGAAGTCATCGCTGAGGCACTGAAAGTGCTTGGCGAAGTAGTTCCGACCGCCGAGATCACCCGCTACGACCTCGGCGCCTCGCGCTGGCACGCGACGGGGGAGCTGCTGCCGGAGTCGGTGCTCGGCGAGCTGCGCGAGCACGACGCGATCCTGCTCGGCGCCGTCGGTGACCCGTCGGTGCCCAGTGGCATCCTGGAGCGCGGCCTGCTGCTGCGGCTGCGGTTCGAGCTCGACCACCACGTGAACCTGCGTCCGGCGCGCCTCTACCCCGGCGTCAAGAGCCCCATTGTCGACCCGGGCGAGATCGACATGATCGTCGTGCGGGAAGGCACCGAGGGCCTCTACGCGGGCAACGGCGGTCTGTTGCGAAAGGACACTCCGCACGAGATCGCGACCGAGGTCAGCGTCAACACCTCGTTCGGTGTCGAGCGGGTCGTGCGCGACGCGTTCGGCCGCGCGGCGGCTCGTCCGCGCAAGCACCTCACGCTGGTGCACAAGACCAACGTCCTCACCCACGCGGGCTCGTTGTGGTCGCGTGTGGTCGAGGAGGTGTCGCTGCAGCACCCGGACGTGACGGTCGCCTACCAGCATGTGGACGCCACCACGATCCACATGGTGACCGACCCGACCCGCTTCGACGTGATCGTCACCGACAACCTGTTCGGCGACATCCTCACCGACCTTGCGGCGGCGGTCACCGGCGGCATCGGCCTCGCGGCCAGCGGCAACCTCGACATCACCCGGCGCAACCCGAGCATGTTCGAGCCGGTGCACGGCAGCGCGCCGGACATCGCCGGGCAGGGCATCGCCGACCCGACGGCCGCCGTGCTGTCGGTCGCGCTGCTGCTCGATCACCTCGGCGAGGTGGAAGCGGCCCGCCGGATCGAGGCGTCGGTCGCTTTCGATCTGGCCACCCGCGACCACTCGTCGCCCGGTGGCACCTTCGCCATCGGCGACCGGCTGGCGGCACTGGTGTCGTCGAACGTTCGCGTGGTGTAGTTCCAGCTTCCTGAACCGAAAGGCCGTCCCCGGAGTTCTCGGGGACGGCCTTTCGGCTGTTCAGCCGGACTGGCGCGCGCGGAAGGCCGCCGTCTTGACGCGGTTCTGGCAGGCCGTGGAACAGAACCGCCGCGTCCCGTTCTTCGACGTGTCCAGGTAGGCGCGGTCGCACGCGGGCGCCGTGCACACGCCGAGTCGGTCGATGGCCGGGTTGCCGAGCACGATCGCCAGCCCGGTCGCCATCGCCGCGGCCCAGCCGACCTCCCATGACGCGTCCAGCGCGTGGAAGTGCAGGTGCCAGGCCTCGCCGTCGTGCCTGCTGAGTACCGGGGTCGCGCCAGTCTCCGCGGTGATCCGGTTGACCTCCTCGCACGCGCTGTCCACGTCGCCGGTGTCGACCGCGGCGATGATCCGGTGCAGGCGGACACCCCAGGCGGCCAGTCGGGCCGCCGCGTCGTCGCTGGGCGGCGGTTCCCAGGTCGGGTTGAGCGCGGCGAACGCGTCGGCCAGCGCGGCGGTGAGCGCCGGGCCTGCCGGGGCGTCGTAGGGCTTGCCTCGCCGATGGCCGGAGGTCACCTCGTTGGCGAGGACCAGCGCGGATTCCACGACGATGGACGAGTGACTGTCGAAGTCCACTTGACCAGTTACGTCCTTGTCTTCTAGTCTGTCACTGTCGTTCAGGAGATTGACAGTAACTGGGAGGGCTTGTGGACACCATAACCGCACGCAAGTGGCTGGACCGCTGGGACACTCAGCAGGAGCGCTACATCCCTGACCGCGAGGAGCGGTTCCGCGTCGTGGTCGACGTGGTGAAGGCCGCCGTCGAAGGCGTGGCCAAGCCGCGGATCGTGGACATCGGCTGCGGGCCCGGCTCGCTCGGCGAGCGGATCGCCGGGGCGCTGCCGCACGCCGAGATCGTCGGAGTCGACGCCGACCCGTTGCTGCTCGACCTGGCGGCCTCGGCCGCGCGCGCCGACATCCGGTTCGTCCGGGCCCACCTCAACGAGCCCGGCTGGGACGCCGCGGTGGATCTCGCGGGTCCGTGGGACGCCGTGGTGTCCAGCACCGCGCTGCACTGGCTGGCGCCCGACGACCTGTCGCGCGTGTTCGCCACCGCGGCGGGCAGGCTGCGGCCCGGCGGCGTGTTGGTCAACGCCGACCACACGGTGCTCGCCGAACCGCTGCAGCAGTACGCCAAGGTCGTGCGCGAGGCGCGGTCCGCACGGGCGGGCGTGGTCGACAACGAGGACTGGCGGTCGTGGTGGGAGGCCGTGCTGGCCGATGTCGGCGACGACCTGGCCCGCGAGCACTCGGCCGTGACCATCTCGCACGACCTGTCCACCGACCTCACCGTCGGCCAGTACGCCGACATACTGACCGGGGCGGGTTTCTCGGCGGCCGGACCGGTGTGGCAGTTCGGCGACGACCACGTGATGGTCGCAGTCCGGTGACGTTCGGCCGCCGACTCGCGGTCCCAGGAGATGGGAACCTGGGTCCGTGAGTTGGTACGGCCAAGTCCACTGTGGCACTATCGCACTGTGACCGCCTTCGTCGTCATCATTATCGAAGAGCGCGCTGGGTAAGCGTTTCCCACCCAGCGCGCAGACCTCTCGCATCCAAGCGGGGGGTCTTTTTGTTTTCCCGACATCGATCCCAGGAGCTCTCGTGACCCGCACGACGCCCGCCGGAACGCCGCTCGGCGACACCTTCCACGTCTATGACACGACGTTGCGCGACGGTGCCCAGCGGGAAGGCATTTCCTACTCGGTGGCCGACAAGCTCGCGGTCGCCCGGTTGCTCGACGGGCTCGGTGTCGGGTTCATCGAAGGCGGCTGGCCGGGCGCGATGCCCAAGGACACCGAGTTCTTCGCCAGGGCAGCGGCGGGCGAGCTCGACCTCAAGCACGCGGCGCTGGTCGCATTCGGCTCGACCCGGCGCGCGGGGGCGAAGGCCGACCAGGATCCGCAGGTCCGGGCGCTGCTGGAGTCGCAGGCGCCGGTCATCACGCTGGTCGCCAAGTCCGACCGCAGGCACGTCGAACTGGCGCTGCGCACCGATGTCGCCGAGGCGGCCGAGATGGTCCGCGACACGGTCGCGTTCCTCGTCGGCGAGGGCAGGCGGGTCTTCCTCGACGCCGAGCACTTCTTCGACGGCTACGCCTTCGACTCGGACTGCGCGTTGCGGGTCATCGGCGCGGGCATGGAGGCGGGCGCCGACGTCGCCGTCCTGTGCGACACCAACGGCGGCCAGCTCCCGCTCGGTCTGGCCGAGACGGTGCGCGAGGTCATCGACCGGACCGGCTTCCGGGTCGGCATCCACTGCCAGGACGACACGTCCTGCGCGGTGGCCAACAGTCTCGCGGCGGTACAGGCTGGCGCGAGCCACGTCCAGTGCACCGCGAACGGTTACGGGGAACGGGCGGGCAACGCCGACCTGTTCGCCGTGATCGGCAATCTCGTGACCAAGCTCGGGATGGCGGTGCTACCCACCGATGCCGTCGCCGAGCTCACCCGGGTCTCCCATGCCCTTGCCGAGATCGCGAACATCGCCCCGAACACCCACCAGGCATATGTCGGGATGTCGGCTTTCGCCCACAAGGCGGGACTGCACGCGAGCGCGATCAAAGTCGATCCGGAGCTGTACAACCACATCGTTCCGGAACTTGTCGGCAACGACATGCGGGTGCTGGTCACCGAGATGGCAGGCCGGGCCAGTCTGGAGCTCAAGGGACATGAGCTCGGGATTGACCTGGCCGCCGAGCCCGACGCGCTCACCAGCGCGCTGCGCAAGGTCAAGGAACTGGAGGCGCGCGGCTGGTCGTTCGAGGCAGCCGACGCGTCGCTGGAACTGCTGCTGCGCGACGAGGTCGGCGGCGACATCCGGGCGCCGTTCGAACTGGAGTCCTACCGGGTGATCCTCGACCACCGCATCGACGGCGAGGTGGTCTCGGAGGCGACGGTGAAGGTGCACGTCGCCGGCCGCAGGGTCATCGCCACCGCCGAGGGCAACGGCCCGGTCCACGCCCTGGACGCGGCCCTGCGCAAGGCGCTGCTGCCGCACCTGCCGTGGCTCGACGAGGTCGAGCTGACCGACTACAAGGTCCGCATCCTGACCGGCGGTGGCGGGCCGCGTGCAACCGAACACGGCACTGACGCCGTCACCAGGGTGTTGGTGCAGTCCACGGACCACGACCTCGAATGGACCACGGTCGGCGTGCACGGCAACATCGTCGAGGCCAGCTGGCTGGCACTCTGCGACGCGCTCGCGCACAAGGCCATGCGGGTCCGGTCCGGTGTGCCGACCGGGGGCCCACGACCGTAGGCGCCCGCTCCTTGGCGTTGGAGGTCACGTGCTGCGGATGGTCGGGGTCGTGGGAGTGGTGCTGGTCGCGGTGGCGGGCTGCGCGGGCGGGTCGCCCGGCGGCCAGGCCGCCCCGCCGCCGACGACAGCGGTCGCGGTGGACGTCTGGGCCGACCACGCCGAGCCCGCGGCCTCCGCCGCCCCGGTCCCGTGCGGGATGCCCATCGGGTTCGACATCGCCGCGGGCGCGACCGCCACGCCGCCCGGGGATGACCAGCGGGACGGACTGGACCCGGTCTGCCAGGTCAAGGGCGCGGGCGAACTCCGCGTCTGGACCGGCGCGGCGATGACCCCGCGCGCCGCGTTGGACAAGGTCCTGGCGGGGGAGGGGCCGATCACCGATCCGCGGTACCGCGACACCAAGGTCGGCAAGGGCGACGGCGTCGAGGTCACCTATGTGAATGACAAGGGCGTACGCGGTCGGGCGTTCGCGATGGCCACCACGCTGCGCTCTGTGGTCGTGGCGGCGTCGGGGGCGGACTTCGACAAAGTGGCGCCCGAGTACCTGTTGGCCAAGCAGAGTCTGACCCCGATCGAGCGCTGACATAGGGTTGCCGGGTGCGTATCGCTCGAATTGCCCACCCCGAAGGTGTCGCCTTCGTCGCCGTCGAGGGCGAAGGCCCTGACCTGGTCGCCGCGGAGATCGCCGAACACCCCTTCGGCAACCCCACGTTCACCGGCCGCCGTTGGCCGCTGGCCGACACCAGGGTCCTGGCCCCCATCCTGCCCACGAAGATCATCTGCGTCGGCAAGAACTACGCCGACCACGCCGCCGAGATGGGCGGCGAGGCACCGGCGAACCCGGTGATCTTCATGAAGCCGTCCACCACCGTCATCGGCCCGGCGGCGGCCATCAAACTCCCGCGCGACTCGACCAGGGTCGACTTCGAGGGCGAACTCGCGGTGGTCATCGGCATGCCGTGCCGTGACGTGCCCGCGGCCAAGGCCAAGGACGTGATCCTCGGCTACACCATCGCCAACGACGTCACCGCGCGCGACCACCAGAAGGCCGACGGCCAGTTCACCCGAGCCAAGGGCCACGACACGTTCTGCCCGCTCGGCCCGTGGATCGAGACGGCCGTCGACCCAGCGGACCTGGACATCCAGACCACAGTGGACGGCGTGCTGAAGCAGGACGGCAGCACCGCGATGATGCTGCACGGAGTCGGAGAACTCGTGGAATGGATCTCCCGGGTGATGACCCTGCTGCCCGGCGATGTGATCCTCACCGGGACACCGGCGGGTGTGGGCCCGATCGTCGACGGCCAGTCGGTCACCGTGAAGATCGCGGGCATCGGCGAATTGACCAACCCCGTCGCCAACCGCTGAAGCTACTTCGGTCCATCCATCGGGTGGTCGATTCCGGTGGGAACCCGAGTCCGCGCATCGGTCTTCGCGAGCCGGAGCTGCTTACTGGTCAGCCCGTGGACACCGGTCAAATCCACACCGCAGAGATCGGTGTCCACGAGGTCGGCGCCCGTGAGTGTCGCCCCCGCGAGGGTGGCGGCCTGAAGCCGGGCGCCGCGGAGATTCGCGTCGGTCAGGTCCGCGTCGCGAAGGTCGATGCCGGTCAGGACCGCGCTGGTCATGCGCGCTCCGCGAAGCGACACGTTCTTGGCGACGGCCGCGGCGATGGTGGCCCCGTCGAGGTTGGCCCCGTCGGCGTGGACGTCGGTGAGATCGGTGTTGGTCAGGTCCGTTCGTCCCAGGTCGGCTCCAGACAGGCGGCAGCCGCGGAGGTCGGCGCCCTGGAGTTTGACGCCCCGCAGATCCAGTGGCGGCTCGTTCCGCCGTCGCGGCCGGTCCCGCTGGGCGGTGACGGCCGCTTGGACGTCGCCCCGGTCATAGGCGTCGGCGTCGTCCCGGGTGTGTTGGCGCAGGAAGTCGGCGAGGGTTCTGACGACCCGGACGTGGTCGCCGGGCGAGTCGGCGAGGATGCGTTCGAGTGCGCGCACGCCGCCCGCGCGCACGGTCGGGTCGTCGGAGCCGAGGTGGCTGACCGCGGCGTTGAACCGGTCGGTGACCTGCTTGTCGCGGTCGAGCGCGTACTTGCGCGCGGTATAGACGAGGGTTCCGACCACGACAGCGGAGCCGAGCAGGGTGGTGATCTGGCCGCGGATGGACGTGACGGCGTCGATCCGTTCCTTGGGGCCGAGTCTGTCGAGGTCGTCGCCGGTCACCCAGTCGATGAACGGCCCGAACAGCAGCCAGCCCAACGTGACCGTCCCCAACACCACCGCGACACCGACCAGCCAGCGTTTCGCCATGGCCCTATTCCACTACGTTGTGAACGTTCGCGGTGACGCAGGGTCGCGTGAGCCGGTAGCCTCGCGATCATGTCCGCCGCGCGTCATCCTGTGCCGAACCAGATCCAGGGCCGCAACCCGCACTTCGTCAACCACGACGAGGAACTGGCCGAGGCGGCCGCGGCGGCCAAGGCTCAGGACGCGAACCGCGTCGTCGTGCTGTCCGGACCGCCCGGCGTCGGCAAGTCCGCGGTCGCCCATGAGCTGGCGTTCCGAGTGCGCGAGCACTTCGCCGACGGAGCGCTGTTCGGTTCGCTCTCTGCAGGGATGGACCAGCCCGGGGTCGAAGCAGACGTGCTGCACGACTTCCTGCGGGCACTGGGGGTCGACGCCGCCGACATTCCAGACCGGGTCGACGCGCGCCGCGCTCTGTTCCAGCAGCGCACCGAGGGCGGGCGGTACCAGATCCTCCTCGACGGCGCGGTGTCGGCGGCGCAGGTGCGGACCCTGCTCCCTGGTGACGGCGCCTCGTTGGTCCTGGTCACCGAGCGCCGCCCGCTGAGCGCCTTGGGCGTTGATCGCGCGGTGACCTTCATCGATCTCAGCCCGCTCAAGCCCGAGCCCGCTCGTGAGCTGCTGGCCAGGCTGGCCGGACACGAGCGCGTCGCGGCCGAGCCCGCCGCTGTCGACGAGGTGATCTCGCTTTGCGGCCACCTGCCGATCGCGCTGTGCGTGGTGGGGGCGCTGGTGAGCAGATCCAGGGCGCGGACCTTCGAGTCGGTGGCCGAGCGGCTGCGCGACGAACGGGCCAGGCTCAGCACACTGTCCACTCGGGACGGTCTCTCGGTCGATTCGGTCTTCACCGCCGCCTACCGCCTGCTCGGCGACGCCGCTCAGCTCTGCTACCGCGCGTTGGGGATGCGGCCGCGTTCCGGCGAGATCAGCGTCGCCGCCATGGCCGCGGCGCTGGCGATGCCCGCATACGAAGTCGCCGAGGCGATGACCGAGCTCGCGGATTTCCGGCTGGTCGAGGAGATCGGTTCCGACCGGTTCGCCGCGCGGGAACTGGTTCGGCTGCACGCAGAGCGGCTCGACGAGCGCGACGAGTCCGAGCGTGCGGCGCAGTCGCGTCGTCTGCTCGATCACTACTTGGCCGCCTGCTTCGCCGCCGACGATGTCGTCTCGCCCGGCCGTCCGTGGCGGGACTCGTTCTGGCCGGGATTCGACCGTGGTGACGCGTTCGGATCGGAGACCGAGGCGCGCGCGTGGTTGCGGGCCGAGCGGGCGAACCTGGCCGCCGCGGCGGCGTACGCCCATGAGATCGGCGACCACGCCTGGGTCGTGCGGCTGTGCGTCGTCCTGTGGCCGTTCTACGAGAAGGAGAAGTGCTTCGACGAGTTGTTCGCCACCCACTCCCTTGGCGTGAAGTCGGCGTGGCGGCTGGCCGACGACGCACTCGGCAGCCTGATCGAGGTCCAGCGCGGCTTCGGCCACTACTGGCTGCGCGACGTCGAGGAGGCGACCGCCGCGTTCGAGGATGGGCTGCGGCTGGCCACGACCGCGGGCGTGCCGGAACTGGAGGCGACCTCGGCCGAAGGGCTGGGGTTGGCAAGGCTCGCGGCGGGCCAGGTCGTCGAGGCCAGTGCCATGCTCGAACGCAGCCTCATGCTGGCGCGGCGAATCGGCGACCCACGCCGGATCGCGCTGGCGACATTCCACCTCGCCAAGACCCGACCGGCGTCGGACGCGCTCGACCTGCTCGCCCACGCCGCGACGTGGTTCGCCGCGAACGACGAGGCGGAGAACCTGGCCAAGGTCGCGGTCTGGCGCGCGAAGAAGCTGATCGCGTCCGGGGTCGCCGATGGCGTCGGACCGGAACTGCGGCAGGCCCTCGACACGCTGGCCGCCCGCGGTCGACGGTTCGACCAGATCGACGCGCTCACCGCGCTGGGCGAGTTGGCGGAGCTGCGCGGTGAGACGGCGGTCGGGTACTTCCGGGAGGCGCTGGTCATCGCCGAGGACATGGGCATGACCAACATCGCCGCCGCGCTGTCCGACAGATTCAGCGAGCGCTGACGGTCACCGACCGCACGACCTCGCCGGTCGTGATCGTCCAGTCGCCCGTCAACTCGTCCAACCGCACACCTCGACTCACCTGGTCGTACGCGACGGAGACGAACAACTCGGCCGCGGCACCAGACGCCGTTATGAACGGCCCGGACCGGTCGCCGACCGTCCAGCCCGACGGGCCGGGCGCGGCGGCGAGCAGGGCGCCGGGCAGCGCGGCCAGCGACTTGGCGATCCACTCGTCCGCCTCGGGTCCAGGCGGTCCGACCAGGACGTCGGCCAGTGTCAGCCACGGTCGACGCGGTTCCACGGTGCTCACCACCAGGTGGGCGCCTCGGGGGAGGTGCGGATCATCGCGGAGCCGCTCACCGGGCAGCCGGATGACCGTCGCCGCCCGTGGCCCCATCAGGTGCACCCAGACGAGGTGGCTTGGCGCGTCCTGGATCCCAACCGCGGGCAGCGGCAACAGATCGATCTCGGCGGCCCAGCCTGGCTCGGCGAGCGCCATGGTCCGGTACAGCGTCGCGCGCAGGGCGGCAGCGGCCCCGCCGGGCACCGACGACGCCTGGTCGGCGGGGGTAGGGCGAACCGCCCGCACCTGCTTCTCGTAGTCCCCAGCCGGATCGAGGCGGGGCGCCGCGGCCAGCAGCGCCGCGATGGGCGAGTTCGGTGCCACCGCTTCGACCGGGGCGGTCGCCAGCAGAACAGGAATGCCAAGACACGCGGCGTAGTACGGCACCGAGCCGTGGTCGCCGACGACAAGATCGGCGGCGACAATCGCGGCCCGCCATTCGTCGACGTCGTCCGGAATACGCACACCGGCGCGCCTGGCGGCGGCAAGCCAGTGCGAGACCGCGTACTTCGAGTGTTTAGCCGTAATGTTGGGATGCGGAATGAATATGACGCGGAACTCGTCACTGGGGAGCCGCTCGGCCAATTCCAGCGGCAGCCGCGGATGCTGCCCGAATAGCGACTCATCGCCCCACGTCGAGGACACCACCACCAGCCGCTGCCCTTGGCCGATCCCGTAGGCCCGCCGGTAGCTGGGGCGCAGGGCGCTGCTCGCGGTCATCCGGTCGAACACCGGGTCGCCTAGGACAACCGCTCGCTCGGCGGCCTCTGGGCAGGTCTGACGAAGCCGATCGAGTTGCTCCGCGTGCGACAGAACGATGACTGACGGGACCACGACACCGTCATGGATGAGCCACTCCGGGGACAAGCCAAAAGCTCCCTGGCTCCCTGGCTCCCTGGCTCCCTGGCTCCCTGGCTCCCTGGCTCCCTGGCTCCCTGGCTCCCTGGCTCCCTGGCTCCCTGGCTAGATACTTATTGTATCCCATTCCGTGTGGGATGATCACGCGCGGCAGACTTGTCCGATGTAAGTCGCCGCCGTAGCTGGCCGCCAATGTGAGATCGAAATCCTGGCCTACCGCGAATTCCCAAGGAATTACCGTGACGCCCCGGGAAACCAGGAATTCGTGCGTTCCGTGATCGAACGCCGACGACCCGATGACCGTGAAGACCACCGAGACCCGGTCATCCTCCGCGACCAGGGGCAGCACATCGAAGATCCGGGTGGCGGCGGTGATGTTGTGCACGACGACGAGCACCCGGCGCTCGGCCCGCCGGGTGGCCCACCGGTCCGGTCCCGCCGAACGCTGATCGCGAAGCACGAGCGCGGATCGTAATG
>DATLIA010000040.1:0-5821 GCA_035540215.1 Actinokineospora sp. | reverse complement strand
CCCCTAAGGCGGCGGTTGCGTGGGGCGATTACACCGCCCTTGGCCCAGCCAAGTGACGCCTGCCCGGTGGCGCATGTGTGGCTGGTTGAACAATCCCATTGTTGAACAAAAGTATTGTTCGACAATCCAGCCGTCCAAGCCGTGCTCCGCGCCTGAGCAGCATCGGGTGGGGGTGGGTGATCACGCTGTGTCTGGGGGTAGGACGGCCCCTAAGCTTTCCAGCGTGTGGGGCAGTCCTTCCGCCCACGCTCTTGTCCCACAGGGGCCGTCCTAGGGGCCCCGGACACAGCGTGGTCACCCACCTTCACCCGATGGTGCGGACGTCAGCACCCCGGATGCACCCCAGTCCCCACCTTCACGCGATGGTGCGAACAGAACCGCCGACCAAAGCGTCCTCCCCCATCACCCGAACCGGCAGCCGCCGAGTCCGAACCACCCGACGCAACTCCCCGGCGATCGCCGCATACTCCTCGGACCGCCCCGCACTAGCCCGATAAACCAACGCGATCCGCCGCCGAGGCGCAGGCGAAGCGAACCGCGTAACCACCAGACCAGCACGCTTCGCCTCAATCGCGAGAGCCGTCTCCGGCAGCACAGTCCCCCATCCCCACCGACACCAACTGCGTCAACGTCGTCAAACTCGCCGCCCGAGTAGCACTCTGGGCATCCACACCCGCCTCAGCACAGATGTCCAACGTCTGACCCCGCAGGCAATGCCCTTCCTCCAACAACAGATCAAGCGAGCCAAGCTCCCCAGCGTCTACCGAGTCCCTTGTAGACAGTTCATGCCCGCGCGGCGAAACAAGCACGAAGTCCTCTTCATACAACGGATCCACCACCACCCCACGCGACTCCACCGGCACCGCGAGCAACGCACCGTCGATCCGCCCGGCCCGCAGCCCCTCGACCAACGCCGCCGTCCGCTCCTCACGCACCTCGACCCCCAGCGCGGGAAACGCTTGCGCCAGACCGCGAAGCACCACGGGCAGCAGATACGGCGCGACCGTCGGGATGATCCCGAGACGGATGGTTCCGCAGAACGGCGGGCGAACACTGTCCGACTGGGCCACCAGCGCACCAGGCTTCCCACGACCCCGGATACCGGCCTTCCGCGCCCACCCGGCCGCCGTCGCAGGATTCACCCCGACCACCCGAGCAGCACCCGAGCAGCACCCAAGACACTGCCGTCCCCCCGATCCAGAACCTCGAAGAACCTCGCCTTCAACTCTCCAGAAACCATGATCCCCGCAACTCCCTGAAATCCAGGGCGTTGCGGGGATCGCTAGAACCCGCCGCACAAGCGGGGGCCATCGTGGTTGTTAGGACTAGAGCGAAGCGAGGTTGACCGCGTTCGCCATCGCGCGGTAACCCGCGTCGTTGCAGTGCAGCTTGTCCCCGCCGTCGAACTCGTCGCGGATCTCGTCGCGGTTGTCGGGGGAGGTCACCGCGTACTCGAAGTCGGCGACCGCGTCGTACTCGCCGCTGGTCCGGATCCAGTCGTTGACCGCGTCGCGCACGGCCTCGCCTTCCTCGGAGTACACGCCCTCGTACGGGTTGTTCTTGTACGGCAGGATCGTGCCGCCGATGATCCGCAGGCCCCTGGCGTGCGCGAGGCTGATCAGCTCACGGTGCGAGTCGATCAGGATCTGCGCGGTCAGGCCCGGGACCGGCGGACCACACGGGTGGTCCTCGGTCTGGGTCAGGGCGATGACGTCGTTGATGCCCTCGGAGACGATCACCGTGCGAACGCCGGGGACGTCGAGCACGTCGCGCTGGAACCGCTTGACGGCCTTGTCGCCGAAGCACAGGGAGTCGTCAAGCATCCGGTTGCCCGCCAGGCCCGCGTTGCGCACACCCATCGGTTTGCCCGCCGACACGAGCCGCTCGGCCAGCTCGTCGGGGTAGCGGTTGTCGGCGCCGAGCGTGGAGAACGAGCCGTCGGTGAGCGAGTCACCGAAGGCCACGACCGTCTTGCGCGGCCGCGCCCACAGCTCGGCGACGTCGACGGCGGTCAGGTAGTAGTTGGACACCGTGGTCTCGGTGAACGGGCCGCCGTCGCGGGCGAAGCGCTGGTCGCCGGTGGCGCGGTAGCTGTTCGCCGACGCCCACGCGTGGAAGGTCGCGGGGCCGGTCGGCTCGGCGAAGTACAGCGAGACGGACAGCCGGTCCAGCGGCGCGGTCGGGAGCCAGGCGGCGTCGCTATAGAGCTCGCGGCCCGCGGGGATGACGACCGACGACCGGTGCCCGAAGGTGAGGGTGCGGGTGGTCCCCGGACGCACGGCTGCGCCATCGCCCGCCTTGGCGATGACCGCGCCGCTCACCCGCAGCGGGGTGGTCCCGTACAGATTGGACAGTTTGATCCTGGCGGTGTCGCCGCCCGTGCTGACCCGGACGACCTGCCGAACGGTGTGGTTGGCGAAGCCCGCCTCCGACCAGTTCGGCTCGAAGGTGAACTCGTTGGGCAGTTCCGCCGACATCGACCACGCGCCGACCCAGCCCGACCCGAGGGTGCCCGAGTCCTGCTGTGCCGAGTTCTGGTCGTGCTGTGGCGTGGCCGAGGCGGCCGGGGCCAGCAACGTGAGCGCGGCGGCCGTCGCCGTGAGCACACGCGTGAATCGCGATGAGGTCATGGCTCCAACGATCAAGTGTTCGCCATGAGCCCGGCCACTTCCGCCTTGCCCTACCCGAATCCTGGGCGGATTTCACCCGGTCGTGCCCGCCTGTGGATGAATTCCGGGTAGCGCCCAAGGCTGTGGATGGATTCCGCCACGGCGGGCGAAACTTTGCCAGGATCTAGGCATGAGCACCGAACCCGAAGACCCGCTGGACCGCATCACCGTCAACCCGCGCCGCTTCGCCGCCGCGCTGCTGGTGGCCGCGATCCTGGTCGGCCTGATCCTCGCGCTCGTGCCGGTCCGGGTGGCGAGCCCGGAGACGGCCCACCCGGGCAAGGTCGCGTGTGGCAACACCCTCGGCGGGGTCGAGACGCGGTCCGTCGTCGAGGGCTTGGGCCGCGACGACCGGCCGGTCACCGTGTCCTATATCGACATGTGCGAACGCGCCATCAGCGAGCGGACGACAGTGTCATGGCTGTTGTTCTTCGGCGGCTTACTCGGCGGGGTGGGGATGGGGGTGGTGCGTAGACGCCCCTAGTCGCTGTCCTGGACGAGCTTCTCCGGGTTGAGCACGCCCCGCGGGTCCAATTCCCGCTTGACCGCCCGCAGCACGTCGACACCCAGCGACCCCACTTCCCTGGCCAGGTAGGGGGCGTGGTCGACGCCGACGGCGTGGTGGTGGGAGATCGTGCCGAGCAACCCGATCGCCTCGCAGGCGGCCTGTTTGGCGGCGGTCCACTGTCCGATGGGGTCGGTGGGGTCGCGCGGGACAAGCACCGTGAAATACAGGGAGGCGCCGGTCTCGTAGGTGTGGGAGATATGGCAGGCGACGACCGGCCTGCGGCCCGGACGGGTCAGGGTGTCGGTGAGAGCCTTGTGGACCGCGGCGCGCAGCGCGTCGACCTTCGACCAGTGGGCGGCGGTCTCCAGGGTCTCGACGCAGACACCGGCGTCCATCAGGGCGTCACGCTGGCGGGGTCCGGCGAAGCGGCCGTGTCGCCAGGCCTCGCCGACGGGCACGCCAAGTGACAGGGCCCGGTGCGGGCGGAGGTGCCGCAGGGTGCGCTTGCGGGCGGCGGCCAGGTCGGCGTTGGCCTGGCCTTCCCAGCCGACGATCAGCAGGCAGGGGTCGGTCACGCCCCGGGCGCGCAGGTAGGCGCGGACCGCCGCGGTCTTCCAGCCGCCTCTGAGGGCGAAGCCGACCTCGGTCTCGGTCGGGTCGGACAGGCGGGTCACGCTGCCCCTGGCGTCGTTCTGGGCCAGGGCGCGGATGGCGTCGGCACCGGCCTGCCAGCCGTCGAGGATGAAGCCCTCGTAGCGCTGGACGACCGGGATGGGGCGGACTCGGACGGTCACCTCGGTGATGACGCCGAAGGCGCCCTCGCTGCCGACGACGAGGTGGCGCAGGTCGGGCCCGGCCGCGGAGGCGGGCGCGACGCCGACGTGCCAGTCGCCGCGTGGGGTGGCGACCCGGACGGACTCGACCATGTCCTCGAACCGGCCGTAACCGGCCGAGGCCTGGCCGGACGAGCGGGTGGCCGCGAAGCCGCCGATGGTGGCCCGCTCGTAGGACTGCGGGAAGTGCCCGAGGGTGAAGCCGTGCGCCGCCAGCAGCTGCTCGGCGGCCGGGGCGACGACACCTGCCTGGAGGACGGCGAGCCGGGAGACCGGGTCGATCGAGACCAGCCGGTCGAGCCGGGCGAGGTCGAGCACGACCACGGCCGCCTTGTCGCCGCGCAGTGCCGCGACACCGCCGACGACGGACGTTCCGCCGCCGAAGGGCACGAGGCCGACCTCGTGTTCGGCGCACACCGCGACTACGCGGCACACCTGGTCGGGGTCGGCGGGGACCACGACGGCGTCGGGGACGGCGAGTTCGCCGCCGCCACGGTGCCGCAGCAGGTCCACATAGGACAGGCCACCGCTGCGACCGAGGCGCTCGACGCGGTCGACGAGCACGTGTTCGGCGCCGACCACGTCGGCCAGTGCCGCACGGGCGGCGGGCGGCAACCCGGAGTCCGGCACCACGAGCGCGGAGTCGGGCGCGGCCGGGGTGCTGGTCGGGGTCAGCCCGGTGCGCCGCGCCAGCCAGGCCGCGGCGTGGGCGGGCAGGGGCGCGGGTCCGGCGTCCGCGGTGGCCCAGCGGCCGCGCAGGCGGTGGTCGATGTGGTCAGCGGGCTCGTTCACCGCTAAAGTGTGACACATGACGTCAAAACGTCACACCTCTCCGGCCCGAGTCGACGACGACGTCCTCCTCGACGCCGCCCGCGCCTGCGTCCTCGACCAAGGCGTCAGCCGAACCACCCTGACCGACGTGGCCCGACGGGCTGAGGTCAGCCGGATGACGCTCTACCGCCGCTTCCCGGACGTGCGGTCGCTGCTGGCCGCCCTGATGACCAGGGAGTTCTCCGCGATCCTCACCAAGATCGAGTCCGCGACCACCGCCAACCCGACGGCCCGCACCCGCCTTGTCGCGGGCGCGGTCGCCGCCGTCCGCGCGCTGACGGCCGACCCACTGATGCGCACCATCCTCGACCGCGACGGCGCCTTGGTCCTGCCGTACGTAGTCGAGCGGCTGGGGACCACACAACACCTCGCCGAAGGGTTCTTACGGGCCCAGATCTCCCACGGCCACCACGACGGCTCCGTCCGCCACGGCGACGCTGATGCCCAGGCCAGAGCCGTGCTGCTGATCGTGCAGTCGTTCGCGCTGTCGTTCACCCCGGCTACCGCCACCCTCGACCCCGAACGCCTGCTCGCCGAGCTCACGCATGTCCTGGACATGAGCCTGCGCCCAGTCGCACCACCAACCCCATGAACGCCCGGCCACCCGGGCGGGAACGGCGCCCCACGCTGACCGCACGTCCGCGAAGCCGCCACCTACCGCAATCCCAACCACCGTCGGACCGCCGTCCAGCCAGCGACAACGGCGTCCATGAACCACCGGAGTCCAGATGACCGCCACCCACCTCAACGCCGAGCGGCGTGCCGCCGACCTTGCCGTCCTCGCCGAGGGTGAAGTGGTCGACCTGCTTGTCGTCGGCGGCGGGGTGACCGGCGCCGGGGTCGCGCTCGACGCGGCGGCGCGGGGGTTGTCGGTGGCGTTGGTCGAGGCCGAGGATCTCGCGTTCGGGACGTCCCGGTGGTCGAGCAAGCTGGTGCACGGGGGTCTGCGGTATCTGGCCAAGGGTGACGTCGGCCTGGCC
>DATLIA010000039.1:0-9467 GCA_035540215.1 Actinokineospora sp. | reverse complement strand
GTGAGGATCTCGGTGTAGTCGCGGTCGGGCAGGCCGTGGGGGTGGCGGGCAGGGTCGAACAGGCGGGTCAGGTCGACGACGTTGACCACCCGCACCCGCAGGTCCGGTACGAGATCGACCAAGACCTCCACCGCGGCGAGGGTTTCCATCGTCGGGACGTCGCCCGCGCAAGCCAGCACGACTTCGGCGTCCCCGTCGGCTTCGGTGCCCGCCCACTCCCACACGCCGATGCCTTGGGCGCAGTGGGCGGCGGCCTGGGCGGCGGTGAGGTACTGCGGGGCGGGCTGTTTGCCCGCGACGATCACGTTGACCAGGCCGCGGGTGCGCAGGCAGTGGTCGGCGACGGAGAGCAGGGTGTTGGCGTCCGGTGGCAGGTAGACGCGGGTGACCTCGGGGCGCTTGGACAGGATGTGGTCGATGAAGCCGGGGTCCTGGTGGGAGGCGCCGTTGTGGTCTTGGCGCCACACGTGGGAGGTGAGCAGGTAGTTCAGGCTCGGTACCGGTCGGCGCCAGGGGATGTCGGCGGCGGTGTGGAGCCATTTGGCGTGCTGGGCGACCATGGAGTCGACGATGTGGGCGAAGGCCTCGTAGGTGGAGAACAGGCCGTGTCTGCCGGTGAGCAGGTAGCCCTCCAGCCAGCCTTGGCACAGGTGCTCGGAGAGCACCTCGACGACCCTGCCGGTCGGCGAGAGGTACTGGTCTTCGTCGGTGACCGGGAGTTGCCAGCGTCTGCCGGTGACGTCGAACACCGCGTCGAGGCGGTTGGAGGCGTGCTCGTCGGGGGCGAAAAGCAGCAGGTTCGACGCGTCCTCGTTTCGCAGTAACGCTTCACGTAGGTAGTCGCCCAGGACGCTGGCGGATTGCGCGATGACCGCGCCTGGAGTGGGCACCGCGATCGCGTGCGCGGCGGGCTCGGGTAGGCGCAGGTCGCGTTGGCGGGTGCCGTGGGCGATGGGGTTGGCCGACATCCGCCGCTCCCCCAGCGGGTGCCACGCGGCCAGGGCGGACGAGGGGCCGCCGTCGGCGCCGAACAGCTCGTCGGGGCGGTAGCTCGCCAGCCAGGCGCGCAGGGCTTCCAGCCGGGCGGGGTCCTCGCGGACGCCCGCGAGGGGCACCTGGTGCGAACGCCAGGACCCTTCGACCTGGTGATCGTCCACTCGGGACGGTCCGGTCCAGCCTTTCGGGGTGCGCAGCACGATCATCGGCCTGCCCGCGCCGTGTGCCTTGCCGGTACGGATCAACTCGATCCGGGCGAGGCACTCCTCGAGTGCGGTGGCGTAGGCATGGTGCACGGTCGCCGGGTCCGATCCGGCGACCTCGATCGGGTCCCAGCCGTTGCCGCGCAGGAAGCCCGCGAGTTCGTGGGAGGAGATTCGGGAAAGGACGGTCGGGTTGGCGATCTTGTAGCCGTTGAGGTGCAGGATGGGCAGCACCGCGCCGTCGCGCCAGGGGTGCAGGAAGCGGGGTGCCTGCCAGCTCGCGGCCAGCGGTCCGGTCTCGGCCTCGCCGTCGCCGATGATGCAGGCCACGAGTAGGTCGGGGTTGTCGAACGCGGCTCCGGTCGCGTGGGCCAGGGAGTAGCCCAGTTCGCCGCCTTCGTGGATGGAGCCGGGGACGTGTGGTGAGGCGTGGCTGGGCACGCCACCGGGGAAGGAGAACTGACGGAACAGCCGGGCCATGCCGTCCTCGTCCTGGCTGATCTCCGGGTACAGCTCGGAGTAGGTGCCTTCGAGCCAGGCCGCGGCGTTGAGCGCGGCGGCGCCGTGGCCGGGTCCGGTGACGAGCAGGGCGTCGAGGTCGTGGCGCATGATGACGCGGTTGAGGTGGGCGTAGGTGAGGGTGATGCCGGGGACGGTTCCCCAGTGCCCGATCAGCCTCGGTTTGATGTGTTCGGGCCGCAGGGGCTCGCGCAGCAGTGGGTTGTCCAGCAGGTAGATCTGGCCGACCGAGAGATAGTTGGCCGCCCGCCACCACGCGTCGACGCGGGCGAGTGCGATCGGGTCGGTGTCGGGCCTGTGGATCTCGGCGTGCATGGTCATGGCGCCCCCTTCGTCGTCATGACCACCATCTCGGGTGACTCGGTTCGGCGACGCGGGCGGTGGGCCCGGGTGAGCAGGGACTTTCGGTCATTGGGACTTGCACACCGCGTACCAGGTGCGGCGAGCGACGAGTTCGCAGCGTCGGGCCAGGTGTTCGGCGCGTTGGTACAGCTCGCGTCTGCGGACCTCGCGGCGCAGGTCGGGTTCGTTCTCCAGGTCGCCGATGGCGGCGCGGTAGGCGTGTTCGGCGTCGGCCAGGTTGTCGATCGCCTGGTCGGCGGGTGTGGCGGGCGGTTCCCCTGTGGGCCAGAGCGTCCGGGGCGAACAAGCCCGCCAGGAAGAAGAACACCCCGATCACGTAGAGGCCGCTGGGCCCCAACGTCGAGGCGAGCACCAGTTCCACCCCTGGATCGAAGGTCACCTCGTTGACCTCGTCGTAGGCCCAGCCACCGACCGCGGAGTAGCCCAGCAACGCGTGCCCGCCGATGATCCACGCGACCATCAGCCACTTCAGGTTGTCGATGTGCGCCAGACGTGATCCGCCTCGGCGCGTGTCCGCCGTCGCCATGCCTGGCAGTGTCACTCCGCTCACTCGCCGAACCGAGAGACCAAGGTCCCGCCCGAGGGGTGGCTTCCGCGCCTGTCCACCCGGACCTCGACTCGCTGTGCTGAGGCAACAGACCTCGGAGGTCGCCATGCGCACAGCGCGCCTTCTGCTCATTCCGCTGTCGGCGGCGGTGATGATCGGGTGCGGGCAGTCCGACCCCGGCACCCCGGCGACAGCGCCCCCCACGACACCGAACTCCACAACACAGAGCACCACGACACAGAGCCTCACGGCGGCTACACCGAGCGCGATGCCGCCGTCGACGATCCCCACGACGGCCATGCAGCCGCCCGGCCAGGGCGTACAAGTGTCGGTCTACTTCGTCCAGGGCGAGAAGGTGGCCGCGACCCGACGCGCGGCGGTGGGTACCGGACCCGCCGCGGGCGCGGTGCGCGCCCTGCTGGCCGGCCCGACGACGGCCGAGCGGCAGGCGGGCATGTCCTCCAGCGTGCCCGCGGGCACCCAGGTGCGCGGCGTGTCACTGGCGTCAGGTGTGGCCACTGTCGACCTGACCGGCACCTACGCCTCTGGTGGCGGATCGCTGTCAATGTTCACCCGGCTCGCGCAGGTTGTCTTCACCTTGACCCAGTTCCCATCCGTGCACTCTGTGCTGTTCCGACTGGACGGCAGGCCGGTCACCGCGTTCGGCGGCGAGGGCATCGTCCTGGACCGCCCGGTCGGTCGGACCGACTTCGAGGACTACTCGCCCGCCGTGCTCATCGAGTCGCCCACCTTCGGCTCGACGGTGCGTACCCCACTGCGGATCCATGGCACCGCCAATACCTTCGAAGCCACTTTCCGCTTGTCGCTTGTGGACGCGACCGGGGCCACGGTGTTCGACCAGCCGGTGATGGCGACCTCCGGCACCGGCACGCGCGGCACGTTCGACGTGACCATGCGCTTCACCATCGCGCGCCCGGGTCCGGCGACGCTCGCCGCCTGGTACTCCTCACCCAGGGACGGCAGCCGGGTGGACGTGGCCGCGGTGCGGGTGGAGCTGCGCTGACGACCGCCGCGACGGGACGTCGCCGGAATCGGAGGCCATGATGCGCGTCGGCGGTCTCGCGCGGTTCATGCCTGGCGTGTCGTCGCTGCGGCACTACCAGCGGGCATGGCTGCGCGGCGACGTGATCGCCGGGGTGACTGTCGCCGCCTACCTGGTGCCGCAGGTCATGGCCTACTCCGAGGTGGCCGGGCTCGCGCCGGTCGCCGGGCCGTGGGCCATCATGGGGTCACTGCTGGTGTACAGCGTGTTCGGGTCGGGGTGTTGTGCGTTGTCGGCAGGGCCGGGCGGCTGGGTTTCCTCGCCGACCTGCTGTCGCGCCCAGTGCTCGTCGGGTACATGGCGGGCATCGCGGTGATCATGGTCTCCGGACAGCTCGGCAAGATCACCCGCGTCCAGGTGGACGGATCGTCCATTGTGGCCGAGGTCCGATCGTTCACGGCGCAGTTGGGCGAGGTGCAGGTGCCCACCGCCGTGCTCGCCGGGTCTCTGCTCGTCTTCCTGTTCGTGGCCGGGCGAGCGATGCCGAGGCTTCCGGTGCCGCTGATCGGCGTGCTGCTCGCCACGGCGACTACTGCCGTGTTCTCGTTGGTGGACAAAGGAATCCGCACCATCGGCACCATCCCGGCTGGCTTGCAATCGCCCGCCCTCGCCGGTGTGTCCGCGGCCGACTTGGCCGCCCTG
Organism: Actinokineospora sp.; assembly: GCA_035540215.1. Taxonomy (GTDB): domain Bacteria; phylum Actinomycetota; class Actinomycetes; order Mycobacteriales; family Pseudonocardiaceae; genus Actinokineospora. Next base: position 5,134 of record DATLIA010000039.1, on the reverse strand, counting down.
CTGCTGCCCGCGATCGGGGTCGAGGTAGTCGGATACTCCGACAACGTGCTGACGGCTCGGTCCTTCGCCGACCGACACGGCGACCGCATCGACGCCAACGCCGAACTGCTCGCCCTGGGCGGTTCGAACATCGCCGCCGGGCTGCTGCACGGATTCCCCGTCAGCAGCAGCGCCAGCCGCACGTCGATCGGCGACGCGCTCGGCAGCCGCACCCAGCTCCACTCGCTGGTCGCGTTCGCGGCGGTCGTCCTGACCCTGTTGTTCGGGCGGTCCGTGCTCGCGGCATTCCCCGCCGCCGCGCTCGGCGCGCTGGTGATCTACGCCGCCGTGCGGCTGGTGGAGATCGCCGAATTCCGCAGAATCGCCAGGTTCCGCCACAGCGAACTGGCCCTGGCGGTCGCTGGCCAGAGTCAAGCAGGACCTTCGCGTCGAACTGGAGCGGGCCGGGCTGATCGAGCGAGTCGGACCTGACCGGGTCTTCCCGACACTCCCGACCGCGGTCTCGGCGTATCGGCGGGCCTACCTCGACAGGCACGGCGTTCCCCCACTCGGATTGTGAGCCGCACGGGTCGGCACCTTCGCGGGCACAAGGATCCACCCGCGGTTGGGCTCTGTCTGCCGGGACTTTGGACACTTCTCGACCAGTCCCTGATCACCAAGAGTCAATGACATGGAAGCGATCTCGGTACACGGCACCATCCGAACTCACACGGCGGACGGCGCGCACTTGACTGTGGCTGACGGCGGCCTCGCCATCGACTCGGCACGCCCGCTCCTCGACGGGAAACCGCGCCGATGACCGCCGTCCTGGAGTGCGTCGGGCTGACTCGCCGCTTCGGTGAGCGGGTGGCGGTGGACGCGGTGAGCCTGCGCGTGGAACCGGGCGAGACCTACGGGCTGTTGGGGCCGAACGGGGCGGGCAAGAGCACCACGATCCGCATGGTGTGCGGGTTGCTCGCCGCGGACTCCGGCATCGTCACGGTCGCGGGTCGGACGATGGCACCGGGGTCGGCCGCGCGCGCCGACGTCGGATACGTGCCGCAGGACGTGGCCCTCTACCCCGATCTCAGTGCCAGGGAGAACCTGCGGTTCTTCGGCCGGATGTACGGCCTACGCGGGCCTACGCTGGCCGCCCGGGTCGCCGAGGTGCTCGATCTGGTCGGTTTGGCCGATCGCGGTGGTGAGCGGGTGGAGTCGTTTTCCGGCGGGATGAAACGGCGGCTCAACATCGGCGCGGGCCTGTTGCACCGGCCCCGGCTGCTGGTGCTCGATGAGCCGACCGTCGGTGTCGACCCGCAGAGCAGGCACGCGATCCTCGACAGCGTACGCACGTTCGGCGCCGCGGGCATGGCCGTGCTCTACACCACGCACTACATGGAGGAAGCCGAGCGGATCTGCGACCGGGTCGGGATCATCGACCGCGGCAAGCTCGTCGCCGAGGGCACGCCCCGCGATCTGGTCGCCATGGTCGCCGAGCGCGACCGGGTCGAGGTGGCCGCGTCGGGTGATCTCACCGCGTTCGCCGCGGCGTGTGCCCGGCTCGACGGGGTCGACAGCGCCGACACCACCGACGGGCAGGTCCACCTCGTGACCGCCGACGGCCGGGCCCTGCTGCCCGCGGTCCTCGCCGTCGCCGAGCGCGGCGGCATCGGGGTGCGCAGCGCCCAGGTCGTGGAACCGGACCTGGAGACCGTCTTCCTGCACCTCACCGGCACCGCGCTGCGGGAGTGACCCGATGACCATCCTCATCATCGCCGCGAAAGACCTGCGGCAGCGGCTTCGCGACAAGTCCGCCATCGTCCTGGGGTTCCTCGCCCCTGTGGCTATCGCGTGGCTGATGAGCGCGGCGTTCGGCGGCGTGGGCGGTTTCCACCTCGAGGCCGCAGTGGTCGACCAGGACGGCGGCGACATCGCCGCCGCGTTCACCGCCATGCTCGCCGACGACGACCTCGCCGATCTTGTCACCCTGCACCCCGTGTCCGGTGTCGACGACGCGAGGGCGAAGCTCGCCGACGGCGAGGTCTCGGCGGTGTTCGTCCTGCCCGCCGGGTTCTCCGCCGCGGTGCGCGGCACGGCCGCGGTCCCGGTGACCGTGCTCGGCACGGTCGACGAGCCGGTGGCACGCCAGGTCGGGGTGGCGGTGGCGGAGGCCTTCGTGGCCCGGTTCAACGCGGTGCGGCTGTCGGTGGTGACCGCGCTGGCCGCTGGCGCGGACCCGGCCACGGTCGCCGACCTCGCCGCGGAGGCCGCGCGCCTCGACCTGCCCGAGTACCTGGTGGACACCCCGATCGGCTCCCGGCAGCTCTCGGCGATCAGCTACTTCGGGCCCGGTATGGGCATCTTCTTCGCGATGTTCGCCATCGGCTTCACCGCGCGCGGCTACCACGCCGAACGCGAGGCCGGCACCCTCGATCGTCTCTTGGCCGCACCCGTGCGGCGGGGTTCGGTGCTGGCGGGCAAGTCGCTGGCCGCGTTCGCCTACGCCATGGCCAGCCTGACCACCATGGCCGTGGTCACCACCCTGGTCTTCGACGCCTACTGGGGGCCACTGCCCGCCGCGGCGGCGCTGATCGCGGCGATGGCGCTGGCGATGGCCGCGCTCACCGCGCTGGTGATCTCGCTGACACGCAACCAGCGCCAGGCCGAGGGGCTGGCGTCGATGCTGACCTTCGGACTGGTGCTGCTCGGCGGCAACTTCGTGTTCGTCTCCGTCGCCCCCGCCGCACTGCGCGGCCTGGCCTTGTTCACCCCGAACGGCTGGGCGCTGCGCGGGTTCACCGACCTGGCGACGGGCGCTCCCGCGACGGCCGCGCTCTTGCCGGTCGCCGCCATCGTCGGCTTCGCCGCCGCGACGGCGGTCATCGCCACGGCTGCCACCCGCTGGAGGCGTCCATGATTCCCCTGACGATCGCGGGCCTGGAACTGGGCAGGCTCATCCGGGACCGCACCGCGGTGTTCTTCATGGTGCTGCTGCCCACGGTCATCATCCTCGTGATCGGCGCGACCATGGCCGACGCCGGACAACTGCGCGTCGGGATCGTCGCGGGCGAATCGACCGTCCTGTCCGCGGACCTGGTGCGGGAGCTGCGATCGATGCCCGGGGTCGACGTTCAGGAGGTCGCCGACGAGGACACCGCACGGACCAGGCTGCGCCGGGGCGAACTCGACGCCGCCGTGGTCGTTCCGGTCGGGCTCGACGCCGCGCTGCGCTCCGGTGCCACGGCGGCGATCCCGCTGCTCGGCGCGGGCGCGGAGTCGAGCAGGCAGGCCGCGCTGTCGGCGGTGTCGGGCACCCTGGCCCGGCACGCCACCCGGGTGCGGGCCGCGCTGTTCGCCGCCGAGCGCTTCGGTGACCTGGACAGCAGGCTCGCCACCGCGTCGGCCGCGCAGAACGCCATGCCGTCGGTGGGTGTGCGCGCGGAGACCGTCGACGCGGGCAGTGACTTCCTGCCGCGCGGGTTCGGCTCCAGCGCGCCGACGATGCTGCTGCTGTTCGTGTTCATCAACTCCTTGGCGGGCGGCGCGGCGATCATCCAGGCCCGCACACTCGGCATCCACCAACGCGTCATGGCCGCGCCGGTCCGACCACGGCACATCGTCGTCGGCGAGACACTGGCGTATCTGCTGATCGGGTTGCTGCAGTCGGCGCTGATCGTCGCGATCGGCGCGGTCCTGTTCGGAGTGGACTGGGGCGACCCGCTGGCGGCGGGCGCACTGATCCTGGTGTGGGCGCTGGTCGGGACCGGCACCGGCGTTCTGTCGGGCACGCTCTTCCGCACCGCCGAGCAGGCCACCGCGATCGGCCCGGCGGTGGGCATCGCCCTGGGCATGCTCGGCGGCGCGATGTGGCCGCTGGAGATCGTCCCACCGCCCATGCGGACCATCGGCCACCTCACCCCGCACGCCTGGGCCGTCGACGGCTGGGTCGAGGTCCTCTCCCGCGGCGGCGGCCTGTTCGACATCGGCCTGGAACTGGCGGTTCTCGGCGGCTTCGCGGCCGTGCTGCTGACGACGGCGTCGCTGCGACTGCGGCGACGTCTGACGGCCTGACCTTTCTGTCCACACAAGACAAACAAAGGAGTAGGACATGTTCGGCTACGGGCACTGGGGCGGTTATGGAATGGGTTGGTTCGGCGTTGCCATGGCGGTGGTGACGATGGTCGTGTTCTGGGGCGGGCTCGTCACCGTCGCCGTCGTCCTCGTACGCCGATTCGGCAAGCCGCACGCGGCCGGGAGCGCACGGACGATCCTCGACGAGCGCTATGCCCGCGGCGAGATCGACGCCGAGGAGTACCAGGCCCGACGGACCAGTCTCGACGCCTGACACGGCATTGGTCACTGGCGAACCGCGACCGAAGTCCCTGCCCACGCCCCAGTGGACTGGGCAGAGTCGACATCGGACAAAGGAGGCAGACATGGTTCTCACCTGGCGTGACGCGGTCAGCTCCGCGCTCGTCGCGGCGATCGTGGTGCCCTACACCTGGTATGAGAACTCCGGCGCGGCGCCACTGGTCCGCGACGCCCGCGGCATGGCGGCGATCGGGCTCGTGCTCGGCATCGCCGCGTGCGCGATCGGCGCGCGACCTACCGGCGAGCGGATGTCGCCGGTGGCGGAGGCACTCGGTGTGCTGGCCCTGGCCACCGGGGTACTGACGCTGGTCATCGCGGCGGAATGGTCGCTCGGGCTGTTCATGGTCACCGTGATCGCCCTGTGGCTCATGACCACCGTGCGCCGGCTCCCCGGCGTCCGCCAGGTCCCCGGCAGGCACCGGGTCACGACGGGCGGTGGCAGGCCATGAAGGTCCTGATCGCCGCCGCGGGCAAGCACGGCTCGACGATGGAGATCGCCGAGGCGATCGGCGAGGGCGTTCGACACGCCGTCCCCAGTGCGATCGTCGACGTGCGGCCCGCCGCCACCGTCGATGACGTGACCGCCTACGACGCGGTGGTCGTGGGCAGCGCGGTCTACTTCGGACGCTGGATGCCCACCGCCGCACGGCTCGTCAACGACAACGCGGGCGCCCTGCGTGAGCGGCCGGTGTGGCTGTTCTCCAGCGGCCCGACAGGGGAGCCCGCCAAAGTCGACCCCGCCCCCGCCGACCTGATCGCCCGCTGTGGCGCCGTCGAGCACCGC
>DATLIA010000038.1:0-4486 GCA_035540215.1 Actinokineospora sp. | reverse complement strand
CCCTAGCGCTTCTGCGGTCCTTTGACGAGGCGGAACGCTCCTGGCGCGGCGCCGAGGGCGACCTGGCCACGTCCGGGCTGCTGGCCGAGTACCGGGCCAACTGCTCGACCCTCGGGCAGCGGGTGCGGGTCGAGCTGCCGGAGGACCGCGACTTCCAGGGCACCGCCATCGACATCGACGGCGACGGCAGGCTGGTGGTCGACGCGGCGGGCGCGGCGCGGACGGTGTCGGCGGGCGACGTGGTCCACCTGAGGAGCGCATGATTGCAACTTGGTGAGTCCTGCGGACGCGCGACCGGCTCGCCGGTACGGTAGCCGCGTCATCAGCGATGATCGGGAGGAACACCGTGGCATACCCCGACGACCTGCTCAGCGACGGCGAGCGCGTCGTGCTGCACAAGCACCCGCACTGGAAGATGTTGCTGCTGCCCTACCTGGTCTTGGTCGTCGTCCTTGGCCTGGGCATCTGGGGCGCGATCCTCGCCCAGGACCTGTCGTGGGCCACGATCGCGTGGATCATCATCGGCGCGGTCGGGCTGATCCTGATCGTGTGGCTGTTCTTCATGCCGTTCCTGCGCTGGCGCACGACCCACTTCGTGGTCACCACCGACCGCGTCATGTACCGCGTCGGCGTGATCAACCGCACCGGGATCGACATCCCGCTGTCGCGGATCAGCAGCGTGCGCTTCGAGCACGGCCTGATCGACCGGATCGTCGGCTGCGGCACGCTGATCATGGAGTCCTCCGCGCAGGAGCCGCTGATGTTCGATGACATCCCGGGCGTGGAGAAGGTCCAGACCCTGCTCTACCGCGAGGTCAACGACAACCCGCACGACGACTTCCACCGGCCGGGCACCGAGCCCGCACCGCCCACCCAGCAGTACCCGGACCAGGGCGGTCGACGCTAGCGATGGGTGCTCGTGAGGTCGGTCTGCCCGCCGTCACCCCCGGCGCGGGGCTTCCCGCCCGGGTGACGATCTGGGAGGTCGGTGCCCGGGACGGGCTGCAGAACGAGCAGACCGTCGTCCCGGTCGACGTCAAGATCGAGTTCCTGGACCGGATGGCGGAAGCGGGCCTGACCACGCTGGAGGCCACCAGCTTCGTGCACCCCAAGTGGGTGCCGCAGCTGGCCGACGCGGAGGACCTGCTCGCCAAGCTCGACCGGGTCGACGGCGTGCGCTACCCCGTGCTCGTGCCCAACGAGCGCGGGCTCGACCGGGCACTGGCGGCCGGGGTGCGTGACATCGCGATCTTCGGCAGCGCCACGGAGACCTTCGCGAACAAGAACCTCAACCGCACGCTCGACGAGCAGTACTCGATGTTCGAGCCGGTCGTCACCCGCGCCCGCGCCGAGGGCCTCGACGTGCGCGCGTACGTCTCGATGTGCTTCGGCGACCCGTGGGAGGGCCCGGTCGCGGCCACTCAGGTCGCCGCGGTCAGCAAGCGGCTGATGGACATGGGCTGCTCGCAGCTCTCCCTCGGCGACACCATCGGCGTCGCCACCCCCGGCCAGGTCGAGGCCGTCATCGGCGCGTGCGGCGCGGCCGGGATCGACGTCCCGGCGGTGGCCGTGCACTTCCACGACACCTACGGCCAGGCGCTGTCGAACACCCTCGCCGCGCTCCGGCTCGGCGTGACCACGGTCGACTCGTCGGCGGGCGGCCTCGGCGGCTGCCCGTACGCCGAGTCCGCGACCGGCAACCTGGCCACGGAGGACCTGGTCTGGATGCTGGACGGACTGGGCATCGAGACCGGCGTCGACCTGGACAAACTCGCCGACGCCAGCACGTGGATGGCCGAGCGGCTCGGCCGCCCCAGCCCGTCCCGCGTGGTCAGGGCGCTGCGCGGGTAGCCGATGGAGATCGCCGAACTGACCGAACAGCGCTGGCCCGCGCTGGAACGGCTGTTCGGCCCCAACGGTGCCCAGTCGGGCTGCTGGTGCACGTTCTTCCTGGTGACCAACGCCGAGGCGCGCGGGCGCACGGCCGAGGACAACCGCGAGCTGCTGCACTCCCGGGTGTGTTCGGGCCGCCCGGTCGGCCTGCTCGCGCTCGACGGCCCCGACGCGCTGGGCTGGGTCGCGGTCGCACCGCGTCTGGACTACGCGCGGCTGGCCAGGACGAAGGCCGCCGCGCCCGTGTCGCCGACCGAGGACCTGACCGGGATCTGGGCGGTGACCTGCTTCTTCATCCACCGAACGGCCCGCCGTCGTGGCCTGGGCGGCGAGCTGCTCGCCGCCGCGGTCGACCACGCCCGTGAACGCGGCGCCCGGTTGATCGAGGGATATCCCGTCGACACCGGAGGCGCGAAGAAGGGCTCCGGCGATCTCTACCACGGCACGCTCACGATGTTCCTCGACGCGGGCTTCGAGGTGGTCGAGGAGCGTGGACCGCATCGGGCGCTCGTTCGGAAAGATCTGACACAGCTCTAGGTTCACCCGATCCGGTGGGAACCGAGCCCGATCCCGCGGCGTCCAACGCGCGTCCGTGCCGACTACCCGCGGAGGTGGCCATCGTGGCCGACCACCGAGCCCAGGTCGAGGATCTGCTGGCCGACTATCGCCGCGGCCGTGATCAGCTCGCCGGGGTCCACCGTGCCCTCGCGGCGATCAACGAGTCGAGTACCAGCCCGTGTGGCCTGGTCACGGCCACCGTGTCGGCCCAGGGCCTGCTGACCGCGCTCTCCGTCGCCGACGGCGCCTACCGGTCTTACCGGCCGCACGAACTGGCCGAGGTGATCGTCGCGGCGACCGGGGCAGCGGCCGACCGCGCGGCCCGGATCGCCTGCGAGGTCGTCGCGCCGGTCCTGCCGTCGGGCACCGACCCGGCCGCGCTGCTGCGCGGCACCGCGGATCTGACCCCCGCCGAGATCGACCCGGTGCCGGTCGAGGACGAGAGCTTCGAGGACGTCCACTGGCTTGAGACGGGCAAGCCATGACCCTCCGCGTCGACGCCGCCAAGCTCGCCCGTGACGCGGCCCAGTTCACCGGGCTCGCCGAGCGGGTCGAGGCCATCCACCGCGACCTGGCCGACCAGCTTGGCGCGATCGGTGCCTGCTGGGGTACCGACGAGATCGGCCGCGGCTTCGCCGACGTCCACGCCACCCCCGCCGAACAGACCCTCGCGGCCGTGCAGGGCCTGCCCGCCCGGCTGGCCGACGTCGGCGAACGGTTCGCGGGCAACGCCGCGGCCTATGTCGACGGCGAACAAGAGAACGTCGACCGGCTAGGGGCGCAGGGCTGATGGGTATCGAGCTGCCCCCCGAACTCGCCGCCGTTGCCGCGGCCACGGGCGTCGCCTGGCCGGAGGCTGACGAGGACGCCCTGCGCGCCTCGGCGCAGGCCTGGCGGGAAGCCGCCACCCAGCTCGGTGCCGTCACCGCTGAGGCCGACACCGCGGCCCGCACGACGCTGACGGCCTTCGACGGCGACGCCGCCACCGCCGCGGCGGGCCACTGGTCGGCCTTCGTCGCCCCGGACACCGGCCACCTGACCTCGACCGTCGCGGGCTGCACGGCGGCGGCCGACCGCCTCGACCACGCCGCTGAGCAGGTGGGAGCGGCGAAGACCGAGATCGTCCGCCAGCTGGTGACGCTGGCCAAGAACACCGACGCGGCCGCCGGCAACCCCACGGCGATGCTCGGTGTGGACACGGCGATCAAGGGGACGGCGGTCAACCTCGCCGCCATCAAGGACGCTTTGGTGAGCGCGATCGCGCCCGGCTCGGGCGTCGACGTGGCGAACGTTCGGGACGTGGTGAACGCGCAGCCGGGAGCGGTCGCGGGCGGGCCCCAGTCCTTCGGCGGCGGTCCGGGTCTTCTGGGTGGCCTGGTCGACGCGGCGACCGGGGTGGTCCATGGCGTGACGGCGGAGGCCGCGCAGACCCTCGCGGGCACTGGCGGGCTCGCGAGCGGTGCCTTACCCGGCGGGGGAACCGTCCCGGTCGCGGGCGGTCCCGGAAGCCCGGCAGGCGGCCTCGGCGGCCTGGTCGCGGGCGTTGGGGATTTGGTTGGTGGTGTGGTCCCGGGTGCAGGGCAGGTGGTCGCTGGGACCGCGCAGTTGGCTGGTGGTGTGGTCGCCGGGACTGGGGAACTGGTTGGTGGTGTGGTCCCGGGTGCTGGGCACCTCGTCGCCGGGACCGCGCAGTTGGCCGGTGGTGTGGTCGCCGGGACTGGGGAACTGGTCAGTGGTGTTGCGTCAGGCACTGGGCAGCTGGCTGGTGGTGTGGTCGCTGGGACTGGGGAACTGGTCAGTGGGGTGGTCGCGGGCGCCGGGCAGCTCGCGGGTGGCGCGGTCCCCGGCGCGGGTCAGGTGGTCGCCGAGGCCGGGCAGCTCGTCGGTGGTGTGGTCGCGGGTACCGCGGACGCGGCCGGTGGTGTGGTCGCGGGAGCTGGGGACTTGGCCGGAGCTGTGGACAGCGCGGCCGGTGTCGTCGAACACGCGGTCGTCGACCAGCCCGGCGCGGACCTCGCGCCCGACGCCCCGACCC
>DATLIA010000037.1:0-13345 GCA_035540215.1 Actinokineospora sp. | reverse complement strand
CGTCGGCTCGTCGAGGATCAGCACCTTGGGCTTGCGCGCCAACCACCGGGCCAGCACCACTTTCTGCTGGTTGCCACCCGAGAGCTTGCGCACCTCCTGCTCGATCGACGGAGTACGCACCCGCAGCTGCTCGACATACTTGCGCGCGAGATCACGTTCGGCGCCGCGCCGGACCAGCCGCATGGTGCGCAGCCGGTCGAGCATGGCCAGGGAGATGTTGTCGCGGACACCGCGGTGCAGCAGCAACGCCTGCGCCTTGCGTTCCTCCGGCGCGTAGCCGAATCCCGCGCGGACAGCGTCACGCGGCGAGCGCAGCCGGACCCGCTTGCCGTCGACCCGCACCTCACCGGAGACGATCGGCAGGTCACCGACCAGCGCCCCGGCCAGCTCCGAGCGACCCGCGCCGACCAGCCCGGCCAGCGCGACGACCTCACCCGACCGGACCGTCAGACTGATGTCGCGCACATCGTCGGTGGTCACACCCACCACGTCGAGCACCACATCACCAGGCTCACCGTGCGAGCGGGTGAACACAGTGGACAGATCCCGGCCCACCATCATCCGCACGATCTCGCCGTCATTGGTCTCAGCCACCGGGCGGACACCGACCAAGGCGCCGTCCCGAAGGACGGCGACATGGTCGGCCAACCGCATGATCTCCCGCATCCGATGCGACACATAGATGATCACCAGGCCCTGGTCCCGCAGCCTGCCGATCAGTGCGAACAGCGCTTCGGCCTCGTGTTCAGACAAAGACGACGTCGGCTCGTCGAACGCGATCACCTTCGCGTCGGTGGTCAAGGCTCGCATGATCTCCACGAGCTGGCGCTGTGCCGCGGTGAGCTTGGAGCCCAGCGCATCTGGGTCGAGGTCGCCCGCAAATCCCAATCGCGCCAAGTCGTCCAGCATCCGGGTCCGCAGTGCCGCCCGGTCGACCATGCGACCGGCGCGGCATGGCAGCGCGCCGAGATAGACATTCTCGGCCACCGAGACGTGCGGGACGATCTCGGGCTCTTGGGCGATCGTCCGGACTCCGGCGGCGCGGGCGTCGGCCGGAGTGGCGGGTTCGAACGGCTTCCCGTCGAGTTCGAGCCCGCCATGGTCTGGGAGGTGGTCGCCGCCGATGATCTTGATGAGGGTGGACTTCCCGGCGCCGTTCTCGCCCATCAGGGCGGTCACGGCTCCGGCCGGGAAGTCCACACTCACATCACGCAGGGCGGCGACACCGGCGAAGCTCTTGGCCACGCCGGTGACGCGCAGTCCGGCGCTCACGCGCACTTGACCCCGGCCTTCTCCCACGTCGTGGCGTCGACCATCGTGGTCTTGGCGAACGCCTCGGCAGGCATGGCCTTTCCGTTCTTGATGAAGTCGTAGATCGTCTGCACGGCGAGGGCACCGACATCCTTGCCGTCGATGAACAGCGCCGCCTTGAACCCGGTCGGCTTGCCGCCACGCCATTCCTTGCACGCCAGGTAAGCACCCAAGCCGACGCCCAGGACGTTGTCCGCCGAATAGCCGGAGTTCTGGATCGCGGTCACACCACCGGAGACGTTCTCGTCGTTGCAGCCCATGACGATCCAGTTCTTCACCGACCGGTTGCCCGACACCGTCGCGGAGATCTTGTTCTGCGCGTCCGACGGGGTGTTGTCGGTACCGACCTCGATGACCTTCACGTCGACACCGGCGGTCTTCTTGAACGCCTCCTGGTTCGCCTTGACGCGGTCGGTGCAGACCGTCACGTCCTGCTTCCACGCCTCGATGATCGCGGTCTCCTCAGGCTTCCACCCGGCCTTCTTGAAGTCCTCACCAGCGCGCTTGCCCACCTCGGCACCCATCTGCTGACCACTGAACCCGATGCGGGGGACCAGGTTCTCCATCGCGCAGGACGACGGGTCCGGCCCGTTCGTGCACACCTGGTCATCAGCGGTCAGGAACGCCACGTTCGCGCTCCTGGCGAGCTGGACGAGCTGCGGGCCCACCGACGGGTCCGGCACGACCACGATGACGCCGGACGCCTTCTGGTTGACCGCGTTCTGCATCTCGGTCACGGCCTTGTTCGCGTCATTGCCCAGGTTCACAACCTTCAGGTCGATCCCCAGCTCAGCCGCCTTGGCCTTCGCGCCGTCGGCCTCGCCGATGAAGTACTCCTGGTCGCCCTGCTTCTGCGCGAGGACGATCGTGATCTTGCCGTCCTTCGCCGCGCCGCTGGATGCGGCGGGGGCGGCCTCCTTGCCGGATGAACACGCCGACGCGGCCAGTGCCAGCGACAGCCCACACAGCACCGCGGTGCCGCGACGAACCATGGAAAAGGACATCGATGTCTCCTCGGAATCAGTAGTACAGGAAAGGTGGTGCGGGTACCCGCGGACACCCGTTGCGTGCCTGCTCACGGAGCTCTTCTTTCGGTAGGTCACCATTCGGCCAGCCCTCCGTCGCGGTGGTGCCACACCGGGTTGCGCCACGCGTGGCCGCGGCGGTCGGCGGCGCGCACGGCGGCCTCGTCGACGGTGATGCCGAGACCAGGGCCGTTCGGCGCGGTGATGAAGCCGTTCACGATGGCCAGGGGCGCCGGGTCGACCACGTAGTCGAGCACGTCGGCGTCCTCGTTGTAGTGGATGCCGATGCTGTGTTCCTGGATGAGGAAGTTCGGCGTGGCCAGGGCGACCTGCAGACTCGACGCCAGCGCGATCGGACCGAGGGGGCAGTGCGGGGCGAGCAGCGCGCCGTGGGTCTCGGCGAGGGCGGCGATGCGCCGCACCTCGGAGATGCCGCCCGCGTGGGACAGGTCGGGCTGCACGACGGCGACCCCGGCGCGCAGCGGCTCCAGGAACTCGGCGCGGCCGAAGAGTCGTTCGCCGGTCGCGATCGGGACCGGCGAGCACGCGACGAGGCCCGCGAGGGCGTGGGCCTGGTCCGGGAGGACAGGTTCCTCGACGAACATCGGCCGCAGCGGGGCGATCTCGGTGAGCAGCAGCCGGGCGGCCGCGGCGGTGGCCCGGCCGTGGAAGTCCAGCGCGACGTCGCGGTGGGGTCCGATGACGTCGCGGACCGCGGCGAGGCGGGCGACGACCCCGTCGATCTCGGCCGAGGTGGGGATGGGGGAGAGCAGGCCGCAGCCGTTCATCTTGACCGCGGTCGTGCCATCGGCGATCCGGGCGTGCGCTGCCTCGGCGACCTGCGTTGGCGCGTCCCCGCCGATCCAGGAGTACATCCGGACCCGGTCGCGCACCGGGCCGCCGAGCAGGGCGTGCACCGGCGCGCCGTAGTGCTTGCCCGCGATGTCCCACAGTGCCTGGTCCAGGCCCGCGACCGCGCTGGAGAGCACCGGGCCGCCGCGGTAGAAGCCCGCCTTGGTCAGCACTTGCCAGTGATGCTCGATGCGCAGTGGGTCCTCGCCGATCAAGTAATCCGACAGCACGTCCACCGCCGCGCGGACGACCTCCGCGCGCCCCTCGACAACTGGCTCGCCCCAGCCGACGAGGCCGTCGTCGGTCTCGACCCGGCAGAACAGCCACCGGGGCGCGACCAGGAAGGTCTCGATCCGCTTGATCTTCACTCTCGGTCCCCTTTGGACGATGGCGTGGTGGCGGTCATGACGAGTCCTTCACCGCGGTCCAGCCGCGCTTCCTTACGTTGGCGCTGGAGTATTAATTAGTATTTAATGTGAGCACGTTCACCAGGTTTACGCAAGAGGCGTAGCTGCCTTTGCTCCGCGTGGAACTATGGCGACGCTGCGTGTGTGGTCCACATAGGCCTATGGTCTGCCGCCGCGGACCGCGGGGCGCGCTGGGCGACGACACGGACGGTCGCGAGCGGATCACCGTTTAGTAATAAATGCGCATATATAGTGCGACCAGAGGAGGGGGAGTGCGAATGGTCAGGAAGCAGCCCGGCGAGTACCAGGGTCGTGGTGTGCACGGCGAGGTCGTCGAGGCGGTGGGGCAGCGGATCGTCGCGGGCGAACTGGCCGAGGGTCTGATCCTCGACATCCCACAGCTCGAACGGGAGCTCGACGTCAGCCGCACGGCCCTGCGTGAGGCGTTCCGGGTGCTCAAGGCCAAGGGGCTGGTCGACGCCCGCCAGAAGCGCGGCACCTTCATCCTGCCGCGCTCCGAGTGGCGGCTGCTCGACCCCGATGTCGTGCGCTGGCAGTTCGCGGGTCGGGACGACTCCGCCTTCCTTGACGATCTCGCCGAGATGCGCGGGATCTTCGAACCCGCCTGCGCCCGCCTCGCCGCGCTCCGACGCACCGACGCCGACCTCGCCGCCATGGATCAGGCGCTGGACGACATGGCCGCCGCCGCGGCGGGTGGGGGAGATGAGGTCGCCGCCGACCTCGCCTTCCACCGGGCGCTGCTCGCCGCCACCCACAACGAGCTGGTGATCCGCATGGAGGTCGTGTTCGCCGCGGGCCTCGGCGCCCGTGATCGCCTCGTCCACGGCGCCATCTCCGGCGACGACCCCACGCCCGCCCACGCCGCCGTCGCCGACGCGATCCGCGCCCAGGACCAAGAGGCCGCGGCGGCCGCCGTCGACGCCCTGCTCGTCAAGTCGCGGCACGACATCCAGCGGGCCCGCGCGTCGGTGGACGAACACACCGCCTGAGGTCACTCAGGGTGGCGGCGGCCTGAAGGCGAGCATCAAGGTATTGATTAATGTTTAGGTTGGCATGACCGTCTTGGAACCTCCGCTCCGCCAGGCTCGGACCGCTCGCCCATTCCATACCCGCGTCGCGGGAGCGATGCTCTCGGCCGTTCTCGCGGGGTCACTGGTGGTGACCGCCGTCGGGGTGCCGGTCACCGCGCAGGCGGTCGTCCCGCCGGGTGTCTCCGGTTCGACGAAGGCGCCCATGGGCTGGAGTTCCTGGTACTTCTACAACAACGACATCACCGCGAAGGTCATCGCCGACCAGGCGGCCGGGCTGGCCAAGCCGAACGCGAACCTCCCGGTCAACGGCTCCGGCGGCTACAAGAGCCTGTCCGACCTCGGCTACAAGGACGTCGGGATCGACGGCGGCTGGTGGACCTCCAGCGGCGGCGGCACCCGTGCGGCCAACGGGACGATCATCCCCGACACCGACTTCCTGACCGGCGCGCAGGCCACGGCCGTCATCCTGTCCAACGGCACCACCGTCCCCGCACGCGCCCTGAACACGATGAAGGACCTCACCGACTACATCCACGCCCTGGGCCTGGAAGCCGGTATGTACACCGACACCGGCGTCACCTGGGGTTGTGGCGGCCAGCGCGGCAGCGGCAACTATGAGGCCAAGGACCTGACCACGTTCGCCGACTGGGGCTTCGACTGGGTGAAGGTCGACCACTGCGGTGGCACGCCGTCGAAGTACGGCTCCGTCATGGCCAACTACAAGGACTGGGGCACCCTCGCGGCCAACACCAAGACCTCGGCCGGTGTCGCGCGCCCGCTGGGGCTGGAGTTCTGCCAGTGGGGCTCGGCTGCCCCCGACGGCCCGTGGATGTGGGCGGGCGCGGCGGCGCGAACCTGGCGCACCGGGCGTGACATCTCGGGCAACGCGGGCTGGGGCACGACGTCCAACGGCGGCGCGACCTGGATCAACTGGTCCCAGGTCAAGGAACTTCCCGCTCAACGACCACCCCACTAACAACGGCCCCGGCCAGTACAACGACCCGGACTACCTGCTGATCGGCCCCGGGTTCGGCAACAACCCGGCCACCGGCGCCCAGCAGACCCACGGCACGTCGTCGGAGCTGTTCGGTCTGACCCCGGACGAGCAGCAGTCCTACTTCGGCATGTGGTCCATCCAGGGCGCACCACTCGTGCTGGCCACCGACACCCCCAACCTCACCGCGGCCACCGCCGCCATCGTCGGCAACGAGTCCGTCATCGCCGTCGCTCAGGACACCGCCAACAACCAGGCGCACAAGGTCCTGGAGAGCAACTCCGTGCAGGTGTGGTCCAAGCGCCTGTCGACCGCGGGCCAGCGGGCCGTGCTTCTTCTCAACACCAGCACTAGTTCCAAGACCTACTCCTTCACCCAGCAGAACCTCGGCCTGACCGGCACCGCTTCGGTGCGGAACCTCTACACCGGCGCGGACCTGGGGACGCTGACCTCGACCGGGTCGAAGTCGTTCACCCTGGCCGCACACCAGTCGGTGATGCTGAAGCTGACCAACACCAGCGAGCAGAAGCCGGAAACCGTCCTCGTTCCCACCGCGTCGGGCATCAGCCAGAAGTCGTGGAACGGCGGTGCCTGGTCGGCTTGGCAGACCCTCAGCCTCGGTACCGCCGGATCGACCGGCCCCGGCGCGATTCAGGGCGAACCTGCCGTCGTCGCCACGGCGGGCGGCACCGACGTCTTCGTCCGCGGCGCCGACAACGCACTGTGGGCCAACACATTCAAGAACGGTGTGTGGGGCAGTTGGGTGAACCTGGGCGGGGTGCTGTCGGCCAGCCCGGCCGCGGCGGCTCTCGGCCGAGACCGCGTCGACGTGTTCGTCCGCGGCTCCGACGGTGCGCTCTTCCAGAAGACCTACCAGCAGCAGCCAGGCCAGAACGACCTCCCGGCGTACTGGTACGACGTCAAGTGGACCTCAGCCTGGACATACCTGGGTGGGCCCAACGGGAACGTCTTCGTCGGCGCTCCGGCCGCGGTGGCCTCACTCAACCGCGTCGACGTCTTCACCCGGGGAACCGACAACGCGTTGTGGCAGAAGAGCTACATCAGCGGCGAGTGGACCGGCTGGACCAGCCGCGGCGGCAACCTGACATCGTCGCCGACCGCTGTCAGCGGTGGCCCCGGCCAGATAGAGGTGTTCGCCGCGCTGGCGCCGAGCAACAAGGTCGGCCAGCTCAGCTGGACCGCCGCAGGCGGGTGGTCGTCCACTTGGTACAACCTCGACAAGGCGGTCACCGGCGCGCCCTCGGCGGCCCAGGTCGGCAACCGGGTCAACGTCTACGCCCGCGGCACCGACGACAAGCTGTGGCAGTGGTATCGCATCGGCAACGGGCCGTCCGGGGCTCGACAGCACCCTGACCCTGACCGGCAGCCCCGCGGCCTCTGGGCATTATTAGTCGTAAACCGTTAGCAGGCAACGCTTGCTCGGTACCCGTCGCGTGCTTCACGCGGCGCCTTCGGGCGCCGTGGTTGTGATGCCGCGTCCGAGCGAAGGCGTTCAGGATCGTCCGGAGCAGCGAACGCCGCCACGAGTCGACGCGGGTGCGTATGGGAATGTCACCCTCCGATGGTCGGTAGCCGTGGGGAAGTCGGGTTCGTAGCGTCCGGGAGGTGAACCTGGTCGCCGCGAACCGCGGCATGCGGCTGGACATCCGGCACGTGCAGGTGCTCGTCGAGATCGCCAGGGCGGGCAGCATCCGCAAGGCGGCGGGCGTCCTGCAGGTGGCGCAGCCCGCGCTGGCCGCGCAGGTGCGGCGCATCGAGCACGCGCTGGGCGGCGCGGTGTTCACCAGGACGCGCAGCGGTATCACCCCGACCGAGCTGGGCCGCTACGTCATCGGGTCCGGCCGGGAGCTGCTGGCCCGGTTCGACCGCCTGCTCGCCGACACCGCCGCCGAGGCGGGCGCCGGCCAGGTGACGTTCGGGGTGATGTTCGTGCTCGACGCGGGCACCGGACTGCGGCTGCTCAGGACCGCCATGCCCCAGGCCGACATCGCCTTGCGTGACGTGAACTCGGTGCCCGAGGCGCTGGCGATGGTGCGGCAGCGCGAACTGGACCTGGTCCTTTTCTACGAGTTCCCCGGCCCCCGACCGCCGCTGCCCGACGGGGTCGAGCGCCGGGTCGTCATCGGCGTGGAGCCCGCGTTCATCGGCCTGCCCGCCGACCACCCGCACGCGAGCCTCGACGCGCTGCCGCTCCCCGCGCTCGCGGAGGAGCAGTGGATCATCGGCGGCCACGGGGACGGTACGAGCCGCGAGGCCCGATTCCTTCTGCTGTGCGGGCGGGCCGGTTTCTCCCCGCGCATCCGGCACCGGGTCGACACGTGCGAATCGATGTTCCAGCTCGTCCGGCACGGCGAGGGCATCGCCCTGTTCAACCCGCTGTGTGTGCCGCCCGCCGATGTCGTGCTGCGGCCGCTGGCGGGGGAGCCGCACTACCGGTCGACCGCGTTGTGCTGGCGCTCGGACAGCCCGGTGGCGCGGCACATCGACGAGTTCCACCGGCTGCTGGTCGCGACCTATCACGCCGAGGTAGCGCTGCGACCGCACTACCGGGACTGGTGGCTGGCCGTCGGCGGCGACCTGGTCGACGCGCCCCCCGACGCGCCCCGGCCGGTGCCCTGTGTGAACTAGACCGTCCTCTGTGGACAAAGCGCGGTACGGCAGCCGGTCGTGCCGTACAGTCGACCCACCCGGACCAGGCGCGAACGCGGACGATGGGCGAGGATGCGGATCGAGGCACGGCATCTGCGGTTGCTGCTGGCGGTCGCCGAGGCGGGCGGCTTGCGCCAGGCGGCGGTGTCGATGAACCTGAGTCAACCAGTCCTTCGCCTGCGCCTGCAGCGCGTCGAGCAGGCTCTGGGCGGCGCGCTGTTCCGCCGCGACGGCGACACCATGACCCCCACCGAACTCGGCCACCGCTTCCTGCGCGGCGCGGCTGAGCTGATGACCGACCTCGACGTCATCCAGGAACGCGCCGCCGCCATGGCCCGGCCCGCCGCGGACCTCCGGGTCGGCGCCACCATGACGGTCCTGCTGGAAGACCTGATCGAGATCGTCCGGGACCTGCGCCCCGGCCGCCGCGTCTATTCCCAGACCGGCTCGACGGAGTCGCTGGTGGCCCGGGTCGCCGACGGCACCGTCGACTACGCCGTCGCCATCCACTACGGCGAGGGCGCCATGGGCCCGACCCCGGGCGTCAGCACCCGGACGCTGGTCGAGGCGGAGCCCGCGTTCGTCGGCCTGGCCGCGGACCACCCCATGGCGGGCCACGCGGAACTCGACCTGGCGGACCTGGCCGACGAGGAATGGATCGTCACCTCGCCCAACGACCGCAGCGGCCGATACGACTCGTTCGTCAAAGCCTGCGCCCAAGCGGGTTTCGCCCCGCGCACCGGCCACGACGTCGCCGAGTGGGACACCATGACGCGGTTGATCCGCGCGGGCCATGGGATCGGCCTGGTCACGCCGCTGTGGGCGGCGCCGCGGGGTCTGGTGTACCGGCCGATCAAGGGCGACCCGCAACACCGGGACCTGATCCTCTGCTGGCCCTCCGGGGCGTCGCTCGCCCACCGTGCGGAGGAGGTCTGGACCGGCCTGCGGACCGGCTACCTCGCCGCGGTCGCCAGGATCCCCCACTACAAGGCTTGGTGGGAACAGGTCCGCGGCCCCCTGCCCGGCTGAACCCGAACCCCTCTGGCGCGGCGGTATAGCCAAGTGGGATCACCACCGCGCGTGATCGCGACATAGCTTCTAGATGTTGTCCATCAGGCGTCAGAGGGCACGGGCGAGCCCCGTGGACGCCTCCCTGCATGGAGGTCATCGAAGTGAACTTCAAGAAGACTGTCACCCGGATCGGATTCCTCGCCGCGACCGTCGCGCTGGCCACCGCCGGTGTCGCGGGCACCAGCGCGGCGCAGGAGAACATCGTCGGCGGCAGCGTCGTCACCGTCGCGCCGTCCTGGGCCGCCGCTGTCGGCGACTCCAGCGGCATGTGGTGCAGCGGCACGCTGGTCTCGTCCCAGTGGGTCCTGACCGCCGGGCACTGCAGCGGCGCCACCCGCGTCCGGATCGGCTCCAAGGACCTCAACAGCGGCGGTCAGGTCCGCACGGTCTCCCGCTCGGTCAAGCACCCCAACTACAACAACAGCGCCTACGACTTCCGGCTCTACAAGCTCTCCTCGACGGTGACGCTGGCGCCCGCCACGCTCGGCACGACCTCGCCCGCGGTGGGGTCGTCGGCGGGCCTGTACGGCTTCGGCCAGACCTGCGCGCCGTACGGCTGCGGTGACATGAGCCCCGTGCTCAAGACGGTCGGCACCACGCTGACCACCGACTCGGCCTGTGGCGGCATCACCGGCTCGGTCGAACTGTGCTTCGACACCAGCACCACCGCCACCGACTGCTACGGCGACTCGGGCGGCCCGGCGTTCGTCGCGGGCAGGCTCGTCGGCGTCGTCAGCCGCGGCGCCACCGGCAGCGGCTCCAGCACGTGCGGCCGGACGAACTCCATCTTCGGCGACGTCACCGCCGTGCGGAGCTGGATCACCACCACGATCGCGAGCTGAACTGACTTCGGAGGGAAGTCCCTTCGGGGGCTTCCCTCCGAAGCAGGGTCTGTAGATTTTCTCCTGACCGTGTCGATCCGCGGGCCGCTCGTTCGACCTGTGGGTGTGCGGGCCGAGAGGCGGCCCCGCCGGACGAGGAGAGCACGATGCCGAAGTACATGCTGATCATGCGAGGCACCGATGAGTCGAACGCCGCCATGATGGCTTCGATCGAGGAGGGGATCGCCAGGACCCGCCTGTTCATCGAGGAGATGATGAAGGCGGGCGTTCTCCTCGGGGCCGAAGGGCTGGACGATCCGGGCAAGGGCGTCGTGGTCGACTTCGGCGGCGAGACCCCGGTGGTCACCGACGGGCCGTACGGGGAGACCAAGGAACTGTTCGGAGGCTTCTTCCTGCTCGATGTCGCCTCGAAGGAGGAAGCGGTCGAGTGGGCCAAGCGGGTGCCCGCGGTCCGCGGGTCCAAGATCGAGGTTCGGCGGGTGCCGGGGGAGGACGAGGTCCCGCAGGACGACGGGGCATTCGTCAAGGAAGGCGCCTCGCGCGAGAGCATCGGCCGGGTCTGATGGGTCCGGCCGACGTCGAGGCCGTCTGGCGCATCGAGTCGGCGCGGATCGTCGCGGTGCTGACCCGCTTCACCGGCGACTTCGGGCTGGCCGAGGACGCGGCCCAGGAGGCGGTGGCTGAGGCGCTGGTCTCCTGGCCGCTTGCCGCGCCCGCCGACCCGGCGGGCTGGCTGATGACCACGGCCCGGCGGCGGGCGATCGACGCGATCCGCCGCCGGGCCGCCCTGCGGGACCGGTATGCCCTGCTGGCCGACGACTCGGCGGTCGACCAGGAAATCGACCCCGACAAGATCGACGACGACGTTCTCGCGTTGATGTTCGTCAGCTGCCACCCGGTGCTCTCCCGCGAGGCTCGGGTGGCGCTGACCCTGCGGGTGGTCGGCGGCCTGTCCAGCGAGGAGATCGCCCGCGCGTTCCTCGTGCCAGTGCCGACCGTGCAGGCCCGCATCACCCGGGCCAAGAAGACGATCGCGGCGGCCGGGGTGCCGTTCGAGCTGCCCGCTCCCGCCGAGCGCCGGGAGCGGCTGGGCGGTGTGCTCAGCGTCCTGTACGTGATCTTCACCGAGGGTTCGACGGCCACGTCGGGCGACCGGCTGCTGCGCCCCGACCTCGCCTACGAGGCGATCCGGCTGGCCCGCACGCTGGCCGCGCTGCAGCCGGACGAGCCGGAGGTGCACGGCCTGCTCGCGTTGTGCGAGCTGACGACCGCGCGCTTCCCGGCCCGGACCGGCCCGGACGGTGCGCCGGTCCTGCTGGAGGACCAGGACCGGCGGCGGTGGGACTTCTCGGCGATCCGCCGCGGGCTGGCCGCGCTGGCCAAGGCGTCGACTCGCGGCCTCGGCCCCTACGGCCTGCAGGCCGCGATCGCCGCCGCCCACGCGTCGGCGCCCTCGGTCGAGGCGACCGACTGGGACCGGATCGTGGTGCTCTACGAGGCGCTCGGCCGGGTCGCGCCGTCGCCGGTGGTCGAACTCAATCGGGCCGTCGCCGTGGCCATGGCATCGGGTCCGGCGCAGGCCCTGGCCATCGTCGACGAGCTGATCGCCTTGGACCGGCTGCCCGGTTCACATCTGGTTCCGACCGTGCGCGGGGAGCTGCTGGCCCGCCTCGGCAGGCGACCGGAGGCGCGCGCCGAGCTGGAGCTGGCCGCCCGGCTGTGTGCCAACCAGCGCGAACGTTCAGTGCTGCTGCGCAAGGCGGCGGCGCTTGGCTGACTTGTTCAGCAGGGGACTGATCCATCTACAAAGGATCAACGTCTCGTGCGGTGTGTGGGCGGGCAAATCCGGTGGAGCATCTCGAACGCGGATCGGTCCGTGAGGTGGTGGTATTCCTCAACCCCACCTGAGGTGTGAGTCCTCTCACTTGAATGGAGTCGATATGCGGCTGGCCAGACTAGCTCGCTCCGCTGTCGCCGTGACCGTCCTTTGCGCCACCATCACCACCGTTTCCGCTGTGCCCCAGGCGGCCGCGGTCGCGTCCGGGACGGATGTGGTCGCGATCGATTGGACCAAGTTCGGCACGTACTCGGCGACCGACGCCGCGGGCGTGCGCAACAAGAAGATCCTGCAGAACGCGGCGCGCTATCTGATCGGTCCGAAGTACGCCTCCACGTACACGTACTACATGCCTGACGGCTACCTCGACCTGAAGGGCACCGCCGAGGCCGCGATCCGCTATCCCGGCATGTCGGCGGTGGCGGGCGCGGTCGCGTTGAAGCTCGGCGTGTGGGACCCGCAGAACCTTTCCGCGGCCAACGCGACCATCCGCACGAAGAACCTGATCCGCACGCTCGCGGCCCGGCATCGGGCGAACAACACGGACACGGCGACTCGGTGGGGTCACGTCTGGCAGAGCGCGCTGTGGGCCTACTACGACGGCTTCGCGGCGTGGCTGCTGTGGGACCAGCTCTCCGCCGACGACCGGACCAAGGTCGCCAAGATGATCGAGTCGGAGGCCGACCGGCTCATCACCGGCAACGACACCTACCTGATCGGTACGTCGGGCAACCTGCTCTACCAGTACTGGCGCAACGGCACGGACGCGACGCCGGGTGACAGCAAGGCCGAGGAGAACAGCTGGAACGCCGAGCTGCTCAGCCTGGCCGCCGTGATGATGCCGAACCACGCGAACGCCGCCGCCTGGAACAAGCGGAACAACGAGCTGCTGCTGTCCGCGGCGGCCAGCCCCGCCGACATGACCAACACGACCGTGGTCAACGGCATCAACCCGTCGACCTGGCTCAAGGGTTACAACATCCAGAACGACGGCACGCTGCAGAACCACAGCCGTCTGCACCCGCTGTACATGGTCGGCTTCGACCAGAGCCTGGACGAGGGCGCGGTGTACGGCCTGGCCGACAAGTGCGCGCCGAGGGTCGCCAAGCACAACCTGCAGTACGTCTACGACGCGCTGGTCGACAAGAAGTTCACCAAGAGCGATGGCACGCAGTCGTCGATCTACGTGACCGGCTCCGCGTCGATCTACTACCCGGAGGGCAATGACTGGGGCAGCACGTTCGCGGGCTACTTCGGCGCATACGACCTGCTCACCGACCTCTA
>DATLIA010000036.1:0-13386 GCA_035540215.1 Actinokineospora sp. | reverse complement strand
CGAGCATCGCGATGCGGGAGCCCTCGCGGTGGGTGTCGGCGTAGATCTTGAGGGAGTCGGCGAGGTGTTCGGCGGCGGCGGCGTAGCGGCTCTGGGCGCGCAGCCACTCGATCTCGTCGTCGTCGGGCTGGGTGGCGCAGGCGTTCTGGGCGGCGATGGCGTGGGCGAGGGCCTGGTCGACCGAGTGCCGACGCTGAGCGCGGCGGGAGCGGCGAAGGGTGCTGATCATCCGACCTCACCGGCCCCGCTGCAGTTCGGGCACGTCTTCTCGGCGCGACCGCCAGCCGAGACCGTGCCGGTGCCCTGGCACATCGAGCACTGGTGCGCGGACATGTACCTGCGTGGCGTCATCGCTGCCCTAAGGTGTCGTTTGAGCATGGAGAGGTCCTTTCTCCGTGGTCAGGGCCGTCCGGTTGCGTCGGGCGGCCCGCTTTTCTTGCGGGGTTGGGTTACGCGGCGTCGGCGGTGGGGAGTCCGCGCATCTCGCGGATCTGCCGCTCGATCTCGTCGACGGAGGGGCCACCGGCGTAGTGCGCGGCCTCGGCGGCAAGGCGCGGGGGCAGCGAGTCACGCTCAGCGCGGGCCAAGGCGAGGATCCGGCCAGCGGCGGTGATGGCCTGCTCGCGGGTGACCGTCGTCATGCGGAGATCCGCTCGGCCTGCGGGTCAGCAAGGATCGCGCTCTGCTGGATCTTGAGAACGGCAGCGATGGCCTTGAGCAGGCCCGGCGATGCGCCGATCGCGCCGCGTTCCAGGTTGCTGATGTGTCGGATGCCGACCTTGATGTTGTGGTCGTTCTCCAAGTGGGTGACCAGGTCGGTGGTGGTGAGGCCGGTGCGCTCGCGGATGGTCCGCAGGGCCGGTCCGTTGATGCGGAGTGCCATACGTAGATCTAAGGCGTAGGCAGACGTATTTGTCAACCAGATGACGCATCGCTAGTACGGCAAACGTACGTAGTAACGCGTAGAACCGGAAAAACGATGTGTCGAACAGGAGAAACCCGACTGGTTGTACGTCTAGACGTACGCCTATGTACGCCTCATCATGGGACGCATGAGTGCTCCGGAAGAGGACCCACTCGCCTGGCGAACCCTGGGCGACGTGGTGAAGGCGCGGCGCGGCCAGCTTGGTTTGCGTCAGCTTGACCTGGCCAACCTGATGGATGTCTCACTTGCCACCGTGCAGAAGATCGAGGGTGGTAGCGCCCGTCCCAAAGGGCCTAACCGTCGAGCTCTGGAACGCGCATTGAAGTGGCGCGACGGCAGCGTCGATGACGTGCTGCGGGGTGGGCAGCCGTCCGCGTTGGTTGCGGCGGAACAACCACCTGTCGAGGACGTCACGACCGTCGATGCCGAGCGTGCATACGAAATGCTGCAGGCTGTACGGCGTGTGTATGGCGAAGAGGTCTATGCCGAAGCGCTAGCCCGAGCAGTGCGCGCACGCATGTCCGGCGAGGATCGCGAAAATGATTCAAAAACGGCCTAGGAACTCGCCGAAAATCGCCTGTAACGTTTAACAGGGGTGTGGAGATAGGGGTGATGCGAGTCTGGGTGGATCAAGCAATCCTCGTAAGGAGAACCTTACCTATGTCGAAGGCGCTTTTCCGGGCCATCATCGCCGCGTCGATCACCACGGTCGTGGTCCTGATGTACTTCGTGGCCGGTGAGCGGATCATGAGTCCCGACGTCTTCGACACATTGCGAATCGTGGCCGCCACGCTATGGATTGTCGCGATTGCCATCCGGTGCACCGAGGTCATCCTCGCCCGCATCGACGCGTCCGACGAGACAGCGGCTGATCGCGCAAGGCTCGCTGCCAACGCTTCTGAACAGCAGCGAGAGGCTGCGGTTGCTGAGGCCACCTTGGCGCGACTCGGCGGATCACGCACACGCACCAACACTGGACTTGGGGTGCTGACCCCGGTCGAATAGCCTGGGAGGCTCCATGACCGCGCTTGCACGCGCGCGGATGCTGAGAGCAGTGACTGATACACCTCGTCGAGGTGTCGCTTATCTGCGCCAGTCGACTAAGCGTGAAGAGACGATATCCGACGTTATCCAGCGGACCGCGATCAAGGACTATGCGGCCCGGCATGGAATCGTCCTTGTCGCTGAGATCTGGGAGCAACAGACAGGCCGGATTTGGCACAAGCGCAAGGGCGTCGTCGAAGCCATGCGTATGGTCGAGCAGGGTGAAGCGGACGTCATCCTGCTCTGGAAATGGTCTCGACTCTCGCGCCGCAAACTTCACTGGGCGGTCGCCGAGGAGCGAGTCGAGAAGCTGGGCGGCAGCATTGAGTCGGCCACCGAAGCCGTTGACGTCACGACCGCATCAGGCAGGTTCTCCCGGAACATGCTTGTCGACGTCGCCGAGTTTGAATCTGACCGAATAGGTGAGTCGTGGCGCGAAACGCACGACGTACGCCGGGCCCGCGGCCTGCCCGCGACCGGCGGTCGGCGCTTCGGCTATGACCACGTTCGCGAGACGGGCAGTGGGGAGCGCTACGAGATCAACTCGGCCGAAGCGGAGGTCGTCGCCTGGATGTACCAGGCGTACATCGACGGCGCGGGCAGGCCGTCGATCGCGCGGAACCTGAACCGGCGGGGCGTCACCACTGCCGGCGGAGTTCCCTGGTCGGAGAAGACCGTCGCTGACCAGCTCGACGGTGGGTTCGCGGCCGGCTTGCTGCATCGCGTGCCGGTGCGGGACGGCCAGAAGGTGTACCTCCCCTTCCGGGACCGGACCTGGGAGTCAGGTGCCCACGAGTCGATCATCTCGACCGACACCTGGGACGCTTACCGCGCGGCGCGGATTGCCAGGCGGAAGGTTGCCTCCCGAACCATTGGACCGGCGCACAACCTCGCTGGCCTGGTGCGGTGCGGGGACGAGGGCTGCGGCTACGCCATGTGGCGAAAAACCGGCAGCAAGAGAGGGCCGAAAGGTGAGGTGTACGCGCAGTTCGTTTGCAGCCGGTATGCCGGAATGGGCATCGGGCGGATGGCGAGCATCTCCGAGCGGCGGCTCACCTCGGTGGTCAAGGCCTGGCTGGAGGGGGAGGCCGCGGCCGACATCAGCGAAGCCGCGGCTCGGAGCGAGGCGGTCGAGGCGTCGCAGCTGCGGTCTCGTGTGGATGCGGAGGTCATCGCCCGCGAACTCACGGCGCTCTCTCGCGAGATGGCCAATCTAACCCGCCAACTCGGGAAGGAGCTGATCCCGGACGCTGTCTACCGGGACACGCTGGCCGACTTGCTCGCCGAGCGTGCCAAGCTCGAGGAACGTCACGCGGTAGCCGTCCACCTCGCGAGGCAGGCTCCGGTTCGCCCTATCGAGACTGTGCGCGGCTTGATCGACGAATGGGACACGCTGTCAATCCAGCGCCGCAATGAACTCCTGTCGCAGGTCATCCGCCGGATCCTCGTTCGATCTCCGGAGGCGAAGTACCAGCGCGCCCAGGTCGACATCGAGCCGACCTGGGCGCCTGAGTCCTAGCTAGAAGAAGGTCAGTTACTTACCCAGTCGAACGTGCGGGTGACGGCCTTCTTCCACTGCGCGTAGGTCTTCTCCCGCGCGGAGTCGTCCATCGCGGGGGTCCACTCCTTGTCCTTGGCCCAGTTCGTGCGGATGTCGTCCTCGCCCTCCCAGAACCCGACCGCCAGCCCGGCCGCGTAGGCCGCGCCGAGTGCCGTGGTCTCGGCGACCACCGGCCGGATCACCGGGACGTTGAGGATGTCGGCCTGGAACTGCATCAGCAGCTCGTTGCCGACCATGCCGCCGTCGACCTTCAGCGCCGTCAGCGGCACCCCGGAGTCGGCGTTCATCGCGTCGATCACCTCGCGGGTCTGGAACGCCGTGGCCTCCAGGACCGCGCGCGCCAGGTGGCCCTTGTTGACGAACCGGGTCAGCCCGACGATCGCCCCGCGCGCGTCCGAGCGCCAGTAGGGCGCGAACAGGCCGGAGAACGCGGGGACGAAGTAGCAGCCGCCGTTGTCCTCGACCGAGCGGGCGTGTTCCTCGATCTCCGCGGCCGAGCTGATCATGCCCAGGTTGTCCCTGATCCACTGGACCAGCGATCCGGTGACCGCGATCGAGCCCTCCAGCGCGTACACCGGGTCCTCAGCGCCGATCTTGTAGCAGACCGTCGTCAGCAGGCCGTTCTGGCTCATCACCTGGTCGTTGCCGGTGTTGAGGAGCACGAAGTTGCCGGTGCCGTAGGTGTTCTTGGCCTCGCCTGGCGACAGGCAGGCCTGGCCGAACGTCGCCGCCTGCTGGTCGCCGAGGATGCCCGAGATCGGTACGCCCGCCAGCGCGCCGCGCTCGCGGACCTTGCCGTACTCCTCCGACGATGAGCGGATCTCCGGCAGCATCGCCAGCGGCACGCCCATCTCACCGGCGATGTCCGCGTCCCATGACAGCGTCGACAGGTCCATCAGCAGCGTGCGGGAGGCGTTGGTCGGGTCGGTGGCGTGGACGCCGCCGTCGGGGCCGCCGGTCAGGTTCCACAGCAGCCACGTGTCCATGTTGCCGAACAGCAGGTCGCCCGCCTCGGCCTTCGCCCGCGCGCCATCGACGTTGTCGAGGATCCAGCGGATCTTGGGTCCGGAGAAGTAGGTCGCCAGCGGCAGGCCGGTCTTGGCCCGGTAGCGCTCCTGGCCGTCGCCCAGGTTGCCCAGTTCGGTGGCGATCCGGTCGGTCCGGGTGTCCTGCCAGACGATGGCGTTGTAGACCGGCTTGCCCGTCTTGCGGTCCCAGACGACCGCGGTCTCACGCTGGTTGGTGATCCCGACCGCCGCGATGTCGGCCACGTGCAGGTCCGCCTTGGCCAGCGCGCCCGCGGCGACCGCGCGGGTGTTCTCCCAGACCTCCTCCGGGTCGTGCTCGACCCACCCGGCCTTCGGGAAGATCTGCTTGTGCTCGCGCTGGTCGACCGCGACCACCTGGCCCGCGTGGCTGAAGATCATGCAGCGGGTGGAGGTGGTGCCCTGGTCGACCGCGGCCACGTACTTCGTCATCGGTTCGTTCGCCTCTCAGTCAGGACGGGAGGATCTGGGAGAGCAGGCCCGCGAGCACGGCGCCGACGAGCGGGCCGACCACGGGGACCCAGGAGTAGTTCCAGTCGGCCCCGCCCTTGCCCTTGATCGGCAGCACCGCGTAAGCGATGCGGGGGCCGAGGTCGCGGGCGGGGTTGATGGCGTACCCGGTCGGGCCACCGAGGGAGTTGCCGATCCCGATCACCACGAACGCCACCGCGGCGTAGCCGAGCGCGGCGTTGCCGAACTGCGGCAGCGCGCCCGCGGACTGGGTGACACCTGGGCTCGTCAGGATCCAGAACACCAGCACGAAGGTACCGATGATCTCGGTCGCGAGGTTCCACGCGTAGTTGGGCACGGTCGGTCCGGTGGCGAAGATTCCCCGCGTGTTCGCGGGCTCGTCGTGGGTGTCGAATTGCAGCTTGTATGTCACCCAGCACAGCACAGCGCCGATGAACGCGCCCAACATCTCCCCGACGAGGTAGGCGGGGACCTTGCCCCAGTCGAGCTTGTCGGCCGAGGCCAGGCCGAGTGTGACGGCCGGATTCAGGTGCGCCCCACTCGGCGCGGCGATGCTGGCGCTGATGAAGACGGCGAAACCCCAGCCCACGTTGATCAGCAGCCAGCCGCCTTGGTAGCCGAGCGACTTCTTCAGTACGGCGTTCGCGACGACACCACAGCCCAGCAGCGTCAGCGCCGCGGTGCCCATCAGTTCCCACAGGACTATCTCGCCGAAATTCAGGTCCACCACTGGTCTCCCTCGCGCTCGTGAACGGCGGAGGGGCAGGCAGCCGGGCGGCCTGGCACGGGCGGCTGAGCTGCCTGCCCTGAGTGACGTCCGACGCTACCTCCGGGCCCGTCGGCTGTCCATCAGGCCAATGCCTGACCGGTCCGCACGCGGTAGCGTCGGAAACGCAGCGACGAGCAGGGAGGCGACGGTGGCAGCACGCAAGCCCCCACGATCCACTTCGGACCCGATCGGCGGCAGGCTGGACCCCGCCGCCCGCGAGAACGCCTGGGCCCGCCTGGGTTCGGACACCTTCGACGTGGTGATCATCGGTGGTGGTGTGGTCGGCGCGGGCGCGGCACTCGACGCGGCGACACGCGGGCTCAAGGTCGCGCTCGTAGAGGCCCGTGACCTCGCGTCCGGCACGTCGAGCCGGTCGAGCAAGCTCTTCCACGGCGGCCTGCGCTACCTCGAACAGCTGGAGTTCGGACTGGTCCGCGAGGCCCTGCGGGAGCGCGAGCTGATGCTCACCCTGCTGGCCCCGCACCTGGTCAAGCCGGTCAGCTTCCTCTACCCGCTGACGAGGCGGATCTGGGAGCGGCCCTACACCGCGGCGGGCCTGTTCCTCTACGACACGATGGGCGGCTCCCGCTCGGTGCCCGGCCAGAAGCACCTCACCCGCGCGGGTGCCCTCCGAATGGTCCCCGCGCTGCGTCGCAACGCGCTGATCGGCGGCATCCGCTACTTCGACGCACAGGCCGACGACGCCCGCCACACCATGACCGTCGCGCGCACGGCCGCCCACTACGGCGCCGTCGTCCGCACGTCGACGCAGGTCATCGCGTTCCTCCGGGAGGCGGACCGGGTCGCAGGGGTACGGGTCCGCGACGTCGAGGACGGGCGCGAGACCGACATCCGGGCGGGCGCGGTGATCAACTGCACGGGGGTGTGGACCGACGAGCTGCAGCGGGTGTCGGGCAGCCGCGGGCGGTTCCGGGTGCGGGCCAGCAAGGGCGTGCACATCGTGGTGCCGCGGGACCGGATCGTGTCCGAGTCCGGACTGATCCTGCGCACGGAGAAGTCCGTGCTGTTCGTGATCCCGTGGCGCAACCACTGGATCGTCGGCACGACCGACACCGACTGGAACCTCGACCTGGCGCACCCGGCCGCGACCAAGGCCGACATCGACTACATCCTCGACCACGTCAACACGGTGCTGGCAACGCCGCTGACGCACGATGACATCGAGGGCGTCTACGCGGGGCTGCGGCCGCTGCTCGCGGGCGAGAGCGAGGAGAGTTCAAAGCTGTCGCGCGAGCACGCGGTGGCTCGGGTCGCGCCTGGACTGGTCGCGATCGCGGGCGGGAAATACACGACGTACCGGGTGATGGCGGCTGACGCGGTGGACGCGGCGGCGGTGGATCTGCCGGGGCGGTTGCAGCCTTCGATCACCGATCGGGTGCCGTTGCTGGGTGCTGACGGGTATCACGCGTTGGTGAATCAGGCGGATTTGCTGGCGGCGCGGCACGGGTTGCATCCGTATCGGGTTCGGCATCTGCTTGACCGGTATGGGGCGTTGATCCATGACGTGCTGGAGTTGGCGGCTGAGCGGCCTGATCTGTTGAAGCCGGTCGATACGGCGCCGGATTATTTGCAGGTCGAGATCGTTTATGCGGCGGCTTGTGAGGGTGCGTTGCATCTTGAGGACACGCTTGCTCGGCGGACTCGGATCTCTATTGAGTATCCGCATCGGGGGGTTGATTGTGCTGAGCAGGTCGCCGCGTTGATGGGGTCTGTGCTGGGGTGGTCTGAGGAGCAGGTTCGGCAGGAGATTGAGGTTTATCTGACTCGGGTCGAGGCTGAGCGTGATTCTCAGACTCTGCCTGATGACGAGGCCGCTGACGCGACTCGGTCTGCTGCGCCCGAGGCTCGGCCATACCTGTTGGAGCCGGTCTTGTAAGGCTCGCTGCGCATCGGCGTTTCGGGCTGTGGGTGCCGTTAGTGCGGGCCTGTGCGATTGGTGGTGGATCGGGGCTTGGTGCGGCCGTGTGTTTAGTGCGGCAGGGCTGAAGCGCGCCAGGCGCCGGGGCCGTGGTCGAGTTGGCGGCGGACGGCCGAGGTCCGGGACGACCATGCTGAGTTGTCGGCGGCGGTCTCGTCGGTCGTCGCGTTTGCCGCTGCCGCTACGACCGCTGTCAGGGCTGCCAGCTCGACGTCGTCCGGGGTGCCTCGGACGACGCGGAGCATGGGGGTGTCGGTCACTGGGGCTCCTGAGGCTTACAGCGGGATGTTGCCGTGCTTCTTGGGAGGCAAAGTCTCCCGCTTGTCGCGCAGCATCCGCAACGACCTGGCGACATAGCCCCGTGTGTAAGAAGGCGGAATCACCGAGTCGACGTAGCCGCGTTCCGCCGCGACATACGGGTTGAGCAGGGTGTCCTCGTACTCACGGTCGAGCTTCGCGCGCAGTGCGTCGACGTCCTCGCCCGCGTCCAGAGCATTCTTGAGGGTCTTGCGGTGCAGGATGTTCGACGCGCCGGAGGCGCCCATGACGGCGATCTGGGCGGTGGGCCAGGCGAGGTTCATGTCGGCGCCGAGGTGCTTGGAGCCCATGACGTCGTAGGCGCCGCCGTAGGCCTTGCGGGTGATGACCGTGATCTTGGGGACGGTGGCCTCGGCGTAGGCGTAGATCAGTTTCGCGCCGCGGCGGATGATGCCGGTCCACTCCTGGTCGGTGCCGGGCAGGAAGCCGGGGACGTCGACGAAGGTCAGCACCGGGATGTTGAACGCGTCGCAGGTGCGCACGAACCGCGCGGCCTTCTCGGAGGCGTCGATGTCCAGGCAGCCCGCGAACTGCGTCGGCTGGTTGGCCACGATGCCGACGCTCTGGCCCTCGACCCGCCCGAACCCGACGATGATGTTCGGCGCGAACAGCGGGTGCACCTCGAGGAACTCGCCATCGTCGATGACCCGGTTGATCACCTCGTGCATGTCGTAGGGCTGGTTGGCCGAGTCCGGGATCAGCGTGTCGAGTTCGCGGTCGGTGTCGGTCAGGCTGTCGGTGACCGCGCCGTCCTCGGCGAACCCGGGGAACACCGGGGCCTCGGACAGGTTGTTCGACGGCAGGAAGGACAGCAGCTCCTTGACGTAGGAGATCGCGTCCTGCTCGTCGGCGCCCATGTAGTGCGCGACACCGGACTTGGTGTTGTGCGTGCGCGCGCCGCCGAGTTCCTCCAGCGTCACCTCTTCGCCGGTGACGGTCTTGACCACGTCCGGGCCGGTGATGAACATCTGCGAGGTCTGGTCGACCATCACGATGAAGTCGGTCAGTGCAGGGGAGTACACGTGCCCGCCCGCGTTGGCGCCCATGATCAGCGAGATCTGCGGGACCACGCCGGACGCGCGCACGTTGCGGGTGAAGATCTCGCCGTAGAGGCCGAGCGAGACGACACCCTCCTGGATGCGCGCGCCGCCGCCCTCGTTGATGCCGATGATCGGGCGGCCGGTCTTGATCGCGAGGTCCATGACCTTGACGATCTTCTCGCCGTAAACCTGCCCGAGCGAGCCGCCGAAGACGGTCACGTCCTGGGAGAACACGCACACCGGGCGGCCGTCGACGGTGCCGTAGCCGGTCACCACGCCGTCGCCGTAGGGGCGGTTCTTCTCCAGCCCGAAGTTGGTGGACCGGTGCCGGGCCAGTTCGTCGAGCTCGATGAACGAGCCCGCGTCGAGCAGCATGTCGATGCGCTCGCGGGCGGTCATCTTCCCCTTGGCGTGCTGCTTCTCCACCGCCCGGGCCGACCCCGCGTGCACCGCCTCGTCATTGCGGCGGTAGAGGTCGGCCAGCTTGCCCGCGGTGGTGTGGATGTCGGGCTCGTCCACTGGCGGGGTGCCGATCGGCTCAGTCGCGCTGCTCATGACGCGGCAGCCTAGCGATCCTGGGCTGTTCAGCGGGCGTCGCGTAGCCGACATCACCCGACGTACTTAACGGTAGTTCACATGGCAACCAATGCGGAAGCGTAGTTACGAGAAGTATGTTTCTGTAAGCTGTGGCCATGGTGGAGAAGCCGGACTGGATCTTTGATCGGGACGATGAGTGGCAGGCCATCACGTCATTCATCTCCGGAGGGCTAACGGTGGGTGCCCGCCCCCGGGCCACGCTCGGCGTGATCAGCGGCAGGCGAAGGCAAGGCAAGAGCTTCCTGCTGCAGTCCTTGGCCGAGCAGGTGGGCGGCCTGTACTTCGCCGCGACGGAGGCCACCGAGGCCGAGTCGCTCCGCGGCTTCGCGAGGGCGCTGGATCCGCACATCCGCACCCGGCTGCCCGCCTTCGACGACTGGAACGAGGCGATCGCCGGACTCTTCACCGGCATCGGGGACAATCCGACGACGGTCGTGATCGATGAATTCCCATTCCTGGCAAGGGCCTCACCAAGCCTGCCATCCATCATCCAGCGCGAACTCGGTCCGGGTGGCAGCGGTTTCGGCAGCGGGGTTCGTCTGCTGCTCTGTGGATCGGCCATGTCGGCGATGGGGAAGCTGCTGTCCGGGCAGGCGCCGCTGCGTGGCAGGGCCAGCCTGGAGATGGTCGTCAAGCCGTTCAGCTATCGCGGCTCGGCGAAGTTCTGGGGGCTCACCGATCCGCGGCTCGCGGTCATGGTCCACGCGATCGTCGGCGGAACTCCGGCCTACCGGCACGAGTTCAGTGGCGGTGATGTCCCAGCCGACCTCGCCGACTTCGACTCCTGGGTGGCTCGGACTGTTCTCAACCCGCGCTCACCGCTGTTCCGTGAAGCCCGGTATCTCCTCGCCGAGGAGACAGATATTCGAGACCCCGCGCTTTATCATACGATCCTCGCGGCTATCGCGTCCGGAAAGTCGACCAATGGCAAGATCGCGACCTATGTCGGCCGAAAATCCGACCAGATAACCCACCCGCTCAACGTCCTCGAGGACTGCGGCCTTGTGGTCCGGGACGCGGACATGATTCGCGGGAATCGGTCGCTGTACCGGATCGCGGAACCCTTGATCGCGTTCTACGAGGCGATCATGCGGGATCGCTGGAGCGATCTGGAAATGGCGCGGGCGGATTCGGTCTGGGCCGACTCCCGCCAGACCTACCTCTCGAAGGTGGTGGGCCCGCACTTCGAGGCACTCTGTCGGGAGTTCGCCGCGGGTGCCGACGAGACGCTGTTCGCGGGTCGGCCCGCGGAGGTGGGCGCCGGTGTGGTCAGCGACCCCGTGAGCCGAACACAGATCGAAGTCGACGTCGTGGTGAAAGCGGGTTCCGATCGCGGGCCACGTTGTCTGCTCTCGCTGGGCGAGGTGAAGTGGGGCGAGGCGATGGGGGTCGGGCACATCGCTCGCTTGACCAGGGCTCGTGACCTGCTCGCCGCCAAAGGCTGGGACACCTCGTCGACCAGGTTGGCCTGCTACAGCGGTGTCGGGTTCACCGACGAACTCCGTGCCGCCGCCGCTGTCGATGAGCGGATCCTGCTGATCGATCTCGACCAGATCTACGCGCCAGAGTCAGTTCGCTGAAGTATAGTTCACTGAACTACGACTCAGTAAGGGTGCGATGTATACGAAACCGAGTGCGGTCTTCGACCGGGACTGGGAGTGGGAGGGGCTGGCGAGGTTCGCGGTCGGCGGTCGATCCGCGGCGACCCTCGGCATCGTCAGTGGACGTCGCAGGCAGGGAAAGAGCTTCCTGCTCGAAGCTCTCGCCGAGCAGGCCGGTGGCATCTACTTCGCCGCGACCGAGGGGTCCGAGTCGGAGTCGCTGCGCATGTTCGGGTCGGCCGTGGCCGCGTTCACGGGGGTCGTGCCTGAACCGTTCCGGGACTGGGGCGACGCGATCACGGCCATGTTCTCCGCCGTACGCGACCGTCCTGTCCCTGTCGTCATCGACGAGTTCCCGTTCCTCTCGAAGGTGTCACCCGGACTGCCATCGATCATCCAGCGTGAACTGGGGCCGGGCGGGTCCGGTCAGGAGAGCACGGCCCGGCTCCTGCTCTGTGGATCCGCGATGTCGGTCATGGGGAAACTCCTCTCCGGGCAGGCGCCACTTCGCGGCCGGGCCGCGTTGGAGCTGGTCGTCCAGCCGTTCGGCTACCGGTCCGCGAGCCGTTTCTGGGGAATCCGCGATCCACGGCTCGCCGTTCAGCTGCACGCGGTCGTCGGTGGCACTCCGGCGTATCGCGGCGACTTCGTGGACGAGGACGCTCCGCGAGATCTCGACGACTTCGACTCGTGGGTCGTCAGAACTGTGCTCAGCCCGCGGATGCCGCTATTTCGTGAGGCGCGGTATCTCTTGGCCGAGGAATCCGATATCCGCGACCCCGCGCTCTATCACGCCGTCCTGGCGGCTATCGCGGCAGGAAACACCGCGAATGGCCAGATCGCGGGCTACATCGGTCGGAAAGCTGATCAATTGGCTCATCCGCTCGCGGTTCTCGAGGACTGCGGGCTGGTCGCGCGCGAACCAGATCTGTTTCGGTCGAACCGCTATCGGTACCGAATCGCCGAACCGCTGATCACCTTCTATGAGGCGATCATGCGCAAGCGCTGGTCGGAATTGGAGCGGCGGCGGGCCGAGCGGGTGTGGGCGGACTCGCGCCGAACCTTCACGTCGAAGGTAGTCGGGCCGCACTTCGAACAGCTTTGCCGGGAGTTCGCCGCGGACGTCGATGAGGACTTCTTCGGCGGGTCTCCCTCCGAGGTCGGCGCGGGCGTGGTCAACGATCCTGGCAACCGCACCCAGATCGAGATCGACGTCGTGGTGCTGGCGCCGCCAGGCGATGGACCAAGGGGGGTGCTCTCGCTCGGCGAGGTGAAGTGGGGCGAGACGATGGGGGTCGGGCACATCGCTCGCTTGACCAGGGCGCGCGACCTGCTCGCCGCCAAAGGCTGGGACACGTCTTCGACCAGGTTGGCCTGCTACAGCGGTGTCGGGTTCACCGACGAACTCCGTGCCGCGGCTGCCGCCGATGAACGGATCCTGCTGATCGATCTAGACCAGATCTACGCGCCAGAGTGAGTCCGGGCGGCCTTCCGCGGCGAACGGATCTACGCTGATCGGCATGGCAGCACTCGACGCCGAGGCCCTGCGTGCGGCTTTGGTCACGCCCAACGGCCCCTACGCCGCGCTTGACGTGGTGTCTTCCACCGGGTCGACCAACGCCGACCTGCTCGCCGCCGCCGGGGCGGCCGACCGGACGGTGCTCATCGCCGAGGCGCAGACGGCCGGACGTGGTCGGCGGGCCCGGACGTGGGTCTCGCCGCCGGGGTCCGGGCTCTACCTCAGCGTCCTGTTCCGGCCCGATGGCGTGCCCGCGGCAAGACTGGGCGCGTTGTCGCTGGTCGCGGGGGTCGCGCTGGTTCGCGCCACGCGGCACGCGGGGGTGACGGCGACCTTGAAGTGGCCCAACGACCTGCTCGCCGGGCTGGCCCAGGCCAAGTGCGCGGGCGTGCTCGCCGAGGTCGGCCAGGACGGCGCCGTGGTGGTCGGGATCGGCCTCAACGTCGGTCCGCTGCCCGAGCCCGTGCCGCCGGGGCCCGGCGGGATCGCGGCGACGTCGATCGCCGAGGAGGGCGGTTCCGGCGACCTGGCCGAGCTCGCCCTAGCGCTTCTGCGG
>DATLIA010000035.1:0-3834 GCA_035540215.1 Actinokineospora sp. | reverse complement strand
GGGCAAGCAGCTCATCCCCGTCACCGGGTCGCTCGACGCCGACCGGCTCGTCACGACGCTGGGCCGGTTCATGGCCGAGCGAGTGGGCCGCGAGCACGTCGACCTGCGCCACCCCGCGTTCAAGCCGCGCCTGCCCGCGCTGACCCTGACCCCGGTCAACCGCACCCCGTACTTCTGCTCAGGCTGCCCGCACAACCGCTCCACCGAGACCCCGGACGGCTCACTGGCCGGGGCCGGGATCGGCTGCCACGCGCTGACCACGTTCATGGACCGCAGCGTCGGCTTCACCCAGATGGGCGGCGAAGGCGTCAGCTGGGTGGGGGCCGCCCCGTTCACCGAGACGGAGCACTTCTTTCAGAATCTCGGTGACGGCACGTTCTTCCACTCCGGCAGCCTCGCGATCCGCCAGGCGGTCGCGGCGGACACCAACATCACCTTCAAGCTCCTCTACAACGCCGACGTGGCGATGACCGGCGGCCAGCACGCCGACGGGTCGGTCGACCCGGCCGCGGTGACCCGGATGCTGCACGCCGAGGGCGTCGTGAAGACCGTCGTGGTGACCGACCAGCCGCGCAAATACCCGCGCCGCACCAAGTGGGCGCCCGGGGTTCGCGTGCGGCACCGCGACGACCTCGACGCCGTGCAGCGCGAGCTGCGCGACACGCCTGGCGTGACCGTGATCGTCTACGACCAGGAGTGCGCCGCCGAGAAGCGCCGCAAGCGCAAGCGCGGCCTGGCGCCGGACCCGGCCAAGCGGGTCGTCATCAACGAGTCCGTGTGCGAGGGCTGCGGCGACTGCGGGCAGAAGTCGAACTGCCTCAGCGTCGAGCCGGTGGACACCGAGTTCGGCCGCAAGACCCAGATCGACCAGACCTCGTGCAACAAGGACTACTCCTGCCTGCTCGGCGACTGCCCGTCGTTCCTGACGGTCATCCCGGGCAAGGGCAAGAAGCGCCTTGACCGACCCGAACTCCCGTCCGGCCAGCCTGAACCCACGGCGCGGCCGGACGCGGCAAAC
Organism: Actinokineospora sp.; assembly: GCA_035540215.1. Taxonomy (GTDB): domain Bacteria; phylum Actinomycetota; class Actinomycetes; order Mycobacteriales; family Pseudonocardiaceae; genus Actinokineospora. The sequence goes on along the minus strand of DATLIA010000035.1, from coordinate 2,816 downwards.
CTGGTGCTCGTCGGCATCGGCGGCACCGGCGTGGTCACCACCAACCAGGTGCTCGCCACGGCCGCGCTGATCAGCGGGCTCGACGCGCGGGCCCTCGACCAGACCGGCCTGAGCCAGAAGGCGGGCGCCGTCGTCTCCCACCTGCGCATCACCGCAGGTCAGAGCGTCGCGCCGGGCCTCGTCCCGGCGGGCACCGCCGACGGCTACCTGGTCTTCGACGCGCTCGCCGCGGGCACCGAGGCCAACCTCTCGCGCTGCGGCGACGACCGCACGATCGCGGTCGTGTCGACCTCCGAGGTGCCGACCGGCCGAATGGTGACCGACCCGTCGGTCGGCTACCCGGGCCGCGACGACCTGCTCGGCAAGATCGGCGGACGGACCAAGTCCGTGCACGCCTTCGACGCCCTCGACCTGGCCGAACGCCTCTTCGGCAACACCGCGGCCGCCAACTTCCTGGTCGTCGGCGCGGCCTACCAGGCCGGTCTGCTGCCGGTGTCGGCCGAGGCGATCGAGAAGGCCATCGAGATCAACGGCGTCGGCGTGGCCACCACGATCCAGGCGTTCCGGGCGGGTCGGCAGTGCCTGATCGACCCGACCTGGCTGGACAAGCCGGTCGTGAAGGTCGAGGGGACCGAGCTGGAGCGGCTGCTCGCGGTGCGCGTGCCCGAGCTGACCGCCTACCAGAACGCCGCGTACGCGAGCCGGTACTCCGACCTTGTTTCCACGGTGGAAACAGCCGAGCTGATGCTCGGCACGCCGGGGACGCTGACCCAGGCGGTCGCGCGCAACCTGTTCAAGCTGATGGCCTACAAGGACGAGTACGAGGTGGCCCGATTGCACCTGGACCCGGCGGTGCGCGAGTCGGTCGAGGAGAAGTTCGGCGCGGGCGCCGTCATCGGCTACCAGCTGCACCCGCCGATGCTGCGGGCGATGGGCATGAAGCGCAAGATCACCCTCAAGCGGTCGGCCCGGCCGATGTTCGGCGTCCTGCGCGCCCTGCGCGGGCTGCGGGGCACCGCCTTCGACCCGTTCGGCTACGCCCACCTGCGCAAGGTCGAGCGCGCGCTCATCGACGAGTACACCGCGATGGTCACTGGCCTTGTGTCCTCGGTCACCCCGGTGAACTACGCGACGGCGTGCGAACTGGCCGCGGCGCCCGACCTCGTCCGGGGCTACGAGGAGATCAAATTGGCCTCTGTCGAGCGCTACCGGGCGCGCGTCGCCGAGCTGTCCGACCGCATGGTCGGTGCCGACCGTTCGGGAGAAGTGGCAACTGTGAATTCTGTCGCTGCGTCATAACTTCGCTCAGGCTCCCTCTCTGAAAGGTGACAGCTCGTTCACCCGATGGTGCAAGCCGTCACCGGTTGCGCATTCATGAGAGGGCGTTCTGATGAAGAAGCGGTACACATCCGCGATCGCGACATTGGGCCTGGCGATCGCAGGCCTGACCATCCCGACGCTGGCAGGCACGGCGCAGGCTGGGGAGGAAGCCGCACCCGCGGGCTTCGACCAGTTCATCGTGACCTACGCCGACCAGGCGGTCGCCTCCCGCGGCGTCGGCCACTCGGGTGTCACCCACGTGCGCGACATGGCGAACGGCGGCGTCGTCGTCAAGGCCAAGAACGGCCTCACCAAGGCTGGCGCCCAGAAGCTGATGGGCGACCTGCGCAAGCAGTCCGGTGTCGTGGCGGTCGAGCCCGACCTGATCATGACCGCGCAGACCAACGACAGCCGCTACGCCGAGCAGTGGGACCTCTTCGAGGCCACCGCGGGCATGAACGCCCCGGCCGCGTGGGCCACCGCCGACGGCGCGGGCGTCGTCGTCGCGGTGATCGACACCGGCATCACCCCGCACTCGGACCTCAACGCCAACCTGCTCCCGGGCTACGACTTCATCAGCACCGCAGCCGACGCCCGCGACGGCAACGGCCGCGACGCCAACCCTAACGACGAGGGCGACTGGTACGCCGCGGGCGAGTGTGGCTCGGCGACGCCGTCCAACTCCTCGTGGCACGGCAGCCACGTCGCGGGCACCATCGCCGGCGTCAGCGACAACAACAACGGCATCGCGGGCATCGCGGGCAAGGCCAAGATCGTCCCGGTCCGCGTGCTCGGCAAGTGCGGTGGCCGCACCTCCGACATCGCCGACGCCATCACCTGGGCCTCCGGCGGCAAGGTGACCCGGGTCCCGGCCAACCCGAACCCGGCCAAGGTCATCAACATGAGCCTGGGCGGCGCGAGCTCCTGCTCGGCCACCTACCAGCGCGCGATCGACGGCGCCGTCAAGCGCGGCACCACCGTCGTCGTCGCGGCGGGCAACTCGAACATGGACGTCGCGGGCTTCACCCCGGCCAACTGCAACAACGTGGTGTCGGTCGCCGCCAGCGACCGCGAGGGCAACCGCGCCTTCTACTCCAACTTCGGCGCGAAGATCGACGTCACCGCCCCCGGCGGCGAGGTCCGCAACGAGACCGACGCTCCTGGTACCCGCACCAAGCCCCAGGACGGCATCCTCTCCACGATCAACGCGGGCCTGACCGTGCAGACCGCGGAGGACTACAAGACCTTCATGGGCACCAGCATGGCCGCCCCGCACGTCGCGGGCCTGGTCGCGCTGATGCTCGGTGAGAAGGCGCTGACCCCGGCCCAGGTCGAGGCGGCGCTGAAGGCCAACGTCCGTCCCCTCGCCGGCACCTGCACCGGCGGCTGCGGCACCGGCCTGATCGACGCGGGCGCCACCATCGCCAACATCTGATCCACAACGACAGCGGCGGCTGCCACCCTCGGGTGGCAGCCGCCGTTCTCGTTGCCAGGGC
>DATLIA010000034.1:0-13113 GCA_035540215.1 Actinokineospora sp. | reverse complement strand
TCACGAGCACCGGGCTCTCCCCCAAAGGACACCATCACCCATGGGTACCCCCGCCCCCTCCCATATTCGCACCCCGGCCGGCGATATCCCAGCTGATCAGGCCGCCTACAACCGTCAGCGGCCCAGTGCCATGCCGTACTCCCGCTACCCCGCGTTCGCGCCGATCGACCTGCCCGACCGGACCTGGCCGGGCACAGTCATCACCAAGGCCCCGCAGTGGTGTGCGGTCGACCTGCGGGACGGCAACCAGGCCTTGATCGACCCGATGACGCCGGCCCGTAAGCGCCGCATGTTCAACCTGCTGGTGCAGATGGGGTTCAAGGAGATCGAGGTCGGTTTCCCCGCGGCCAGCCAGACCGACTTCGACTTCGTCCGCGAGATCATCGAGCAGGACGCGATCCCCTCCGACGTTCGCATTCAGGTACTGACGCAGGCCCGGCCCGAGCTGATCGCCCGCACGTTCGAGGCAGTCGAGGGCGCCCCGGCGGCGCTGGTGCACCTGTACAACTCCACCTCGACCCTGCAACGCCGGGTCGTGTTCGGCCTGGACCGGGTGGGCATCCGGCGGATCGCCACGGACGGCGCGGAGGAAGTGGCCCGCTGGGCGGAGAAGTACCCGGACACGGACTGGCGGTTCGAGTACTCCCCCGAGTCGTACACCGGCACCGAACTGGAGTACGCGGTCGAGGTGTGCAACGCGGTCAGCGCGATCTGGCAGCCGACCGAGCAGAACCCGATGGTGGTCAACCTGCCGGCAACGGTGGAGATGGCCACGCCCAACGTGTACGCCGACTCCATCGAGTGGATGAACCGGAACCTGGAGCGGCGCAACGGCATCGTGCTGTCGCTGCACCCGCACAACGACCGCGGCACCGCGGTCGCGGCGGCCGAGCTGGGGTACATGGCGGGCGCCGACCGCATCGAGGGCTGCCTGTTCGGCAACGGCGAGCGCACCGGCAATGTCTGCCTGGTCACGCTGGGCCTGAACCTGTTCAGCCAGGGCATCGACCCGCAGATCGACTTCTCCGACATCGACGAGATCCGCCGCACCGTCGAGTACTGCAACCAGCTGCCGGTCGCCGAGCGCCACCCGTGGGGCGGCGACCTCGTCTTCACCGCCTTCTCCGGCAGCCACCAGGACGCCATCAACAAGGGCTTCGACGCCATGCGCACCGACGCGGAGGCGGCCGGGGTCGAGGTGGACGAGCACCCGTGGGAGGTCCCGTACCTGCCGATCGACCCGAAGGACATCGGCCGGTCCTACGAGGCCGTCATCCGGGTCAACTCGCAGTCCGGCAAGGGCGGCGTCGCCTACATCATGAAGACCGAGCACCAGCTCAAACTGCCGCGTCGGCTGCAGATCGAGTTCTCGCAGGTCATCCAGGCCGTCACGGACAACGAGGGCGGCGAGGTCAGCCCCAAGGAGATGTGGGACGTCTTCGCGGGCGAGTACCTCGACCGCGTCTCGCCCCTGCGCCTGCGCCGCAACCGGATCTCCGACGACGGCGAGGGCCGCGACGAGATCGAGGCCTCCATCACCGTCGAAGGTGAGGAGCACCAGGTGACCGGGTCCGGCAACGGTCCGATCGCGGCCTTTGTGGACGGACTCGCCACGGTCGGCTACGACGTCCGCGTCCTCGACTACTCCGAGCACGCCCTGACCTCCGGCGACGACGCGCGCGCGGCGGCCTACGTCGAGTGCGCGGTCGGCGACCAGGTCCTGTGGGGCGTGGCCATCGACAGTTCAATCGTGGGCGCATCGCTCAAGGCCGTGGTGTCGGCGGTCAACCGGGCCAGCAAGTAGCGAAATGGGGGCCTGGAATCCCAGGCCCCCATCACTTGCAGCTCTCTTAGGCCTCGACGCCCGGGCCGATGCAGATCGTCAGCTTGGGCTCAGGGAAGGTGACCGCGCTGCTGTCCGCGCACTGCGACTTGTCGTCGACACCGTTGATCAGCTTGACGATCTTGATCGCCTCCGGCTTGCCGCAGTCGACCGCGGTCATGCCCATGCTGTCGGTCTTGGACGAGTCGTAGCAGGTGCCTTCGACGAGCTTGGGCACCAGGCACAGCTTCGAGTCCGGGCCGCGGCGCGCGGTCTCGACGTACTCGTCGTAGGTGCCGCCGCAGGACTCCGTCGTGGACGACAGGACCTTGCCAATGGTGTAGTTCGCCTCGGCCGCCCCACAGTCGACGGTCTTGAAGTCCGGCTTGCTGGTGGTGCCGCTGACGGCGGCGCAGTCGCCCGCCTTGGCCTGGGCCGCGTCGCTGGTGAAGTACTGGATGCCGTAGACGACGCCGCCAGCGACGAGCAGGCCGACGACGTAGATCAGGATCTTGCGGCCGATGCTCTTGCCCTTCGCGGGCGCGGGCTCAGCGGCAGCGGGCGCGGGCGCGGACTGGACGGGCTCGGGCGTGTCTGTGCTCATGATGTTCCTCAATGCCTTCGGAAATGCCCCCAGAGTCACGCGACGGAGCGTGACGGGCCGCGGCAGCTTACCCGAGTGCCATGAGCAGTCGGGGCACCATCGTCAGCACGAAGCCGTCGACAAACTCGCACATATTTACACTTGCGTAAACATCGGATCGATTCCACACTTTCAACCACTCTGCGGCTTTGAGGGCCTGAAATGAGTCCGATACATCCGACCCCTGTGGGCAACTGCGGTTTGACGGAAAAGGGCATCCGATGAAGTTGATCGCACGACGCCGAGCGGGCGTCGGAGCTGTGGCGTTAGCCGTGGCCACCGGACTTGGCACCCTCGTGGTGACCGAGGCGGCCGCGGCCGAGGGAAGTTGGACGTCGGTGCAGCCCGGCGTCCCCGCGACCGGCTGCACAGGGGTCAGGGCCACGGTGACCCTCGACGCGAGCGGTGTGCCGTCGCTCGGGGCGACCTGGGAGTGCAAGGAAGCACTGAAGCCCGCGCCGATCGGCCTGGTGACCAGCGCCGTCGACTACAGCACTGGCCTGACGTTCGTGCGCCGCACCGACTCGACGACCAACTACACCTATTCGGTCATGGCCGGGAAGTCCAAGTCGCGGACCCGGACGGCGACCGAGACCAAGCTGGTGTTCGCCAAGGGCACCAACGAGATCACCGTGTTCGTCCGCACCTCGCCGGACGGTGTCGCGCTGCGCTATGAACTGCCGTCCGGCGCGACCGTGACCAGCGAGAAGACGTCATTCGAGCTGCCCACTGACGCCCAGCTGACCTACACCCCGTACGACAACGATCACGAGCAGCAGTTCGTCAACGCGGCCACGTCCGCGGTCGCGACCGGCGAGTTCGACCTGGACCTGTTCGCCCAGAACACCAACGGCTCCCGCGTACTCCTCAGTGAGTCCGGTGTGGACGGTGGCTATTCCGGCGGTCGGCTGACGCACACGTTGGGCACCGGCCGGTTCACGGTGAAGCTGGCCGACGCGCAGGTCGTCCTGCCGGGGGCTTTCGCGACCCCGTGGCGGGTCGCGTCCATCGGCACCACCGCCACCGTCGTGGAATCGACGCTGGGCGCCGATGTCGCGCCCGCGGCGAAGATCTCGGACACGTCGTGGATCAAGCCGGGTATCGCGGCCTGGCTGTGGTTCGACGGCGGCAAGCCCGCCCAGGCGGACCAGGCCAAGCTGCAGTCGTGGGTCGACTACGCCCAGACGCAGGGCTGGCCGTACCTGCTCGTCGACGACGGGTGGAAGGGCGTGACCTGGATGGCCGACCTGGTCACCTACGCCGCGGCCCGCAACGTCAAGGTGATGCTCTGGTACAACTGGGCCGACCTTGACACCGACGCCGAGCGTCAGGCCGAGTTCGCCAAGATCGCCGGGTGGGGCGTCGCGGGCGTGAAGCTGGACTTCATGAACTCCGACGTCCAGGCCCGCAACCAGTGGTACGACGCGACCGCGGCGATCACCGCCCAGTACAAGCTCATGGTCGACTTCCACGGCGCGCGGCTCCCGGTCGGCATCCAGCGCACGTGGCCGCACGTGCTCACCACCGAGGGTGTCCGCGGCGAGGAGTACGGCTCATGGTCGACCGAGCACGCCGCGGCGATCCCGTTCACCCGGGGCGCGCTCGGCCCGACCGACTTCTCCCCGATGAGCTTCCAGCAGAGCGGCCCCAACAGCGACGCCGCCGAACTGGCCATGGGCGTGCTCTACGAGAGCGGGATCATGCTGCCCGGCAGCCGGATCGCCGACTACCAGGCCCGTCCCGAGGCGCAGCGCTGGATGCGGCAGATCCCGACCGCGTGGGACGAGACGAAGTTCGTCAGCGGCGACCCGACCACCGGCGCCGTCATCGCCCGCCGCGACGGCGACCGCTGGTTCGTCGGATCCCTGCACCGCGGGGCGGCGGGCACCGTGTCTTACCCGACGACGTTCCTGGGTACCGGAAAGTGGCACGCCGAGATCACCACCGACGGCACGTCGGGCCTGGTCCGCACGAGCAAGGTCATCACGGCTGGGGACACGCTGAGCGTGGCCACCGTCGCCAACGGCGGACACACCGTCCGGCTGACCAAGGTCGCCACCGTGCCTACCGGTTACCGCAAGGTCGCCGTGGAGAACCACGTCATGGACGTCTCCGGCGCGAGCACCGCCAACGACGCCAAGGTGATCCGCTACGCCAGCCACGACGGGGTCAACCAGCGCTTCGAGTTCCGTTCGCTCGGTGACGGCTACACCCGCATCGTCAACCAGAACAGCGGCAAGGACGTCGTCGTGCAGGGCGCGTCCCGCGACGCGGGTGCGAAATCCATTCAGTACGACTACGCGACCGGTGCCAACACCAACGACGAGTGGCTGCTGGAGGACGCGGGCAACGGTCAGGTCCGGATCCTCAACCGCTTCAGCGGTCTCTACCTGACCGCGGGCGTCGGGTCGGCCGCGCAGTTCGAGCAGCGTCCGTACAACGGCACCACCAATCAGAAGTTCACCGTTTCCTGATAGTTCTGACAGTCCAGGCAGGGCGGGCCGATTTCGGTCCGCCCTGCCTCGTTTCCGGACCTTCAGGCGAGGCGGTTCTCGAAGGCGAACTTCGCGGCGGCCGTGCGGGAGGACACGTCGAGTTTGGTGAAGATGTTCGACAGGTGGCGGGCGACGGTCTTCTCACTGAGCACCAGAGTCGCGGCGATCTCCGCGTTGCCACGGCCCGCGGCGACCAGGCGCAGGACTTCGACCTCCCGCTCGGTGAGTCCACCTGGGACGGTCGCGGTGAGCAGGCGGGCGGTGGCTTGTTCGGCTGGGGTGGCGCCGAGATCGCCGAAGACCTGGCGGGCCGCGGTCAGTTCGGTGGTCGCCGATTCGTCGTCACCCAAGGCGCGCAGGGCTTTGCCGATGAGCAGGCGGCAGCGGGCGACCTCGTACGGCGCGCCGAGCCGCTGCCATTCGCGGGCCGAGATCCGCAGATCGGCGAGGGCGGCCGACGGGTCGGTGTCGAGCTGGACGCCGCCGCGCGCGTAGTGCGCCATCGCGCGCAGGGCCGGGCAGCCGAAGGACTCCGCGATCGAGGCCAGCTCGACGCTGACGGTGGCCGCCTCCGCCGGTGCCCCCGCGCCGAGCAGTACCTCTATTACGCCGGGCAGCAGCTGCGAGCGGTGGGCCGGGTCGCGAGGCTCGGCCAGCAGTCTGCGGGCGGCGGCCAGCGCGGCGGCGGCGCGGCCGGTGGCCAGCCACAGCAGCGCCTGACCGGGCTGCGGCTCGTGGCCGTATCCGCCCGCACGGTCGTAGGCGGCCTGCGCGGCGGCGAATTCGCCGCGGATGCGCAGCACGTCGCCGGACTCGGCCATGGCGAGGCCCGCGGGGGCGGGGGTCTCGGCTTCGACATACCGGACTACCGCGCGGTCGAACTCCTCGACCGCCTCGGCGTAGCAGCCCTGGACGCGCAGGAGTTGGCCCCGGTGGACCGCGCACTGGCCGGTGTAGAGGACCAGCCCCGGCTGGGTGTCGATCCAGGCGGTGAGCGCGCTGGTCCACTCGGCGGCGCGGCCGTAGTCGGAGACCTCCTGGCACGCCTCGATCAGGGAGCAGTAGACCTCGCCCGCGACGATCGGCGACACCTCGCCGGTGGCGATGCCGATCATGGCCTCGTCCAGCATGGCGAGGCCTTCCGGGACCCGGCCCGCGTAGCAGAGGAGCCTGCCCTGGGCGTTGAGCCCGTTGGCGATGAGGTCGGGCTCGTGGAAGCGGCGGCCGTAGTCGGTGACCGCCAGCGCGACGGCCTGGGCCTGCTCGAACTCGCCGCCGAAGATGTGACGCATCATCTGATGGACGAGCAGATAGCCGCGTTCGACCACGTCGCCGTCGACCTCATCGAGCAGGCGCTGACACCGGCTCACCCAGCCGCCGCCGATGGCGGGTTCGCCGCTGGTCAGCAGGACCATCGCGAGCCAGTACCCGCAGCGGACCGCGGCGAGGGTGTCGCCCGCGTCGATGTGGCCCTGGTAGGCGCGCTGCATGGCCTGGACGCAGTCGTTCTTGCGGCCGACCAGGTAGGCGGCGGTGCCGAGGCGGACGAAGTCGTCGGGGTCGGTCGCGACCTCGGACAGCGACTCGTACGCCGCCACCCAGCGGCGGTGCTCGAAGGCCGCGCGGGCCTTCGCGAGGTCGTCGACCACACCCACTCAAGCAGGATAGCCGCAGGTCAAGCCGGGACCGGGACCTTGCGCGCCGCGATGCGGGAGGCGACATACGCCCCGTCGCGGCCCGCGCCGGGCAGCAGCATCGAGCTGAACGCGTACTGGAAGCTCAGCCCACAGAAGTAGAGCCCAGGCGCGTCGGTGACGATGCCGCGGAACTCTTTCGGCCAACCGTCGTCGCCGATGATGGGCAGCTTGATCCAGTCGAAGACCTGCTTGAACCCGGTGCACCAGACGACGTTGGCCGCGTCGACAACCCGCCCGTCGGCGAGCAGCGGAAGGCCGTCCTTGACCCCGGTGACACGGTCGGCGACCCGCTCGACCTTGCGCGCTTCCAGGTCCGCGCGCTTCACCCGGAGCATCGGTCCGCCGTGGGAGCGGATCTCCCCCATCGCGTGCCGCCCGATCGGCGTCCGCCTGGTGATCAGATGCCGGGCGAGGAACAGCATGGCGGGCAGGACGACCTTGGCCTTGCGCGACTCCAGGCGGACCGGGATCTGTCCACAGTCACGTCCACAAAGGATCGTGTCGTGGGTGAGCGCGACCTCGTAGGCGACATCGGTCCCGGAATGGGAGGCGCCGACCACAAGGACCTTGCCGGGCTTGAGCTGGCTGGGCCTGCGGTATTCGCTGGAGTGGAGTTGGCGGATCGCGGGGTCGAGCTGGTCGGCGAAGTCGGGGACGCTGGGGGTGCGGCCGAAGGTGCCGGTGGCGACGACGACGTTGTCGCAGGTGATGGCGTGGGCGCCGATTACCGCGCGGTACCCGGTTCCGGTCGCTTCGAGCGCGTCGACACGGGTGCTCATGCGGACGGGGAGGTCGTGGTGGAGGGCGTAGGTCTCGAGGTAGTCGGCGACCTCGTCCTTGCTGGGGAACGACCACGGCGGCAGGGGGAAGCGCAGTCCGGGGAGGCCGTCGTACTTGGCGGGGGTGTAGAGCTTGAGGGTGTCCCACTGCCTGCGCCAGTTGTCGCCGACGCGGTCGTTGCCGTCGACGATGAGGCAGTCCTTGCCGCGTTCGCGCAGGTGGTAGCCGGTGCTGAGACCGGCCTGACCTGCACCGATGATGAGCGTCTCGACGTGCTGAGTGGTCATGTCGCGCCTCCTTGACGGGTTGGCTACGACGTTAGGCAGCGAGGGGGGCGCGCGCGTCGGACGGAATACCCATCTTGGTGGAATGGGTATGGGTAGGTCGGGACGGCCGTTCGTTTCGGCGTTCGCCGGACCGGGCCGCGCTCGTGGCGCCGGACAGCAGTCCCCGCCGAGGTGTACGACCTGCTGCGGGAGCGCTCGAGGCGCTGCCGCAGGGCTTGGCCATCACAATCTCCCCGTGCACACCGTGTTGACGACGAGCGAAGCCGCCCACCTCCTTGGCATCTCACGGCCGACGCTGGTCCGTTTACTCGAGGCCGGTGAGATCCCTTACGAGCAACCCGCTCGGCATCGGCGTCTCCGACTTCAGGACGTGCTCGCCTACCAGGAACGCGCGCGTCGCGCACGCGCCGCTGGCTTGGATGAGATGGTGCGTGCCGCCGAGGACCACGGGATCTACGACCTGCCGGAGGACGTCCCGTTCGAGCGCTTGCCCGGCGAAGAGAGCAAGACCTGACGTGTTCCCAGAGCCGATTCGAAGCAGGCCGAGCACCGCATCGGTCAGCTGCGAACTCATTTCCTGACGCCTGCGTTCAGGGCTACACGGCTCTGATCAAATCCATGGCCAACCATCCGAAAGACCGGCATGTCGCCGCGGCGGCAGGTCTCCCGCTACCTGAGTCAGGAGCCCGAGGACACGTCATCCGGGTCCACCCCACTCGGCGGTGTGACGGGCTTGCCCTCGCGCAGGATCTCGCGCCAGGTCGACGGGTCGTGGGTGGCCGGGGCCGTTGTCGCCAGGAAGGCGCCGAGCACGTCGATGAAGCGGGCCGGGTCGTCGTGGTGGGGGAAGTGGCCGGAGTCCTCGAACACCTCCAACTCACTCCCCGGCAGGGCCGCGTGGGCCGCCGTCGCCTGTTCGGCTGGGACGATCTGGTCGCGGCCGCCCCACATCAGCAGGGTCGGGACGCCCACGGCGAGGTAGCTGCGGTCGAGCATGGTGACCACCTGGCCGCGCTGGTCGACAACGGCCCGCAGGGTGCGGAGGAAGGCGGTGCGGGCTCGGCGCTCACGCAACAGCCGGTAGCGTTCCAGGACGTAGTCCAGGTCGCCCGGGTGGTCGATCCCGGCCAGGCCGGGGAACAGCGAAAGCACCGTCCGGGCCACAGCATGGGCGGGCGTCGACGTCGCCAGTGGGAGTACCGCCTCGGCCCACGGACCAGCCGCGAACCTCAGCATCGGGTGCACCTCACGGCCCGCGCCGCCGCCGCTGACCAGGACGAGGCGTTCGCAGCGTTCGGGGAACTGGTAGGCGAACTGCATCGCGACGCCGCCGCCGAGCGAGTGGCCGACGACGGTGACCTGCTCGACGTCGAGTACCGCGAGGAGGTCGCGCATCCCGCAGGCGTAGGCGGCGGCCGAGTAGTCGGCTCGGGGTTTGTCGGAGTCGCCGTGGCCGAGGAGGTCGGGGGCGATGACGGTATAGCGCCTGGACAGTTCCGGGAGCACGTGCCGCCAGGTCTCCGACGAGTCGCTGATGCCGTGGATGAACAGCAGCGCGGGGCCTGAGCCACCCATCCGGAACGCCCGGCGGTAGCCGTGGATCTCCCGGAACCGCAGGGTCACGGCGAGCGGGTCGGGCTCCAACACGTGCGCGGATTCGGGCATGACACACCTCCGCCGCCCATTGACGCGCGTGAGTGTTGTCCCCCTATATCCGACCGATTTCCGCGGGGTTTCGACCTGGGACAGCGCGTGATCACGATTCCTGTCCCGGCTGCCGTAGCGTCGGTCAGGGCCGCTGAGTGGCGGCACGGTCGCACAGGGGAGAGAGATGTCCAAGCTGAAGCCACTGGCCATGATCGCCGCGGTCATCGCGTTCACCGCCACCGCCGCCGGAGCCGCCACCGCGGTGCCGACCGCGCCCGAAGGCTTGAGCGCGAGCGCGCTCGCCTACGGGCAGTGCAGCGGATCATGGGTCCGAATGTCTGGCTTCGCGTCCGTCCGCGTGGCACCGGACGCGACGTCGAAGGTCATGTTCACCGTCGACAAGGCGGTGGGGATGCCGTGCCGCAAGCTGGTCGTCGGCGCCCGGTACAACGCGTGTGGGGTGACCGGGGCCAACGGCTGGATCATGGTCCAGGACGGGGCCAACCAGTACACCGGTCTGCCCGGGTGGTCCGGCTACGTCCCGAGCGTGTGCACGACAGACCTGTCCTGAGAACCGAGGGCGTCACCCCGGTGACGCCCTCGGTACTACCGCCAAGCACGGTCCAGAGCGATCGCAAGCCTGCGGAGCCACTCGCTGCCGTCACCGTCGATCTGGAGGTATTCGTCGCGAAAGTTGGCCCAGTCGACGGTCCAGGCCAGCACGCTCTCGGCGCCGAACTCGTCGGCGTGGTGCTTCAGCTCGGGGCGCATCAAGTCCGCGACCATGGCCAGCGGTGGCGCGGTGGTGTGTTCGGCCAAGAGGACCGCGTCGTAGAGGTCTTTGCCCTGCGGATAGGTGTCGGTGGCCAGCCACAGCAGCTTCCACGCCAGTGAGAGTCCTGGCGTGGCCGCGAGCATGATCCGGTCGATCGACGGCAAGTGCAGCGGCTCAGGCGGGATCGGCAGCGCCTCGTTGAACACGAAGTCCACCTGGACCGATCCCGGCAGCACCCCGTCGGCCTCGAACGGCACCACGATCCGGCGGCCGTCGGCGCGCTCGTAGGTCCAGATGTCCTCGACTCGGACGTCGCTTCGACCGGTGGCCGCGATGATCCCGTCGATCATGGCGACGGACTCGTACGAGCGGATGCTTCGCGAGAACGGCAGGACTACGAAGTCGATGTCCCCCGGTTCCCTTGCCGCGTCACCGATCCAGGACCGCATCGTGACACTTCCCCGCAACACCAACGACTCCGACCACTCCGAGTCCGCGATCAGGGTCAGCAGCGCGTCGCGCGCCCTGCCGCGGGCCTGTCGCCAGCGCACCCCGGTCTCCTCGTCGGCGAATTCCGGTTCACCGTGGCGGAAGGCGTTGCCGAACTGCTTGAGGGCAGGGTCGAACACCGCCCGCTGGCGCACGCCGCTCAACGCAAGGGGCTGGAAAGTAGTCGGAAAGCCGGGCTTGCCCGCGACAGCCGACTCGCGTCGCTCGCCCTCGCGAGGATCTCGCCAATCCCGGACCGGGGTGAACCAGCCGTCATCGAGGTTCAGGTTGTCGTCGTGCACCACGTATTCCTGCTCGATCGCGAGGATCTCGTATCCGGCGTTCAGCAGGGTGGACTCCAACTGCTCAAGCCGCCCGCGCGCGGTTTCGAGCCCGACCTTGGCGCAGCGCTGGGTGAGAAACCGCTCCTCGCGCCCGTCGGCCCGCTTGCGCCGGGCGTTGCGGGACGGCCGGGCGCCCAGCGGGGATACCAGGTCGGTCAGCGCGACGACGCGTTCGACGTCGCCGTCGGGCAGTAGCAGCTTTATGTGGTGCTCGAAGTACCTGGGCGCGCGGTCACCGAACTTGTGCGTGCACACAGGAGGCTGTTCGGCGGCCTCGGCGTCGGTGGTCGGCACGCCGTCGTTCCACGGCGCCGCTTCGATCTTCACCCGGGAGACGCGCAGCTTCGCCGCCGTGAGCTTCTCCGCCCACCGCTCAGCCGCACCCCGCTGGCGGTCCAAGGTGCCCGAGCCGACGATGGTGAGCATCGGCTGCGAGGGCTGGCTGCCGCGGTCGAGGACGATGTGGAGCAGCTTGAGCCCGTGTTCCTCCGCGAATCCCGCCAAGGCGCCCGCGTCCATATCGGACACCGTCAGATGGATCTCGAAATCCCCAGAAATCTCCACGTCGTCCACTCTGCCATGAGAAACGTCGAGGGCGTCACCGGATTACCGGTGACGCCCTCGACAGTCAGAGCACTTAGGACCCAGAGACCGCCGTGATTCCTGTGGGGTCGACCGTGATCTTGTCCAGGTTCTCCGGGAAGTGGCAGGCGGCCTGGTGGCCAGGCGCGAGGTCGACCAGCGGCGGCTCCTCGACCTTGCACACCTCCTGCGCCTTCCAGCAGCGGGTGTGGAAGCGGCAGCCCGACGGCGGGTTGATCGGGCTGGGCACGTCACCCTGCAGGCGGATGCGCTCGCGGCTGTCGCGGCGGGCGGTGTCCGGGATCGGGACCGCCGACAGCAGGGCCACGGTGTACGGGTGCATGGGGCGCTCGTACAGCGCGGTGCGGTCGGCGACCTCCATGATCTTGCCGAGGTACATGACCGCGACTCGATCCGACACGTGGCGCACGACGGAGAGGTCGTGGGCGATCATCACGTAGGTCAGGTCGAACTCGTCCTGCAGGTCTTCGAGCAGGTTGACGACCTGGGCCTGGATGGACACGTCGAGCGCGGAGACCGGCTCGTCGGCGACGATCAGCTTGGGGCGCAGGGCGAGCGTGCGCGCGATGCCGATGCGCTGGCGCTGGCCGCCGGAGAACTCGTGCGGGTACCGGTTGTAGTGCTCCGGGTTCAGACCGACCAGGGCCAGCAGGTCCTGCACGGCACGCTTGACGCCGTGTTCGGTCTTGACCTTCTGCAGCTTGAACGGCGCCCCGACGATGGTGCCGACGGTGTGGCGCGGGTTCAGCGACGAGTACGGGTCCTGGAAGATCATCTGCACGTCTTTGCGCAGGGGCCGCATCTGGCCGGTCGACATGTGGGTGATGTCGCGACCCTCGAAGACGATCTTTCCCGCGGTGGGCTCCAGCAGGCGGGTGAGCAGCCTGCCGGTCGTCGTCTTGCCGCAGCCGGACTCGCCGACCAGCGACAGCGTCTCGCCCTGCCGGACCGAGAAGGTCAGGCCGTCGACCGCCTGCACGGCGCCGACCTGGCGCTGCAGCAGGCCGCGGCGAATCGGGAAGTGCTTCTGCAGACCGGTCACGGTCAGCAGGTCCGCGCCGAGCGTCTTGGGCTCGGTGGCGGGAGTGGTGTCTGCGCTCACGGCGTCCCCGGTTTCAGTACTCACAGCGTCGGCCTGATCTCGTTGTCCCAGATGCGAAGCCGGTCCTCAGCGGTCAGGTGGCAGGCGATGTGGTGGCCGCCGCCGACATCGCGGAACGCGGGCCGCTCGGTCATGCTGAGCCCGCCGGTCTGGTCGGCGTAGGTGCAGCGCGGGTTGAACGGGCAGCCGTCCGGGACGTTGATGAGGCTGGGCGGCGTGCCCTTGATCGGCACGAGCCGCGCGGTGCGCTCCCGGTCGAGCCGGGGCATCGACCGCAGCAGACCCCACGTGTACGGGTGCTGCGGGGAATTGAAGATTTCAGACGCGGTGCTGTACTCCACCGCGCGACCCGCGTACATGACCATGATGTCGTCGGCCAACTCGGCGACGACGCCGAGGTCGTGGGTGATGATGATGACCGCGGAGTTG
>DATLIA010000033.1:0-37314 GCA_035540215.1 Actinokineospora sp. | reverse complement strand
CGAACCCCGCCACCGGATCCCGACCACCTGCCCCGCGACCCGCCATCGGGCCGGTCCCGCCGCAGCACATGGCCCAGCCGCCGTGGCCCAGTGCTTCTCCGCAGGAGATGCCCGCTGTCGCGCCTCGGCAGCCGGGCGTCCTGCCTGACACCGCTCTCTCCGAGGACGAGCCGCAGCCGACGAGCGTGCTCGGCATGCACACCCTCACCCAAAGCATCGTCCCGCCCAAACCCGAGGACCCACCGCCGCCCGCTCACCACCTCTCCGCCACCTCCTCCGGTCCCGCGACCGGCTCCGGCCCGGTCACCGGCTCCGGTTCCTTCCCCGGAACCGGCCGACGCACCGGGTCTCGGGCAAGTGGCCGGGGCAGGCTGGGCGCCGGGCTGGTCGACGTTCCGGTCGTGCCGATCAAGGACCCCGCGAGCGCGGTGCTCGACGACCCGGTCGTCGCTGAGAACAAGCGGTTCTGCAACAACTGTGGCGCCCAGGTAGGGCGTGGAGTCGACGGCGAACCAGGTGTCGCCGAGGGTGCGTGTGACAAGTGTGGCCAGGCGTTCAACTTCCGGCCTCGGCTGTTCCGCGGTGACCTCGTCGGCGGTCAGTACGAGGTGCTCGGCAGCATCGCCTACGGCGGGCTCGGGTGGATCTACCTGGCCAAGGACCACAACGTCAGCGACCGCTGGGTCGTGCTCAAGGGCATGATCGACACCGGCGACGAGACCTCGATGGCCTCCGTGCTCGCCGAGCGTCGGTTCCTCGCCGAGGTGGAGCACCCGAACGTCGTCAAGATCTACAACTTCGTCCAGCACCCGGACCCGGTCACCGGTTCCGAGGTCGGCTACATCGTCATGGAGTACGTGGGCGGCCAGTCGCTGCGGCAGCTCGCCCTGTCGCACCACCGGGAGGCCGGGCGGGCCGAGCCGCTGCCGATCGGCCAGGTGATCGCCTACGGGCTGGAGATCCTGCCCGCCATCGGCTACCTGCACAGCATCGACATGCTCTACTGCGACCTCAAGCCGGACAACGTGATCCAGCACGGCGAGCAGCTTAAGCTGATCGACCTCGGCGCGGTCCGCAAGACCGACGACTACGAGAGCCCGCTGTTCTTCACCGCGGGCTACTCCGCACCCGAGCTGGCCACCGAGGGCGCGACGGTCGCCTCCGACATCTACACCGTCGGGCGGACGCTCGCGGTCCTGTCGATCGAATTCGCCGGCTACACGACCCGCTACAAGCACACGCTGCCCGGGCCGGACGCCGAGCCGCTGTTCGCGCTGTTCGGCAGCTACCACCGCGTCCTGAAGCGGGCGACGCACACCGATCCCGCGCAGCGGTTCACCTCCGCGGAGGACATGGCCGACCAGCTGACCGGCGTTCTGCGCGAGGTCATGGCCCTGGGCACCGGAAGGCCGCGGCCCGGACTGTCCACTGTGTTCGGTGTGGAGACGCGCACGTTCGGCTCGACCGTCGGCGAGGGCGCCGACCCGCTGCCCGCGCCGAACCCGGCCGAGGTCGTCGGCGTGCTGCCGCTGCCGCTGGTCGACACCGACGACCACGCCGCCGCGGTGCTGGCCAGCATCACCGCCACCGAGCCCGCCGAACTGGTCGCCGCGCTGTCCGCCGCGCCCCAGGATTCAGTGGAGGTTCGGCTGCGGTTGGTCAAAGCCCGGATGGAGCAAGGGGATCTGCGCGCGGCATCGTCCGAATTGGACTCCGCGCGCAAGCTGGTCACCGACCCAGCCGACTGGCGTCCGCACTGGTACCGGGGGCTGATCGCGCTCGCGGGCCGGTCACCGAAGGCGGCGCGGGAGTCCTTCGAGCGGGTGTACGACGCGGTACCCGGTGAGGTGGCGCCGAAGCTGGCGCTCGCGGTGAGTGCCGAGCAGGAGGGCGACCACTTCTCCGCCGCCCGCTTCTACGAGTTGGTGTGGCGCACCGACCACTCCTACGTGAGCGCCGCGTTCGGTCTGGCGCGGGTCTACCTCGCGCAGGGCGCGCGGACCGGGGCGATCGAGGTGCTGCACTCGGTGCCCGACACCTCCAGTCACCACGTGGCCGCCCAGGTCGCCGCGATCAAGATCAAGACCAACGCGGCGGCCGCACAGATCACCGACATCCACGACGCGGCGAAGCGGCTCGAGCGGCTCGCGCTGGACGCCGAGCGGCGCGCCCGGCTGTCGGCCGAGGTGCTGGAGGCCGCGTACGGCTGGGTGAAGGCGGGCAAACCCGGCGCCGCCGGGACGGCCGCGACGTCGAAGGTCCTTGGCTGCGACCTGTCCGAGCGGGAGCTGCGCTTCGGTCTGGAGCGGTGCTACCGCGCGCTGGCGCGGCTGGCGGGCACGTCGGAGCAGCGGCACGAACTCGTCGACCGGGCCAACTCGATCCGGCCGCGCACGCTCACCTGAGTTCGATGACGGTGATGTCCGGCGGCGCGCCGATCCGGACCGGCGGGCCCCAGAAGCCCGCGCCGTTCGTCACGTACAGCCAGGTGTCGTCGACCTTGGACAGGCCGGACACGCTGGGCTGCTGCAGGCTGACGATGTGGTGGAACGGGTAGATCTGGCCGCCGTGGGTGTGGCCGGACAGCTGTAGGTCGACGCCCGCGCGCGCGGCCGACTCGACCTGGACCGGCTGGTGGGCGAGCAGGACCACCGGGTCGGCGGCGTCCCGCCCGCGCAGGGCGGCGCCGAAGTCGGGGCCGTCGTCGAACGACTCACCGGTGACGTCGGTGACGCCCGCGAGGTCGAGGCCCGCGCCGCCGCGGGTGATCCGGGTGCGGTCGTTGCGCAGGTAGTGCAGCCCGAGCCGGTCCAGCTCGGTGATCCACTGCTGGTGGCCGGAGTAGTACTCGTGGTTGCCGGTGACGAAGAACGTGCCTTCGCGGGAGACGAGGTCGCGCAGCGGCTCGGCGGCGTGGCCGAGTTCGGCGACCGTCCCGTCGGCCAGGTCGCCGACCATCGCGACCAGGTCCGGCTCGGTCTCGTTGATCATCCGCACCAGGCGCTCGGTGTGCGAGCGGCCCAGGATCGGCCCGAGGTGGATGTCGCTGACCACCGTGATCCGGAACCCCGCGAACGCCGGGTCCAGCCTGCGCAGCGGCACCGTGAGCCGCTTGACGTCGGGTGCGCTGAGCGCGGACACCATGCCGACGCCCACCACCGTGGGCGCCGCGATCCCCGCGACAAGCGCCGCGCCGCGGGCCAGGAACAGCCTGCGGCTGTCATCGACAGCGGGCTCGTCACGTTCAGGGGCGTCTGAGCCGCCCACCAGCGCGGGCGCCTTTCGGCGAGCCCGCAGCCGCAGCGCCAGGCGGGGCAGTTCGAGCACCACCAGCGCGACGAACAGGTAGAACATCAGCGCGATCCACAGGTAGCCCGGCCACGCGATCCACCGGCCCGCCTCGATCCCGATCAACCTGGGCAGCATGAGCGCCGCGACGGCCAGTACGGCGAGGGACACCACCGCGACCGCGCCGATCCGCCGGACCCGCCTGGTCCGCGCGACATCGCGCACCAGGCGCTTCCACAGGTAGAAGTGCAGGAGCGTGAGGATTCCGAAGACGAGGACGAAGAACACCCCGCCAGCCTACGGATTGATCTCGAAGGGCCGGTGGCTGAGCAGACTCGGATCGTTGGCGACGGCCCGCAGGTCCTCTTTGCGGCCATGGGTGACGAAGTGGCTCAGGTCGACGACCACGAACAACGCGGTCGCCCGCACGGCGACTGGTCCGTCTGGGGCGTCGATCCGGCCGTCGGCGCTGACATAGACCTTGCGACCGGCTTGGCCGTCCAGGTGGGCGTCGATGAAGAGCGTGGTGCCGACAGGGACGGGGCGGAGGAACTCGGTGGAGAGCTTCGCGGTGACGGCGGGGGTGCGCAGGAGATTGCCGACGGTGGTGCCGAGGGCTTCGTCGAACGCGCAGGCCAGGAGGCCGCCGTGGGCGAGACCGGGGGCGCCTTGGTGGGCTTCGGTGACGGTGAACTTGGAGAGGATCGAGTGGCCGCCGGCGACTTGGGCGCGGAGGTGGAGGCCGTCCTCGGCCTCGTCGCCGCAGCCGAAGCAGTAGGCGTAGTGCGGGGGAAGTTCGGTCCCCGCAGCAGGGGCTTCAGCGTGGGGCGCTGGCAGTTCGGTAGGGACCGGCGGCCACGGTTCACGAAGACGGGTCATTACCGAAGCGTAGGTCTGGGTCCTTTGTGGCCTGGCACACGTGGGTTGTGAGGCTGGCCGCACCATCGGGTGGAGGTGGGTGATCACGCTGTGCCTGGGCCCCTAGGACGGCCCCTGCTTCGGCTTTGTGTGTGGGGTGGGCGAATAGATGAGGCCACCGCCGAAGTCCTGCGGCTTCGACGGTGGCCTCGGGTGTGGAAGATCAAGCTGATTCGGCGGACATCGTCTGCCACTTGTCCCAGGTCAGGGCCCAGTCGTAGTAGTCGCCGTCCTGAGCCCCAAGCTGCTGGTTGCTGCCGGTGATCTCGATCGGGTCGCCCGGGAGGACGCTGTCGTAGTAGATCTTGGCGTTCGCCGGGGCGAGGTTGATGCAGCCGTGGCTGACATTCTTCTTGCCCTGCGCCCAGATCGACGGGGCGTAGCCGTGGATGAACTCACCGTTGTTCGAGATGCGGACCGCCCACGGGACGACCACGTTCTCGTAGTTGTACTTCGGGTTCGTCATCCCGTACGTCGCGTGCTTGCTCATGACCACGTGGGTGCCGCTCTTCGTGACGCGGCCCGGGTCGGACTCCAGGCCCATCGAGGCCGGGAAGTCGGCCGTCTGGCCCGCGTCCGTCATGACGATCATGCGGTGGGTCTGGGTGTCGGCCTTGACGATCTGGCGCCTGCCGATGGTGAAGGTCGACGAGACGTCGTTGCGGCCGTAGGAACCGCCGCCGAAGGCGACGCCGTACAGGTCGGCCTTGACCGTCACCGTCGTGTTCGCCGCCCAGTACTCCTTGGGCCGCCAGTGGGCGGAGCGGTCGTTCAGCCAGGCCCACGCGCCCTCGGTCGGGACCGAGGTCTCCACCGTCATGGCCTTCTGAGCGGCGACCTTGTCCTTGACCGGTGCGTCGAAGGTGACCGCGATCGGCATTGCGACGCCATAGGTCTGGTTGTCGCCGGTGTTGATGCTGGCCTTGACCTGGCTCTTCGGCTTCACCGTGGTGAACGAGCCCGCGATCTGCGCGGACTTGCCGTCGTCGCCGGTGGCCGAGCCGGACCAGGTATAGGTCTTGCCGTAGCCGAGGTCCTCACCGAGCTTCCACGACTTCTTGTCCGCGGCCAGGTCCCCCTTGACCTTCTTGCCTTCGGCGTTGGTCAGCGTGACCTGGTCCAGGGTGCCGTCGGCGACCGTGATGGCGATGGGGCCGCCGGGCGCGACGTCCTTGGACTCGTCCGCGGGCGACGCGGTAATCTTGGCCGAGCGCTTCTCGCCCCCGCCCCCGCCCCCGCCGCCGGTTGCCGACGCGGCCGTGGCCGGGCCGGTGGTGGTGCAGCCGCTCAGTGCCAGGACTGTCACCAGTCCCGCGCCGAGCAGTGCCGCCGGGAGCCACCTTCTCCCCGATCGTCCGCGCTTGTCCATCGCCGCATCCCTTCCCCCGCACCCTGACACCACTAACGACGCCTGCGGCGGGGGAATAGTTGGCCAGGCCCAGGTGTGACCCGTGTCACATTCAACCCGGAGGTGATCTTCGTTAAGGAGCGGCCGGACCTGTTCGGAGCGTGTCCGAACGGATCACCCGCTTGGGCTAGCGGGGTGCCCGTCAGGCCGTAGTGCGGCCCACGACATCTCGATATTCTTTGCCATGCAGGCCGTAGCTTCTGTGTTCGTGCTTTCCACGCTCGCGGAACAAGAACGCGGGCGCGCTGCTTTCCGTCGCACTGGGCGGGAGCACCGCCCGAGGGCGGCCGGGGGCTGCACGGTGCAGCTCCAAGCTCCTGCGATGGAGGCAGGTTTTATGGCACAGGGCACTGTCAAGTGGTTCAACGCCGAGAAGGGCTTCGGATTCATCGCGCAGGATGATGGCGGCGCCGATGTCTTCGTGCACTACTCGGAGATCCAGACCAAGGGATTCCGGTCCCTTGAGGAGAACCAGCGCGTCCAGTTCGAGGTCGGCCAGGGCACCAAGGGCCCGCAGGCAACGCAGGTCGTCCCGCTGTAAGCAAGTCCGCACACACACGAGAGCCCCCTGGTCGCCCACGACCGGGGGGCTCTTGCGCTGTCTGTGGTTGTCGCTGTGGTGGGGGTGGCGGTCAGGAACGCTGCAGCTGCTGGGACTCCCACTCCAGGCGCTGCATGACCCACTCCTGGGCCAGCGCCATCGGGGAGGTCTGCCGGTAGGCCGCCAGCTCGCGCAGGCGCTCGTTGGCCATCAGCGACAAGCGCAGCTGGTAGACCTCGGCGCCGCCGAAGCGCCTGCCGGAGCCGGTGGTCTCCGTGTCGCCGTCCGGCGCCAGGGCGGCCAGGTACGACTCGAGTTCATCGTCGGGCAGCAGCTCCTCAGCCTGCTCGCGCTGCGGAGTGCGGTGGCGGCCCGTGCTGGTACCGACCGCCTTGAGGTCGGTACGGCTACGTCCAAACGAGGGAAATGGCACCGCAAGAGGATAACGAATGGGTTGCGGGCCCGCGCACGTTGTGACCGGGGACACACGGTTCTGGCGGGTGAACCAGCCCACGCCCGCTGCCGACACCGCTCTGACCTGCGGACATGGAGAGGCCCCCGCGCCAGGGGGAGGAACGCGGGGGCCGGAGGGGATCTCCACAGGCGCTGACCGGGGGTTTGTCAGCACAACGATTGTTGCACGCGCACTCGTCATCCGGGAGGGGCTGAGTGGGAAAATTCGAGGGAAAATGTTCACCTGAAGTTCGCCTTGCGTCGCGACAATTGTCGCGGTATATCCGTGTCGATCGGTAGTTGATCAGGCCGTGAGCTGGAAGCCCGCGCCGCTGACCGCGGCCTCGACGGTGGCCCGGTCGAGCTGGTCCGCGCTGGTCACGGTGACCGCGCCGGTCTCGAGGACGACGGCGACGTCGGTGACGCCGGACAGCTCCGAGATCTCCTCGGTCACCGAGCTGACGCAGTGGCCGCAAGTCATGCCGGAGACGGTGTAGACGGACTGAACTGACACGGGCGGTCCCTTCGACGGCTGGTTCGATCACCACCACCATACCCCTAGGGGGTACGGTGAGCCCCGATTGGTCGGCGCGGTCTGGTGAACCACTGGCCAACCCGGGTGGGCGTCGAGAAAATCGATCACGTACGGCTACCGACTGTGCCCACGGTTCACTCCTCGGGGGGCTGTGAGCGCCGCGACTTCTCTCATAGCCTCACGCCAACACAATTCGGGGAGGCGTTATGAGCGGGTCACTCGAAGTGCGGTCGTTCCTCTTGCAGCAGGACAGCCTGGGCACGTCCGGGCAATTCACGACCGGCGTGCCCGCTCCCCGATCGGGAGAGTCGGCGCGGGTCTCCGACGAGCAGGTGCGCAAGGCCAGGCTGGCCGTCGCGCGCGGCTCGAACGACGTCAAGGACTGCCGTGAACTGCTCGAAATGCTCGGGCTGGTCGACGGCGACGACGGTCTGCCAGCGGTTCGCAGGTAGCCGGGAGACGACGGCCGCGGGGTGGGTGCCGCCACCCCGCGGCTGTTTTCGATCAAGGAATTCCCAGACCGCGTCGACGCCTATTCCCCTACCGGGCGCCACCCCTATCGCGGATTCGCGACCATGGTGAAAGATCGTTTATTACCAGTATTCCGATCATGTTCACAGACCGTGATCATGCTCAATCGAGTGTGGCCTGGCTCACTCGTGCTGATGGCCGCGATCGTTTGGTGACACTGTTATGAAATGGGCATCGCGCACGCAACCCGCTCGGCCGTCCAGTGAACTGGGCGGCGCGTTCATGACCGCGACCCAGCTGTTCGCAGAGGAGGCGGCGGCGGGGCAACCCAAGTTCTCGCTGTACTTCCGCGGCCGGTCCGCCGTCCTCGGCGACCCGCCGCCGGTCGTCGTGGCCGAGCTGTTCGAGATTTTCCGCACCCACTGGTCGCGTACCTGCTCTCGCAGAGCACCTTGACCACCGAACGGGCGAAGGCGGGCTACCTCGCGGGCCTGGCCCAGTGGTCGCGCGACGCCCTCGGCGAGATCGACGCCCCCAGCCGCCTCGCCGACCTGAGCTTCGCCGTCACCGACGCCGTGATCGCCCGGTCGGCCACCGTGCCCGATCTGGCCGACCGCTGGCGGGCCGCCGAGGCGGTGACCGACGAGCGTCTCGACGAGGTGCTCGCGGTGCTCGCGCCCGACGATCTCGCCGAGTTGCGCGACCGTCTCGTCGCCTTGATCGCCGTCTAGCCACGATCGTGGTCGGGTTTGCGCTGGTCAAAGCCGTTTGGGTAACCCGTTTTGGAGACCACGGGGGGTGTGCCCTAAGCTATGCCTTGCTCCCAGCGAAGACCGGAAACGGTGGCCTCTGGAAGCGCAGTCGATCGGTCCGCCCGAGCGGTGGTCGGGCTCCCATCGTCTAGCGGCCTAGGACTCCGCCCTTTCAAGGCGGCAGCGCGGGTTCGAATCCCGTTGGGAGTACGCAGTAAAGCTAGGCAGTGACAAGCGGTAGATCCAAAGCAGTAGATGCAGTGCGCAAGGCCCAGTGGCGCAGTTGGTTAGCGCGTCGCCCTGTCACGGCGAAGGTCGCGGGTTCGAGTCCCGTCTGGGTCGCAAGCTACATCCGCGGTGCGGTGTCGGTGAGCCTCATAGCTCACCGGGCCCGCACCGGTTTGGTTTGTAGTGGTGTTATGGCCAGGTAGCTCAGTTGGTATGAGCGACCGCCTGAAAAGCGGTAGGTCGGCGGTTCGACCCCGCCCCTGGCCACAGTCGGTGAGCGGGCCCCGGGAGATCATCCCCGGGGCCCGCTCGGCTGTTTGGGACTTTCGACCCTCACTCGTTCGAGTGAATCCACCGCTGTGATCGTTTCGTTGCCGCCAGTGAGCGCGTTGAGGAGTCCGGATCGGCCGGTTGTGGGCTAGCGCACAGGGATGAAGATTTCACAGTCTCGCCAGCAGTTTGACTGCGCTCCGTAATCGAACGATCGGTCGGCAAGAAGCTCCGTCGACGGTGGGTCTGACCGGAGAATTCCCTGGTCCAGGCCAAGAAATCAGGCCGTGCGACGGTTAGTGAATAGTCAACAGGCGAATGATCGAACGGACTAGCCGTGGTGGCCCAACGGGTCGCCCAGGTGTCGCCACGGTGTGCGTTGGGACTCGTGTTCATGCTCGCCATATACGCTCGGTCACCTGACAAGAAGTCCTTATGGGACTGTCGCGAGTGCCTGCGTTGACCATGGTGACCAGCGACGTTGACCATGGAACTATCAAGAAATGACAACGCTGACTGCTACACAGCGTGTAAACCGGTGCCCCTCAACGGCCAGTGCCGTCAAACGGGTTACCAAGAAACTAACCCTCCGTGTAACGACGGCGGGGAGGGAAGCGAATCAGGTAATGCAGCCAGAGTCCGATCAATGCGGCTCGGACGGATGGCTCGACCTACGCAATTTCAACTGACGCGCTAGGGCCCGCGGGGATGCCCTGTGCCCGTGCACCGCCCGATCCGGCTGAACCGGGGGATACACGATGCGTGACCAAGTGGGCTTCCCGCGACGAAGAGCGACTTCGTGGCCCGCGCCTGAGCGGACCCGTCGTACGCGGGCGCCCGGTGTCGATCTCCCCGCGGGCGAGCCGGGTTTGCCCCCGGTCGCCGGGTGGGAGCCGAGGTACCGCACCGGGGTGATCCTCGGTGACCTGTTCGCCCTGCTGTTCGGGGTTGTCGTCGTCGGCAGCCTGGTGTCCGGCGCGAAGGTGCCAGGACCCAGTGCCGTACTCATCGGCGCCGCGACTTTCGCGGTGCTGCTCGCCTCCCTGACCGCCAACCGGTCGTGGAACTTCGCTGTGCTCGGTCAGGGCGCCGAGGAGTTCCGCAGGCTGGGCCGCGGTATCGCGGCGGCCGCGGTCGTGCTCGCGCTCGGTGGGCTGCTGTTCGACATCCAGTCGATCCGCCCGTGGGTCTTCATCGTCATCCCGGCGACCGCGATGGTCGCCTTCCCGATGCGGTACGCGCTGCGGCAGTTCCTGCACCGCGCGCGCCGTGAGGGCCGCTGCCTGCTGCCGGTCATGGCCGCGGGCAGTGTCGAGACCGTCCGCGACCTGATCAGCCGCACCCGCGGCACCCCGCACCTGGGGTGGCGGGTCGACGCCGTCTGCACCCGCGACGGGCTCGCCGACTTCGACAGCGAACTCGAAGGTGTGTCCGTGGTCGGCGAACTGGCCGATCTAGCCACCCACGTGCGCCGTGGCGGCTACCGCATCGTCGCGGTGACCCCGGACCAGTACTGGACGCCCAAGCGGCTGCAGCAGCTCGCCTGGCAGCTTGAGGGCAGCGGCGCGGAGATGGTCGTCGCACCGGTGCTGATGGAGGTCGCCGGTCCGCGACTGCACGTCGACGCGGTGCTCGGCATGCCACTGCTCCGGGTGTCGGCTCCGTCGTTCACCGGTGTGCGCCGGGTGGTCAAGGACGTCGTCGACAAGGTCGGCTCCGCTGTCCTGCTCGCCGTGGTCTCGCCGCTGATGCTCCTGGTCGCCGCCGCGATCATGATCGACAACGCTGGGTCGCCGTTCTACAAGCAGCGTCGTGTCGGCAAGGACGGCCGTGAGTTCACGATCGTCAAGTTCCGCACGATGATCAAGAACGCGGACAAGCTGGTGGCCCAGCTCGCGGATCAGAACGAGGGCAACGGCCTGCTGTTCAAGATGCGCAAGGACCCGCGGATCACCCGGGTCGGCACGGTGCTGCGCCGCTACTCGATCGACGAGCTGCCGCAGCTGTTCAACGTGCTGACCGGATCGATGTCGCTGGTCGGGCCGCGACCGCCGCTGCCGGAGGAAAGCGCGCGGTACGCCCCGGATGTGCGGCGCAGGCTGCTGGTCAAGCCGGGTCTCACGGGGCTGTGGCAGGTCAGCGGCCGCAGCGACCTGTCGTGGGACGACTCGGTCCGCCTGGACCTGCGCTATGTCGAGGACTGGTCACTCGCGCTCGACGCGGTGATCTTGTGGAAGACCTTCCGGGCCGTGTTCAGCGGCCAGGGAGCGTACTGAAGGAAATCCGGTGGGGGCCGGACACACAAAAGGGGATCTACAGCGTGGGAACCATCGGGCTAGCCGTCATCGGCGCCGGATACTGGGGGCCGAACCTCGTCCGCAACGCGCAGGCCACACCTGGCCTGCGGCTTGAATATCTGTGCGACCTCGACGCCGACCGCGCTCGCCGCGTGCTCGGCGAGTACTCGACGGTCAAGGTCTCCGACTCGCTCGACGAGGTGCTGGCCGACCCGGCCGTGCACGCCGTCGCGATCGCGACGCCTGCCAAGACTCACCTGCCGGTGGCTATGGCCGCGCTCCAGGCGGGCAAGCACGTGCTGGTCGAGAAGCCTCTCGCGGCGACCTACGCCGAGGGCAAGCAGCTGGTCGACGCCGCCGATGAGCGCGGCCTGACCCTGATGCTCGACCACACCTACTGCTACACCCCCGCCGTGGCGCACCTGCGCGACCTCGTGCGCGGTGGCGGCATCGGCTCGGTGCAGTACCTGGACTCGGTGCGGATCAACCTCGGGCTGGTCCAGCCCGACGTCGACGTGCTGTGGGACCTGGCGCCGCACGACCTGTCGATCTTCCTGTCGATCCTGCCCGACGGCGTGCTGCCGCTCTCGGTGGCCGCGCACGGGTCCGACCCGATCGGCGCGGGCCGCGCGTGTGTGGCGCACCTGACGATCGAGCTCACCGGCGGCGCCATGGCGCACGTGCACGTGAACTGGCTCTCGCCGACCAAGATCCGCACGATGGTCATCGGCGGCTCGGCGCGCACCGTGGTCTGGGACGACCTCAACCCGACCCAGCGGCTCTCGATCTACGACCGTGGCGTCGACCGCACGGAAGCCGCTGACATGGGTGACGACAAGCGCGCCCAGACGATCGTGTCCTACCGGGTCGGCGATATGGTCGCCCCGGCGCTGCCGGAGAAGGAAGCGCTGCGCGCGGTCATGGCCGAGTTCCATGGCGCGATCACCGAGAAGCGTCCGCCACTCACCGACGGCCGGTCCGGCCTGCAGGTCCTGTCCATCCTTGAGGCGGCTTCGGCCAGCCTGAGCCAGGGCGGCGCCTTCATGCCCGTCCTCGGCGCGGACTTCACCGAAGGAATCAACGCATGACCAACGGACAGCCCATCGAGGGGCAGCGCGCACTGGTGACCGGCGGGGCCGGGACCATCGGGTCGGCCGTGGTCGATCAGCTGGTGGCCGCGGGCGCCGCCGAGATCGTCGTGCTCGACAACTTCGTGCGTGGCCGCAAGGAGAACCTGGCCGACGCCTTCGCCGCGGCCGGTGACCGGCTGCGCGTCGTCGACGGTGACATCAACGACCGGGCACTGGTCGGCGAGCTGACCACCGGCATGGACCTGGTGTTCCACCTCGCCGCGATCCGGATCACCCAGTGCGCCGAGGAGCCCCGGCTGGCGCTGGAATGCTTGGTGGACGGCACTTTCACGGTGATCGAGGCCGCGGCGGACGCCGGGGTCAAGAAGGTCATCGCGTCGTCGTCGGCCTCCGTCTACGGCCTGGCCGAGACCTTCCCGACCGACGAGCGCCACCACCCGTACAACAACGACACGTTCTACGGCGCGGCCAAGGCGTTCAACGAGGGCATGCTGCGCAGCTTCAAGGCGATGCGCGACCTCGACTACGTCGCCCTGCGCTACTTCAACGTCTACGGACCGCGGATGGACGTGCACGGCCTCTACACCGAGGTCCTGATCCGCTGGATGGAGCGCATCGTCGACGGCAAGGCCCCGCTGATCTTCGGCGACGGCGCCCAGACGATGGACTTCGTCCACGTGCACGACATCGCCCGCGCCAACATCCTGGCCGCGCGCGCCGACGTGACCGACACGGTCTACAACATCGCCAGCTCGCACGAGACCAGCCTGCTCGGCTTGGCCGAGGCGCTGCTCGCGGCGATGGACTCCGAACTCGGCGTCGAGCACGGCCCGGAGCGCAAGGTCAACGGCGTGACCCGCCGCCTGGCCGACATCAGCGCGGCCGACCGCGAGCTCGGCTGGCGTCCGGAGATCACGATGGACAGCGGCCTTCGCGGGCTCGTCGACTGGTGGTTGGCCGAGAAGAAGCTCGGAGTCACAGCCTGATGGCCATCCCCGTGATGAAGCCGCTGCTCGGTGAGGAAGAAGCCCTCGCCGTGGCGGAGACCGTGCGCTCCGGCTGGGTCGCGCAGGGTCCCCGGGTGGCCGCCTTCGAGAAGGCGTTCGCCGAGCGGGTCGGCGCGGCACACGGCGTCGCCGTGTCGAGCTGCACCACCGGTCTGCACCTGTGCCTGCACCTGCTCGGCGTCCAGCCGGGCGACGAGGTGGTGGTGCCGTCGCTGTCGTTCATCGCGACCGCCAACGCTGTGCGCTACTGCGGCGCCACCCCGGTCTTCGCCGACATCGACCCGCTGACCGGCAACCTGACCGGCGCGACCGTGGCCGCCGCGATCACCCCGCGCACCAAGGCCGTCATGCTGGTGCACCAGGGCGGTGTCCCCGCGAACGTCCGGGAGATCCGGGCCGCCGCGGGTGAGATCCCGGTGGTCGAGGACGCGGCGTGTGCCGCCGGTTCGACGCTCGACGGTGCCCCGGTGGGCACGGGCGCGCTGCTGGCGGCGTGGTCGTTCCACCCGCGCAAGCTGCTCACCACTGGTGAGGGCGGCATGGTCACCACCGACAACCCCGAGTGGGCTGTTCGCCTGCGCAGGCTGCGCGAGCACGGCATGTCGATGTCGGCCGCCGACCGTCACGCCGCGGGCGGTGCCGTCGTCGAGTCCTATGTGGAGACCGCGTTCAACTACCGGATGACCGACATCCAGGCCGCCATGGGCCTGGTGCAGCTCGGCAGGCTCGACGGCATCGTCGAGCAGCGCCGTGCGATGGCCGCCCGGTACCACGAGCTGCTGGCCCCGCTCGGCCTGCGCGCGGTCGCCGACCCCTCGTATGGCACCACGAACTTCCAGTCGTTCTGGGTCGAACTGCCCGACGGCGCTCCGGAACTGGTCGACGTGCTGGCGAAGCTCGCCGCGGCGGGTGTCTCCGCGCGGCGCGGGATCATGGCCGCGCACCTGGAGCCCGCGTACACGGGTCACCCGCACGACGCGCTGCCCGGCACGGAGCTGCTGGCCCGCCGGTCGCTGATCCTGCCGCTGCACCACGAGCTGACCGACGCCGACCAGCAGCTCGTCGTGAGCGCGCTCGCCGACGCGATCGAGTTGGTGAAGTCGTGACGTCCCGCCCCATCGCGATCGTCGTCGTCACCTACAACTCGGCCGATGTGATCGCGGACTGCCTGCGCGCTCTGCCCGCCGCCCTCCGCGGCGTCGGCGAGTCGCGGGTGATCGTGGTCGACAACGCCTCATCCGACGGCACCACCGAGGTCGTCACCGCGACGGATCCCGACGTCAAGGTCGTGCACCGCACGGACAACGACGGGTTCGCCGCGGGCGTCAACGAGGGCATCGCGCAGGCCGAGGGCTGTGACGTGCTCGTCCTCAACGCCGACATCCGGCTCTCGCCCGGCTCGGTCGCCACGCTGCGCGCGGCGGCGGGTCCGGGGATCGGCATCGCCGTGCCGCGGCTGACCGATGTGGACGGTCGCACCCAGCACTCGCTGCGCCGGACGCCTACGGTGCTGCGCACCCTGGGCGAGGCCGTGCTCGGCGGGGCCCGCGCGGGCCGGATCGGACCGCTCGGCGAGACCGTGACCAGCCCGCGCGCCTACGAGCGCGCGCGGACCGTGGACTGGGCGACCGGCGCGGCCTGGCTGGTCACCCGCGAGTGCATCGATGCGCTCGGTCCGCTGGAGGAGCGCTACCTGCTCTACTCCGAGGAAACCGACTTCATGCTGCGCGCGGGCGACGCGGGCTTCGCCGTCGGCTACGAGCCCGCCGCGCACGCCGTGCACCTGGGCGGCGAGGTCTCGACTTCGCCGCGGCTGTGGTCGCTGCTGGCCACGAACAAGGTCCGGCTGCACCGCGAACGGCACGGCCGGGTCGCGGGCGCGCTGATGTGGTTCGCCGTCATGCTCAACACCCTGCCGCGCGCCGCGCGCGGTTCGGCGACGCACAAGGCCGCGCTGCGCGGGCTGCTCACCCAGCGCCGCTGGCCGCAGCCGCTGACCGTGAACACCGACGCCCCGCCATATGTCTGCTTCTCCGCGCAGGACTGGTGGTACCACAACCAGGCGCACTCCGACTTCCAGCTCATGACCCGGGTCGCCGAGCACCGCAAGGTGTTGCTGGTCAACAGCATCGGCCTGCGGATGCCGACGCCGGGCAAGAGCACCCAGTTCGCTCGACGCATCCTGCGCAAGCTGGGCAGTGTGGCCAAGCTGGTCCGCCGACCGCTGCCGGACGTGCCCGACTACCACGTGATGACCCCGCTGCCGCTGCCGTTCTACAGCAAGCCGTGGCAGCGCAGGCTCAACGCGACGCTGGTGCGCACCCAGGTCCGCGCGGTCTGCGCGTTCCTCGGGATGCGCGCGCCGGTCGTGGTCGCCACGATCCCCACCGCGTGGGACGTCGTGGAGCCCATGCCGCGCCGGGGTCTGCTGTTCAACCGGTCCGACCGGCACTCCGCGTTCCCCGAGGCCGACGGCGTCGCCATCGCGGCGCTGGAGGACAAGCTCCTCGCGGGCGCCGACCACGTGCTCTACGTCAGCCGCGAACTCCAGGCGGAGGACGCGGTCGCGACCGGCGAGCGCGGCTACTTCCTCGACCACGGCGTGGATCTGCAGCACTTCCAGCGCCGGGCCGAGCTGCCCGCCGATCTGGCCTCGATCCCCGGCCCGCGCATCGGGTTCTTCGGCAGCCTGGACGACTACCTGGTCGACTTCGACCTGCTCGAACGCGTCGCCAAGGAATTCCCGGACTGCTCGCTGGTGCTGATCGGCGACGCGACCATCTCGATGGAGCGCTTCGAGAAGTACCCGAACGTGCACTGGCTCGACTTCCGCCCGTACGCCGAGATCCCGGGCTACGGCACCGGGTTCGACGTCGCGCTGATGCCGTGGCTGGACAACGACTGGATCAAGCACGCGAACCCGATCAAGCTCAAGGAATACCTCGCGCTCGGTCTCGCCGTGGTCAGCACCGACTTCCCCGAGGTGCGGCACTACGCCGACCGGATCCGGGTGGCGGAGAAGGGCCACGACGGCTTCATCGACGCGATCCGGCGGACCCTGGCCGACGGCGGCGAGTCCACCCCGGAGGCCCGCCGCGAGTCGGTGCTGCCCGCGTCGTGGGACTCCCGGGCGCGGCAGCTCATGCACTTGGCCGAGAGGCAGCGTTGAGAAATGTTTGACGGATTCGTAGTCGACTCAGAGCTGCCCGCGTCGTGGGACTCCCGGGCGCGGCAGCTCATGCACTTGGCCGAGAGGCAGCGTTAACCATGTGTGGAATCGCAGGCGTTCGGCACCTTGACGGGTCGCCGGTCGACCCGGGCGTGCTCGCCGAGATGGCCAAGCGCCTGCACCACCGGGGTCCGGACGACTCCGGGACCTGGTCCGACGGGAGCACGGGTTTCGCCCACACCCGGCTGTCGATCATCGACCTTGGCGCGTCCGTCCAGCCGATGGCGGGCCACGGTGGCCGCACGCACATCGCGTTCAACGGCGAGATCCTCAACTACCGCCAGCTCCGGTCCACTGTGGACTACCCGTTCCGTACGGGTGGTGACACCGAGACCATCCTCGCCCTCTACGCCAAGGGCGGGATCGACAGCGTCCGGGAGCTGCGCGGCCAGTTCGCCTACGCACTGAACGACGCGGATTCCGGTGAGTTGCACCTGGTGCGCGACCGGATGGGCATCCTGCCGCTGTACTACTACCTAGACGACAAGGTCTTCGCCTTCGCCTCGGAGATCAAGGCGCTGTTCCCGGCGATCGGGTCGCGCGGGGTCGATGAGGCCAGCCTGCACGACTACCTCGCGCACGGCTCGGTTCCCGCGCCGTACACGCTGGTCGACGGGGTGCGGAAGGTGCCGCAGGGCCACCGGCTGACCCTGGGCCGCGACGGCCAGGTCCGGCTGCTGGCCTACTGGCAGATCCCGACGCGGGCCGAGAATCGGGACGTCACCCCGGACGATGCCGTGCGGCTGGTGGCGGAGGCACTCGACGCGTCGATCCAGGACGCGCTGGTGGCCGACGTGCCGGTCGGGGCGTATCTGTCCGGCGGCATCGACTCCAGCCTGATCTGCGCGCTGACCGCGAAGGCCAAGCAGGGCGAGGGCCTGCACACGTTCTCCGCCGGTTTCGGCGACCCCCGGGTCGACGAGCTGGACTGGGCGCGCAAGGTCGCGGGCATCGTCGGCAGCGAGCACCACGAGGTGATCGTCACCGCCGAGGACTTCAAGGACTCGTGGGCGAAGCTGAGCTGGCACCGGGACGCGCCGCTGTCGCAGCCCGCCGACGTCGCGGTGTTCCGCCTGGCGGAGCTGGCAAAGCAGCAGGTCAAGGTCGTGCTGTCCGGCGAGGGCAGCGACGAACTGTTCGGCGGCTACCCCAAACACCGGCACGCCGCGTTCACCCGCTGGGCTGGGCTCGTCCCGTCCGCGGTGCGTGGCGCGGTGTTGCCCCGGATCGACCGGGCGCTGCCCGCGTCGAAGGCCAAACTCGGCATCGCGGTGCGCGCGCTGGCCGAACCCAGTGCCGGGGAACGGATGCGCGGCTGGTTCGCCCCGTTCACCGAGCGCGAGCGCGACGCCCTGCTCGGTGGCCCGGCCGCGCGGTCGGCCATCGGTCCGTACGAGCGTGGCCGCGGCGACGCGCTGCGCCGGATGCTCTACGCCGACTCCCACGCCTGGCTCGCCGACAACCTGCTGGAACGCGGCGACCGCATGTCGATGGCCGCGTCGCTGGAACTCCGGCCGCCGTTCCTCGACCACCGCCTGGTGGAACTGGCCTTCGCGCTGCCGAGTTCGGTCAAGGTGCGCAAGGGGACCACGAAGTGGGTGGTCAAGGAGGTCGCGCGCCGGTACCTGCCCGACGACGTGGTCGACCGGGCCAAGTCCGGCTTCAAGGTCCCGCTCGACGCGTGGTTCCGCGACGGCCTCAAGGACATGGCCAACGACCTGCTCACCGGGCCGTCGTCGTTCGTGGCCGGCGTGTTCGACCCGGCCGCGGTGCGCAAGCTGCTCAGCGAGCACGACGCGGGCACCCGCGACGAGCAGCCCCGGCTGTGGACGCTGCTGTCGCTGGAGGTCTGGCACCGCGAACTGGTGCGCACGGCCGGAGCCTCGGCGTGAACCGCCCGCTGCTGTTCGTCGGTGCGGGCGGTCTGGCCAGGGAAGCGCTCGCCGCCGCCCGCGCGTTGCCTGACGTGTGGCGGCCCATCGGCATGCTCGACGACGCGCCGGAGTGCCACGGGTCCGAAGTGGACGGTCTGCCGGTGCTCGGCCCGACGGCGCTGGTGCACGAGTACACCGACGCGGCGGTGCTGGTGTGCGTCGCCAACTCGGCGCGCCCGGCTGGTCGGCGGAACCTGGTCGGCAGGCTCGGACTGTCCGCCGATCGCTACGCAACCTTGATCCACCCCGACGCGTCCATAGCGCCGGGAGTCACCTTCGGCGAGGGCACCCTGGTGCTCGCCAGGGCCGTCATCACCGCACCGCAGCACGTCGGCGCGCACGTCGTCGTGATGC
This sequence comes from Actinokineospora sp., assembly GCA_035540215.1. GTDB lineage: Bacteria > Actinomycetota > Actinomycetes > Mycobacteriales > Pseudonocardiaceae > Actinokineospora. The sequence goes on along the minus strand of DATLIA010000033.1, from coordinate 18,538 downwards.
CGATGGTCCTGTTCACCCACGACGACGCCGTCGGCGACTTCAGCACCTTCGCGGGCCGGGCCACGCTGTCCGGCAACGTCGCCATCGGCGAGGCCGCCTACCTCGGCACCGGGTCGTTGGTCCGCGAGGGCGTCCGCATCGGCGCCGAGGCCGTCATCGGCATGGGTGCCGCGGTGCTGTTCGACGTCCCCGACGGCGAGACCTGGGTTGGCGTGCCCGCTAAAAAACTGCGTCATGGCGCCCCCTCCGGGGGCGCGGCTCAGCCGCCCTGAAGGTGACGCTCGGACGACCATCGCCACGAGCGACTGCGTCGCCGTGCCGCTGGCCGCCCGAGCGTCACCGGCGGCTGAGCGTTGTGGTTCATCAAAACTGAGCTTGAGGAGTTCGTATGACCGGCCCGATTCCCCTTGTCGACCTGGCCGCCCAGCACGCCGCTGTCGCGGACGAGGTGGCCGCGGGCTGGTCAGAGGTCTTAGCGCGCACCGCTTTCGTCGGCGGGCCGCAGGTCGCCGCGTTCGAGGCCGAGTACGCCGCGTTCGCCGGTGTGGCCCACTGCGTCGGCATGGGCAACGGCACCGACGCGCTGGAACTGGCGCTGCGCGCGCTGGAGATCGGCCCCGGCGACGAGTGTGTCCTGCCCGCCAACACCTTCATCGCCACCGCCGAGGCCGTCGCCAGGACCGGGGCGACGCCGGTGCTGGTGGACTGCGACCCCGACACGATGCTGATCGACGTCACCGCCGCCGCTGCCGCCGTCACCACCCGCACCCGCGTCGTGCTCCCGGTAGACCTCTACGGCCAGACCGCGCAGATCGACCAGCTCCGCGCGCTGCTCCCGCCGAACGTCGCCATCGTTGAGGACGCCGCGCAGTCGCAGGGCGCGGAGCGCGACGGTGTCCGCGCGGGCTCGCTCGGCGACATCGCCGCGACCAGCTTCTACCCGGGCAAGAACCTCGGCGCCTACGGCGACGCGGGCGCGGTCACCACCGACCGGGCCGACCTCGCCGAGCGGGTCCGCCTGCTCGGCGCGCACGGCTCGCCGCGCAAGTACGAGCACCCGGTGCTGGGCTTCAACAGCAGGCTCGACACGCTGCAAGCCGTTGTGCTGTCGGCGAAGCTGCGCAGGCTCGACGGCTGGAACGCCGACCGCCGCGCCGCCGCCGAGCGCTACGACAAGCTCCTCGCGGGCCTCGACGGCGTGGTCACCCCCGTGGTGGCCGAAGGCAACGTGCCGGTGTGGCACCTCTACGTCATCCGGGTCGCCGAGCGCGACGCGGTGCTGGGCAAGCTGCAGGCCGCGGGCATCGGCGCGGGGATCCACTACCCGACCCCCGTGCACCTCACCGGCGCGTTCGCCGGTCTGGGCCACGGCGTCGGCGCGTTCCCGGTCAGCGAGCTCGTCGCGGGCGAGATCCTTTCCCTGCCCCTGTTCCCGGAGATCACCTCCGCGCAGCAGGAGCGGGTCGTGTCAGTGCTCGCGGACTCGCTGTGACAACGACCGAGTCCGGGGTCTTCGTTCACCCCAAGGGACTCTGCGAGAGCGACGATGTCGGCGCGGGCACCCGCGTCTGGGCTTTCGCGCACGTGCTGCCCGGCGCCAAGGTCGGCCGCGACTGCAACATCTGCGATTGCGCTTTCGTCGAGACGGGCGCTGCGCTGGGTGACCGGGTGACGGTCAAGAACGGCACTCTGGTGTACAGCGGGGTGACCTGTGAGGACGAGGTGTTCCTCGGGCCTAACGTGTTGTTCACCAACGATTTCCGGCCCCGGGCGGCAATTCGCAAAGGACCGGAGGAATTGGTTGCCACCCTCGTGCGGCACGGTGCGACGCTCGGTGCGGGCACCGTGGTCGTCTGCGGTGTCGAAATAGGACGGTACGCATTCGCCGCCGCCGGTTCGGTGGTCACCCGCGATGTGCCCCCACATGCCTTCGTCGCGGGTAATCCCGCACGTCAGAAGGGGTGGGTGTGCGAATGCGGCGCCCGTCTCGACGAAGTTCTGCACTGTGCGGAGTGCAAGCGCGACTACACCCTGTCATCGGATGGGAACGGTCTGGCCGAGATCGCTTAACGCGACTCTTTGATCACGCAACGGTCAAGATCTACAGGACCTAATCCCCTTCCCCCATAGGGGGTAACAGGGTGAGATGAAGTGGCGATATCCAGATCAATCGGACACGTGTGTTTCGGCGCGGTTCCGTGGTGTCTTGATCGCTCCCGCAAGATCTCACTACTTACGGTTACAAACCGTGGAGGCTCGGATGGACCGTGCGATGCACGACGCACGCGGTCATGGGCGGACGTTGCGCGGTATGCGCGCCGGACTCGCAGGACTTCTCGTCGCGATAGGACTTCCTGTGCTCGTCGCGTCACCGGCCATGGCAGGCCCGTGTGACGCGCCGACCAACCCGGTGGTGTGTGAGAACTCGAAACCGGGAACGCCGCGCGACGACTGGTTCATCGAGAGTCAGTACGGCGACATCGAGGGCTTCGCGACGCAGACGAGCGTCCAGCCGGGCCAGCGCCTCGACTTCAAGATCAAGACACCCAGCAACAGCTACTCGGTCGACATCGTGCGGCTCGGTTACTACCAGGGCAACGGCGGCCGTCTGCAGCAGACGATCACCCCGTCGGTGCCGCTGCCGCAGAACCAGCCGCAGTGCTCCTACCAGTCGACCACCGGCCTTGTGGACTGTGGCAACTGGACCGTCTCGGCGAGCTGGTTCGTGCCCAGCACCGCCGTCCCCGGCTTCTACGTCGCCAACTTCGTGCGCAACGACGGCAACGGCGCCAGCCAGTACCCGTTCGTCGTGCGCAACGACTCCTCGACGTCGGACATCGTCGTGCAGACCTCCGACCAGACCTGGCAGGCGTACAACAAGTACGGCGACCGCCCGGGCATCAACGAGTACAACCTCTACGAGGGCGGCTTCAGCGGCTCGCCCGACGGCCGCGCGTTCAAGGTCAGCTACAACCGGCCGTACCGCAACGGCGGCACGTCGAATTTCCTCAACGCCGAGTACCCGATGATCCGGTTCCTCGAACGCAACGGCTACGACGTCAGCTACCTGTCCGGTGTGGACGTCACCCGTAACCCCGCGTTGCTGAAGAACCACAAGGTGTACATCTCCTCCGGCCACGACGAGTACGTCAACGGACCGCAGCGCCTCGGCGTCGAGCAGGCCAAGGCAGCGGGCGTGAACCTGATGTTCCTCTCCGGCAACTCGTGGTTCTGGAAGACCAGGTTCGAGAACTCGATCGACGGCTCGAACACGGCCCTGCGCACGATGGTCTGCTACAAGGAGACCAAGGCCCCCGGTGGCGCCAAGATCGACCCGAGTCCGCAGTGGACCGGCACCTGGCGCGACCCGCGCCAGTCCCCGCCGTCGGACGGCGGCAGGCCGGAGAACGAGCTTCTCGGCACGCTGTTCTTCGTCAACGGCTACCGCGCCGACTCGCTTCAGGTCCCCGCGTCCTTCGGCCGCAACCGCTTCTGGCGCAACACCTCGGTCGCCACCGCGACCGGCACGACGACCTTCCCGGCGGGCACACTCGGCTACGAGTGGGACAGCGACCCGGACAACGGCTACCGGCCCGCGGGCTCCATCCCGATGTCCGACACCACGGTCACCGTCGACGACGGCCAACTCCTGCTCGACTACGGCCACATCTACGGCGGCGGCCCGGCCAACCACAAGCTGACGCTCTACCGAGACCAGGTCAGCAAGGCGCTGGTGTTCAGCGCGGCGACCGTGCAGTGGTCCTGGGGCCTGGACTCCGACCACACCTTCCCGGCGGGCGCCCCGCCGACGGCGCCGACCTCGCCCGCGATGCAGCAGGCCACGGTCAACATGCTCGCCGACATGGGTGTGCAGCCACGCACGCTGATGGCGGGCATGGTGCAGGCCACCAAGAGCCTTGACACCACCGGCCCCACCGTGACGGTGAACGGTCCCGCCAACGGCTCGACGGTGCCCGCGGGCACCCCGCGCACGATCTCCGGCACCGCGGTCGACGTCGGCGGCGGCAAGGTCGCCTCGGTCGAGGTCTCGGTCGACGGCGGCGCCACCTACAAGCGCGCCACCGGCCTCGACACCTGGTCCTATCCGTGGACCCCGAGCGTGCTCGGCCCGGTGTCGATCAAGGTCCGCGCCTCCGACGACGGCGCCACGATCGGCAACACGGTGACGGTCAACGTCACCGTCGGCGCCCAGCAGTGCCCGTGCACGATCTTCGGCACGCAGACACCCGCGACCGTGGACAGCGGCGACACGGCGGCCATCGAGGTGGGCACGAAGTTCAACACCTCGGTCAACGCCACGGTCACCGGCGTGAAGTTCTACAAGGCGAACACCAACACCGGCACCCACACCGGGTCGCTGTGGTCGTCGGCGGGCCAGCGCCTGGCCACCGGGACGTTCTCCGGCGAGTCGGCCACCGGCTGGCAGACGCTGAACTTCGCCACACCGGTCCAGGTCCGCTCCGGACAGCCCTACACCGTCTCGTACACCACGACGACCGGCCACTACTCGGTCAGCGCCGGGTTCTTCAACGGCAAGGGGGCGGGCATCGTCCCGCTGACCGCGCCCGCGACCGGCAGCGTCCCCGGCGGCAACGGCGTGTTCCGCTACGGGTCCGGCTTCCCGGACAGCTCGTTCAACGGCGGCAACTACTGGGTCGACGTGATCGTCACGACCGACACCGCCGACAACACCCCGCCGGTGGTCAACTCGACCAGCCCGGTGAACAACGCCACCAACACCTATGTCGACTCCAGCATCACCGCGACGTTCAACGAGGCGGTCGACCCGGGCAGCGTGCAGTTCACCGTGCAGGCGGGCGGCAACGCCGTCCCCGGCACCGTGAGCGTGGACGACAAGGTGGTCACCTTCAGTCCGACTGACCTGCTCCCCGCGAGCACGCAGCACTCGGTGACGCTCAACGCCACCGACGGCTACGGCAACCCGCTCGCCGCGCCGAAGACGTGGAGCTTCACCACCGGCACCAACCTCGCGCCGTGTCCGTGCACCCTGTTCAAGACCAAGGTGCCCGCGACGGCCGACGCGGGTGACGCCAGCGACGTCGAACTGGGCACGAAGTTCTCGGTCGCGGCCAACGCGACGGTCACCGGCGTGCGCTTCTACAAGTCCTTCGCCAACACCGGCACGCACACCGGCTCGGTGTGGACCACGTCCGGCCAGCGCATCGCGACCGGCACGTTCACCAACGAGTCGGCCACCGGCTGGCAGACGCTGACGTTCAGCTCGCCGGTACAGATCCAGGCGGGCCAGACCTACGTCGCCTCCTACCGCACGACGACCGGCCACTACTCGGTCGACACGGGCTTCTTCGCGGCGATGGGCGCCGGTCGCGGCGTGCTGACCGCGCCGACGTCCCCGGCCTCGGGCGGCAACGGCGTCTACGTCTACGGCGGCGGCTTCCCGACGAACACGTTCAACGCGAACAACTACTGGGTCGACGTCACCGTCGACACCCAGGGCGCCGACACGACCGCGCCCACGGTGACCTCGACGAGCCCGACGAACAACGCGACCGGCGTGTCCACCGGCACCGGGGTGACGGCGAACTTCTCCGAGCCGGTCAACCCGTCGTCGCTGACCTTCACGCTGACCCAGAACGGGGTCGGCGTGGTCTCGGGCACCACCCAGCTGGCGCCGGACAACCGGAGCATGACGTTCGCGTCGACCTCGGCGCTGGCGGGCAACGCGACCTTCACCGCGTCGGTGCGGGCCAGTGACGGCATGGGCAACCTGATGCCCGCGGCCCACACCTGGACCTTCACCACCGCCGCGGCGGGCGCCTGCCCGTGCACCCTGTTCCGACCGACCGACTCGCCTGGCAACTTCGCCGTCGATTCGCCGGTGGAGCTGGGCACCCGGATCCGGGTGGCGCAGAACGGCTGGATCACCGGAGTCCGGTTCTACAAGTCCGCGGGCGACCCCGGCTCACACACCGGAACCCTGTGGACCAACGCGGGCGCGCAGCTGGCGACCGGCACGTTCACCAACGAGAGCAGCAGCGGCTGGCAGACCCTGACCTTCGCCTCCCCGGTGGCGGTCACGGCCGGGTCGACCTACGTCGCCTCGTTCTGGGGTTCGGCGGGCCGCTACGGCTACACCACGCAGTACTTCAACACCGACCGAGTCAACGGGCCGCTCACCGGTCCCGCGACGGGCGCTTCACCCAACGGTGTGTACCAGTACGGCGGCGGCGGTGTGTTCCCGAACAGCTCGGGTAACGGATCGAACTACTGGGTCGACGCAACCTTCGTAACGACCCAGCCGTAACCGAGATCCAGGGGGCTAGTCAGTGGCCAGCGTCGACGTGGTCATCCCGTGCTACAAGTACGGGTCCGTACTGCCGACCGCGGTGCGGAGCGTGCTCGACCAGCCGGAGGTCGACGTCCGGGTGCTCGTCATCGACGACGCCTCGGGCGACGGCAGCGCCGACGTGGCCAGGAAACTGGCCGCCGAGGACAGCCGGGTGCAGGTGGTCGAGCACGCTCGCAACAAGGGCCACATCGCCACCTACAACGAGGGTCTGCTGGAGTGGGCGAGCGCGGACTACTGCGCTCTCCTCTCGGCGGATGACGCCCTGACCCCGGGTGCGCTGCGCCGCGCGACGCGGCTGATGGACAGCCACCCGGAGGTCGGGTTCACCTACGGCCGCCCGCTGCACTGGGACGGCAGCGAACCGCTGCCCCCGGCGCGGACGGCGGACAAGGGCTGGACCGTCTACAACGGACACTCCTGGCTGCGCCGCCGGTTCGCCCTCGGGGAGGGGTGCATCACCTCCCCCGAGGTCGTCGTGCGAACCGACGTCCAGCAGAAGTACGGCGGCTACGACCCGGAACTGCGCCACACCGGCGACATCGAGATGTGGATGCGCTTCGCGCTGCACACCGACGTCGGCTACCTGCGTGGGGTGGACCAGGCCTACTACCGGGTGCACGGCAACAACATGTCCGCGGCCTACTACGCCTCCCAGGTCGCCGACCTGCGGCAGCGGCTCGCGGCGTATGTCTCGATCGTGGACCGGATGGACGGGCAGCTCAAGGACAAGGCGGACCTGGATCACCAGGTCCGCCGGGTCCTGGCCAAGGACGCACTGCGGCGCGCGGGCCGGGCTTACGACAAGGGCATCGCCGAGGAGTCACCGATCGACGAGTTGATCGACTTCGCGGTGGAGACCTTCCCGGAGGCCGTGGCCCTGCCCGAGTGGCACACCCTCAAACTGCGGGAACGCCTGGGCGCGAAGGCGGCGAGGACGTTGTCACCACTCGTCCTCACCGCCCCGGCCCGGCGCATCCGCCAGCACGCCCGCGTGTTCCGCTGGGAACAGACCGGCATCTAGTGTCCTGCGCCGGATTTCCGGCGCAGGACACTAGCGCAGGACGAACTTCGGCGATACAACCAGTTCCGCCAGCGTCTGCTTGGTGAATGGGGGTTCGCCGTCGCCGGACTGGCTGATACTGACGATGGTGCCGTCCGCGTGCCGGTGGGACGCCGTCAGCCTCGGCACGGGCTCGCTGACGTGTTGGCTGTAGGTGCTGATCCACACTCGCTTGCCGTCGACCGTCAGCGGCTCGCACACCAGGGCCGATTGATCGCCCTCCGCGCAGGGTTTCTCGGACAGGCCGTTGCCCGCGGTGTGGACCACGATGTCCAGCGCTGTCGTGGTCCCCGTGACCACGGTGGCGGTGTACCTCCACGATTCGAGGTCGCCCTGCTGCTGGAAAAGCTTGGCGCGGTGAAGTTTCTTCCTCCCCACGAAGCCCGGTGGCATCGACTCGGCCAGCAGGTCGAGCAGTTCCTCCGCCCGGCCGTCGCGGGGGCTGGGCGTGGTGCCGTCCGGCCGGACGGTGGGCCGCGACGACTCGGTGGGCGGTGACGTGGTCGTGGTGCGGCTGGGCGCGCCGATGGCGACGGTGTTGGTGTCGGTGCCGCCGAGTCCGGGTAGCAGCACCGCCCCCGCCGTGATCGCCACTACCGCCCCGGCGGCGCCGAGTCCGGCGAAGGTGGCCTTGCGCTTGCGGTCGGCACGGCGGGCCGCGTCCAGGACGGCGACGCCGTTCATCGATGGTGGTGCGGTGGTCACCGCGGTGCGGAAGGCGTCGCGCAGGTCGTGCTCGTTCATGGGTCCCTCTCAGCAGAAAGCGGTAGGGGCTGGGACGAGGGCGCGCAGGGCGGTGAGGCCGCGGGAGGTCTGGCTCTTGACCGTTCCCGTCGAGCACTTCATCGCCTGCGCGGTCTCCTCCAGGGAGAGGTCTTCCCAGTACCGCAGGACCAGTGCGGTGCGCTGCCGTGCGGGCACTCTGGCCAGTGCCCGCAGGAGAACCAGCCGGTCTTCCGGCCCGGTGTGCTCGACCGCCCAGTCCGCCGGTTCCGCGGTCACCTGTTCCCGTCGGAAGAACCCGCGTCGGGTCTCGTCGAGGAACGTGTTCACGAGGATCTGCCGGGTGTAGGCGTCGAGCCTGCCTGGCTCGCCGATCCGGTTCCATGCGCGATACAGCTTGATGAACGATGTCTGGACTAGGTCTTCGGCGCGATGCCAGTCGCCGCACAGCAAGTACGCCGTGCCGCGCATCGCGTCGGATTTCGCCGCGAAGTACTCGGCGAAACCCCGGTCGCGATCACTCATCAAACCCCCTGGGTGCGTAGCTACGTGTTAATCACGCTCGCGGGCACCTGGGAGGTTGCATCCGCCGCGGCAGGAAAAAATCTATGACGGCTGGGGTAGACATCCGTCCTCATCCGTGTGTAGTGTTCTGGTTGTACCGAGAGAGACAAGGTCGATCAGGCGCGGGAGATGACGAACTACCCGCGAAGTGAGAGACGCAGTGGCAATTCGGATAGTGCGAGAACGGTCAGGTGGCCGGAGCCGATCTCCGATGGGGCTCCGGGCAGTGACCAGCGGCGCGACGCGTGCTGGGGCCGATCAGTGGGAAGGGTTCCAGTCGGTGGCGATCGCGGCAGTCGCAGTACAGGAAGTGTTGCAAGGTAAGAGGAACACACAGGATAGAAGGGAAAGGGCACATCATTGGATCGCCCGCGGCGGCTTTGCGGTAGTGCCGCGCGGGTACCGCAGTCCCATCGGATTGGAAGGTGGTTCTCGGTTACGAATAAGCGATCTCCGAGCTGTCTGTCTTTCAGGCGGACACCGCGGATACCGGAAGCCGGCCTCACAGTCGGCTGACAATGATGAAACCCAACCCCTGGGACCCTGGGCGCCGAACATGGCGCCCGGGGTCCCTTGTGATGTGGAGGTGGAATGATCCCTGACCAACGCGAGACCCCCGCTCCCCAGCCGGGCGGGGCCGACAAGTTCGACGACGACCAGTACCCCGCCTACACGATGGGCCGGGCCGCGGAGATGCTCGACACCAGCCAGGGCTTTCTGCGCAGCCTCGACGAGGCGGGTCTGATCAAGCCACAGCGCTCCGCGGGCGGACATCGTCGCTACTCCCGCCACCAGTTGCGCATCGCCGCACGCGTGCGGGAGCTGGTCGACCAGGGCACGGCTATCGATGCCGCCTGCCGCATCGTCTCCCTCGAAGACCAACTCCACGAATCCCAGCGACAGAACGCGGAGTTCCGCGCCACCGAATGACCAGTCGGACCGAGTGTGCCGCAGGGCTCCCGGCGGCACACCCACCCCGCCTCTCGCGCGCGGTCGGGCAAAGCAAAGAGCCGACTTCGGTCACCAGTCCGGATTCCGCCGCGGCTACGTGTTGATCACGCTCGCGGGCACCTGGGAGGTCGCATCGCGGCTGTCGACGACCTTCAAACCGGCCACGACCCCGGACAGCCCACGGTGGTCCCGTGGCCGCCAGGCCATCACGCCGCTCACCACGAGCAGGAGGAACCCGACCAGCGGGACGCCGAAATACTCCAGCACGAAGAAGCCGCCCGACCCGGCGAGGAACCGGACCGCCATCCGCCACGCCGACGGCTCGGCGCCGTCCGGGCCGACCGGTTTGAGCAGCACGACCCGCTGGCCGAACGTGCCGCCGTTGCCCAACAGCGGCACCAGCGCCAGCAGCAGCGTGACCGGGATGACGATGGTGAGCAGCGGGTGCTGGTCGGGGACGGTCTCGATGAGCAGGTAGATCGCGACCACGTTGTAGGCGACCTGGAGGGTCGCGCCGAGCAGCGTCACCGACACCACGTCGACGGCCATGCCCAGCAGCCTGCGCGCGGTGGTCACCGGGCGCGGCTCGTCGGCCGCGGCCTTGACCTTCTGCCCCGGCATCAGCCGCAGCGCGGGCGCTATCGCCAGGCCGAGGGCGGCGCCGAGGGTGTTGGTGATCAGGTCGTCGACGTCGAAGAGCCGGTACGGGCAGGCGAACAGGCCCCACACCGCGGTCTTCTGGGTGAACTCGATGAACAGCGAGACCGCCGCGCCGAGTGCGACCACGACCAGCGGGCGCAGCCGCAGCAGGTGCCTGCCGAACATGCCCAGCGGCACGAACAGGGCCACGTTGAACACGGCCTGCTGCAGCGCCGGGTTGTGCAGCACCGCGCGCACACCCGCGCCGTCCTGGTCCTTGCGGATGTCCGACAGGAACTGGAACGGCCGGGTCTGCGCCGCCGTCACCGCGTTCTCGGCACACCACTGCGGTGTGGTGTCGGGGATGGGCAGCAGCGTGTAGGTCCACAGTGTCATCGCGTACACCAGGAACCCGAACGCCAGCAGCGCGTGGCCCAGCCCGAGCTCACCGCGCCTGCGATAGCTCCAGGCGATGTAGGGCACGACGAGCAGCACGGACAGCAGCCCACCCGCGAGGAACGCGATGAAGGCGGAGATAGTGGGATCGGTCACGTGGGGAACGTAGGCGACGGCGCCCGTTCCCGCGAGTGGTCAGCCGGACTGGTTATTCCATTGTGTGTAATAACTGTCCTCATTGACCAGATACCGGACAGTCGGTTCCGGAACGTGCTCCACGACCCGGGTCTTCGACATCCGGTAGACGAACTCCCAGTCCTCCTTGGGCAGCGTCGCCTTCACCCGCGGGATCCGGCTGAACACCACGTCCGGCGCCCGCCGGATCACCAGTGAGTTCGAGTCGACGTACGGGGAGTCGTCCACAAGGGTCTTGTGGTCGAACGGCTCGGACAGCACGTCCAGCACCGATCCGTCGGCCCGCCGCCGCTCGACGGCCGAGTACACCAGGTCCGCGCCCCGGCCGAGCGCGGCCAGCGTCTTCTCCAGGTGGTCCTCGCGCCAGGTGTTGTCGTCGTCGAGGAAGGCGATGTACTTCGACTGGGTGAGCCGGATCCCGACGTTGCGGACCAGCCCGAGTACCGCCGAGTTGCGCGACAGGCTCACCGCGACCAGTCGGGGGTCGTCGGGCAGCGTCGGCAGGCCCGCGCCGTCGTCGACGACGATCACGAGCTGGTCGGTGACGGTCTGGGCCAGCGCGGACTCCACGGCCAGCGGGAGCAGCTTCGGCCGCCTATAGGTCGGCACCACGGTCGTGACCAGCGTCGACGGCCGCTCTCCGACCACAGTGGACAGTCGGGCGACCTCGCCGTCCTCGAAGCGGCGCAGCTCGGGCACCCGCCTGCCCAGCCGGACCCGGTTCTTGGCCTCGTGCATCGGCCACAGGCCGAACGCGTCGCGCAGGGATCGGCGCACGGCCGCGGACAGGCCGCCGCGGTCCTTCGTCGGGGCGGTCACGCGACCACCTCGGCACGGGCGCGGCCGGGGAGCATGGCACGCATCGGGTACACCACCGGGAAGTAGACGGCGGCGGCCACGAGACCGCCGATGAGCAACTGGGCCAAGGAGTTCTCGAACAGCTCGCGCACCGCGAGCGCGGACAGCACGACCAGCACGCCGCCGATGAACGGGCGGCGGCACGCCAGCAGCGACGACCGCAGCCGGATGCCGCGCCGGTGGATCACCCAGGCGAACGCGGGCACCACGACGATCGCGGCGACGACGACCTGGGCGATCGCCGCGCCCCGGATGCCGTCGACCCGCGTGCCGACTAGCAGCGCGGGGAGCATCGTGGCCAGCCACAAGCCCTGCAGGCCGACCAGGACCCGGTTGCCGTCGAGCGCGACGAGCAGGTCGTAGCCGATGAACAGCAGGATCCGCAGCAGCCCGAGACCGGCGAGCACCTGCAGCGCGACCGCGGCGGGGGTCCACTGGCCGCCGTAGACGACGTGCAGCATCGGACCGGCGTAGCAGGCCAGCAGCGCGCACACCGGGACCGAGGCCGCCATCAGCAGCCCGACACCGCGGGCGAGCGCCTCTTCAAGCTGCCGTTTGTCGTGCACCAGCCGGGAGAAGCCTGCCAGTGACACCCGCCGGGCGGCCTCGGAGAAGACCTGCAGCGGCAGGCTGGACTGGTTGAACGCCATGACGTAGAGGCCCAGCGCGACCTCGTCGGTCATCGAGCCGACGACGATCTTGTCGACGTTGGTCACCGACAGCACCAGCAGACTGGCCGCGGCCAGCGGAAGGCCGAACTTGACCAGCTCGCGGGCGATCCTGGCGTCCCAGCCCGGCCGCACCTTCACCGGGCACAGCAGCAGGTACGCGCTGACCGAGACCAGGTTGCCCGCGATCTGGCCGATGGCGAAGCTCATCGGCCCGGACCCGTTGGCGGCCAGCGTGATCGTCACCGACGTCACCACGACGAACGCGGCGGCGTCACACAGGAACCTGGTGCGCTGCAGGAACTCGCGGTTGAGGATCGTCGCGGGCACCACCGCGACCCCGTCGAAGATCACCGCGAGGCACAGCACCCGCAGCACCCCGACGGCGTCCGGGCTGCCCATCAGCTCACAGAACGCGGGCGCGGCGAACCACACCACGGTGTACAGCGCGACGCTGAACCCGACCGCGATCGTCATCGCCGTCGGCGCGAACTCCCGCACGTCGCGTTCCCACCGCACCAGCGCCAGGCTCACCCCGAGCTCGTTGAACGCCTGCAGCAGCGTCATCGCGACCAGCGCGACGGCGAAGATGCCGTAGTCGGCCGGGGTCAGTATGCGGGCCAGCACGATCCCCGCGACCAGCGTGCCCAGCCGCAGCACCACGGTGTTGAGCAGGCTCCACACCGCGCCGCGGCCGACCTTGCTGCCGACCGTCGGTTCCTCCGGCGCCTCGGCGGTCACGCGGTTACCTCAGTTCTGTCGGGTCGATCAGGTCTGTCGGGTCGATCAGGTTCATCGGAGGCAACAGGCTTGGCTGGTTGGTCTGGCACGTCAGGTTCATCGGACTCGGCGGCCGAGTGTTGCGGTTCGGCGGCCCTCTGTTCCTGCACGGTTCGCCACAGTGACCCGGCCGCGCCGACGAGCAGGAAGGTGAACCCGGTCGCCACGGCGAAGCCGAGCAGGTCGAAGGTCGCCGAGGAGATGCCCGGCACGCCGATCCCGGCGGCGATGGCGATGGCCAGGTCGCGCACCCTCGGGTCCTTGCTGGCCATGCGCACCCGGAAGCAGCAGTACCAGCCCGCGACGTAGAGGAAGATCAGCAGCAGCATCCCGATGACGCCGTTCTGCACCAGCGTCCCGAGGTACTGGTTGTCCAGCCAGCCGTACTTCTCCGGCAGGTACGTGCCCATCCCGCGGCCGAGCAGGAGATGCTCGTTGATCTCGCCGCCCGCCCGGTCGATGGCGCGCCTGCGGCTCTCCGCGCTGGGGTCGACGCCGATGCTGGTGAACAGGCTGTAGAGCGTGCCGACGAGCCCGGGCACCATCACCCGCATCGCGACCAGGAACAGCACGATCGCGCCCATCGCCCGGACCCGTCGCTTCTTGGGCATCGCCGGGATGACGAACATCGCCGCGATCGCCAGGCCGAGCACCGCCGACCGCGACAGCGACTGCATCGACGCGACGGCGAGGATGATCAGGCAGAACCACCAGCGCTTCTGGGGCCCGCCATAGTCGAACGCCCGCAGCGCGTAGTGCAGGGCGATCGGCACGGTCATCGCGCAGACGACACCGAACTCGATCGGATGCCCTGACGTCCCGGCGGGCCGTCGGAAGTTCGACCGCTCCAGCACGAAGGACATCTCGCCCTGCGCCTTGAGGATGGGGAACTGCAGGTACTCGGTGAGGTCGAACGCCAGCGAGAACTGCAGGATGCCGACGGCGGCCATGAACGTCGCGCCGCCGATCATCACCTTCAGCAGCCGGTCCAGCCGGGCCAGGCCGCGCACGCCGTCGCACACCGCGAGCCCGACGGCGAACACCGCCATCAGCGTGATCAGCGTCCGGTCGGCGGCGTCGAGTTCGTCGGAGGGGAGATATCCGTAGGTCGCGTATCCGTAGGTGGCCAGCTGGGAGCAGGCGAAGAGGAACAGGGCGGTCCGGGCGGCGTTGCGCCCCTTGGCGACACCGAGGGTGGTGACGAGCTGCGCGCAGAACCAGACGATGCCCATGAACAGGCCGATCGCCACGCCGGGGGTGATCGCCATGGGCAGACCCTTGAGCACGAGGCCCGCGGGGATGCACGTCATGGCGAGCGCGTAGCAGCAGGCCAGGGTCGCCCCGTCGGCCCGCTGCTTGCCGTCTTTCCGCTTGACGACCAGGCTCGAGTCTTTGCTTCCGCTGCCCGCGCCGGACTTCTCGCTGCTCGCCGAACGCGCGCCCGCGTTCGTCGATTCGTCCGCCGCCCGCCGCTTGGTGCCGACGGTCGCCGTACGGCGTTTGCCGTCGTCTTTCAAACGCCTGGCCGCCGCCCGGGGCGTGGCTGGGGTGGTGCTGTCCTCGTCGGTACGGCGGCGTTTGCCGTCGTCCGCTGAACGCTTGGCTCGGGTCGAGCTGTCCTGGTCGGGTCGACGGCGCTTGCCGTCAGCGGTCTTCGACGGCCCGCGGCGGGAGCGCGCGGGCCGGTCGGTGTCCTGTCCTCGGCGATCGCCGTCGACTGGCGGGTCGCCGTCGGCTCCCTGGCCGACGACGGGCCGGTCGGTGGCCACGGGTCAGCTTCGCTGGTCGGGTGGAGCCTGCGCGGGCTTCATCCGCAGCGTCGGTGGCTCCCGCCACTCGTCGGCGGGCCAGTTGCCCGTCGGGCCGGTCCCGACCGGCTGTCCGTTCACCCGGCCCGGCGTCGCGACACCGTTGGCCGGGGCGGCTTGGCCGTTGGCCGAGGCAGGCTGAGCCGCCGCCTGGCCGTTGCCGGACTGGCCACCGCTAGTACCAGCCGGAGCCTGGCCGTTGCCCGCGCTGGGGCCTGCCTTGCCCGCCGCCGGACCGGACTGCTCGTTCGGACCCGACTTGCCGTTGGCGGGCTTCGCGTTCCCCGGGATCGACTTGCCGCCGACCGGCGCCTTCCCCGGGATCGACTTGCCGCCGACCGGCGCCTTCGTCGGGACCGACTTGCCGCCGACGGCCGGACCCGCCTGGCCGTTGGCCTTGGCGGTCGCGGGCTGGTGCGGCTGGTGGCCGTTGGGCCGGACCGGCGCGACCCGCTGGGTGAGGTCGGCGGGGACCGGCGCCGGGCGCGAGCGCGGCTGCGCTGGCACCTCGGGCTCCTCCGCGACCGCCCGCGCGACGACCGGCTCGTCGTCGTCATCGTCATCGTCGAAGTCGTCGAGCTCGTCGTCATCCTCGTCCGCCGAGGCGCGGCGCTTGCGGTTCTGGAAGCTCTCGAAGCCGAACACCGCCGCAAGGCTGGCCACCAGGCCGAGCACCAACGCGACACCGGCAGCGCGCAGCTTGCCGCCGCGCAGTGGTTCCGGCTTGGTCGGCGGGACCACGTCGTCGACCCCGATGAACGTGCTCGGCGCCGCCTTCAGCTGCTCCTGCCGCTTGCGCAGCTCCGCCTTGACCCGGTCGAGCACCTGCACGACGAGGTCCCGCGCGCCCTGCTCGGACTTGCTCTCGGTCTTGACGCTGATGAACGGGCCGCCCTCGGCGCCGCCCGCCAGCACGAACGTGTGATCCGGCTTGTCGGCGCCCATCGCCTTGACGATCTCGGGCGCGTTGATGCTCTGGATCACGATGGACGCCGAGATCGCCAGACTGCTCTCGAAGGCGAGCAGCGGGTTGGTCTGTCCGACCTGGCCGTTGAGGGTTGTCGTCGCGCCGCTGGATGGCGAGGTCAGCACAATGACGCCCATGGACTCGTAGTGCATGGGCATGATGGCGTACACCGCCCCGGCACCGCCGATCGCGACGGCGAAGACGGGCAGTGCGACATACCACCGCTTCAGCAGTATGAGCAGTGTCTTCCAGAAGTCCATCCGCGCCCCAACACCCCGCGTAGCGCCGAGCAACAGGTCCGGCTTCCCTATGCCTGGTAAATCGTGACTTCCGAGAAAGCCGTTACTCCATGTGATATGCACACAAGTGTAAATTAAGCTGTTCGGACTAACCCGGCTGTAAATTCGGCCGGTAACGCCACACTCTGTACGAAGTTCCGTCACTTAGAGGTTGCGTCAACAACAGGTCCTGATCACAGACCACCACAGTGAACTTCGTACCGCCACCCTGCTGCGGTTCGGTGAACCCCACGCATCCTGGCTCACCGGCCACGGGTGTCCCCGCGGACGCGTCACCGCGCGCGTACAGAGCGACATCACGGGCGGCCAAAAACTTCGCCACTCCGCCGTCCCGCAGCGCGTCGAGGTACTCCGCCGAGTTGACCAAGCCCTCCAGGTGCACGAGCGGCCGGTGCAGGTGGAAGCCGAGGCTGCCCGCGCGGTCGCCCATGGCCATCGGCAGGCCGAACGGGGTCAGCGCGTCGATCTTCGCCGCCACCGCCGGTCCGGCCTCGATGAACGCCGACCTGGCCACCCCGCCGCGGGCCGAGCGAACCGCGTTGGCCGACGTGGTGGCCGCGACCAGCAGGATCACCCCGATCGCGACGAGACCGCGGGCGGGCACCCTGACTCGGCTCGCCAGGGCCGGTCCGGCCAGGGCGATGGCCAGCGGCGCGGCCGAGAAGTACCAGGGCCACAGCTGCCAGCTCGTCGTCACCGCGTAGTAGACGACCGTGAGCAGCCCGCCGCCGAGGACGATCGCGCCGAACACCGCCGCCCGGCCCAGCGCGCCGCCCGCCTTGACGGTCAGCGCGCCGATGACGACCACGAGCCCGATCGCGCCGAGCCAGGTCGACTGGCCGAACAGGACCGGCGAGGTGAGGAACTGGCCGACGACGTCGGTGTTGAGCCCGCCCGCGCCACCCAGCGCCTTGGCCTGCCCGGACACCGGCATCGGCGTGCCGAACAGGGCCTGGTTGACCGCCAGGTACCCGGCGAGGACGACGACCGGGAACACCGCGAGCCACGCTCCGAGCCGCAGCCATGGCAGGCCCGCGCGCCGCCAGGACAGCAGGGCCAGCACGCCGAGCAGGACCATCGGGAAGACCGCGTCGAGCCGCGACAGGACCGCCAGCGCCATGAGCGCGCCCGCCACCCTCGCCTCGCCAGCGCCGAAGCCCGCGGCGGTGAAGCCCTCGGTCCGCAGGTAGGTCGCCGCGAGCCACAGCAGCGCGAACAGCAGCAGCCCGGTCTCCATCCCGGAGAACCAGAACGACGGCCCGGCCGTGCCGACTACCAGCAACGGCGCGGAACACACGGTGACCAGCGCGGGCCGCTGGGTGAGCGCGCCGATCCGGTCGATCTGCCGCGCGGAGGCGACAAACAGCCCCGCTGAGACCAGCGTCACAGCAACCAAGGCCGCGTGACCGTGTGCGATGGAGAAGACCGGAACCAGTAGCAGCAGCCACAGCGGGTGATACCCGTTGGTCGGGTCCATGCCGTTGAACGTGGACCCGTCGCCGCCCGCGACATGGGCCGCGACGCCGAAGTAATAGAACGCGTCGTCGTCGAAAAGGCCGACGACGCGGTCGTAGTCGGCGAAGATCGCCAGTGCGAGCCGGATCGCGGCGAGTGCGCAGGCCAGCGCCGTGGCCGACAGCCAGATCGGTCGCCGCACGCGCACAGTCCGTTCCCCGGCGTCGGCGGGAACCGGACGCGTGCCTGTATGCATGCCGGCTCCCGGGCTTCTGGTGACAGGTGTTCTGCCAAGGGATCGCACGAACGGTCGAATCGTTACGGAGTGTCGCCCGCGGCCGGTGAGGTCGGTGTCACACTGTTCGTGACCGCTCTGACATGCAGTTCGTGACCCTGTTGTGATCTGCGGAGCGATATGCATAGAGTGCCGACCGGCCGGGCAGACGCCAAATCACCACTGCTGGCCTGCGGGATCCCTTGTCCCGCAACGGGGGCGACTTATTGCCAACCGGAAGGATCTCATGTCCGCTCGACCTTCAGCGGAGTTACGTAACAGCCACGTCAGCCACGTCAGCCGCGTCCGCAGGATCGTGATGGCGGCGGGCGTGGCGGTCGGCGCGATCGCGCTGACGGCAGCCTGTGACCCGATGGCGGGCAAGCCCGCACCGGATCTGCCGCGGCCGTCCACTTCCATCACCATCGACCCGCTGCCCTCTGAGGCGCCCACGAGCACCGTCGCGCCGACCACGACATCGTCGTCCGCCGCGGCCCCGACGACGACCACGGCCAAGCCGTCGGTGTCGACGTCACCCAAGCCCCAGCC
>DATLIA010000032.1:0-17843 GCA_035540215.1 Actinokineospora sp. | reverse complement strand
GCTTGATTGGGTGGCCAAGCCTTCCAAGCCGAGTTATCGCTGTGCCGAGTGTGGCCATGGGGTCGCCAAGTGGGTCGGGCGCTGCCCGGAGTGTCAAGCGTGGGGCACGCTCGCCGAGGCGGGCGTCCCCCGGGCCGCGCTAGTCAAGATCACCGCCGGGCTGCCGAGCGTCCCCGCGCGCCCGATCGCCGAGGTCGACGTCGAGTCGGCAAAGGCGCGGCGCACGGGTGTCTCCGAGCTGGACCGGGTGCTCGGCGGCGGCCTAGTCCCCGGCGCGGTTGTCCTGCTGGCCGGTGAGCCCGGCGTGGGCAAGTCGACGCTCCTGCTGGAGGTCGCCTACCGCTGGGCCGCGCGCGACGGCGAGTACGGCCCGACGCTGTATGTCACCGGTGAGGAGTCCGCCGGCCAGGTCCGGCTGCGGGCCGAGCGCACCGGCAACGTCCACCAGGCGATGTACCTGGCCGCCGAGAGCGACGTCTCCGCGGTTCTCGGCCACGTCGACGCGGTCAACCCGGGCCTGCTGGTGGTCGACTCCGTGCAGACCATGGGCTCGCCGGAGGTCGACGGCACGCCTGGCGGGGTCACCCAGGTCCGCGCGGTGACGGCCGCGCTGGTGGCGGTGGCCAAGGAACGCGGGCTGCCCGTGCTGCTGGTGGGCCACGTGACCAAGGACGGCTCGATCGCGGGCCCCCGCGTCCTGGAGCACCTGGTCGACGTGGTCCTGCACTTCGAGGGCGACCGCCACTCCACCCTGCGCCTGCTGCGCGGGGTGAAGAACCGCTTCGGCGCCGCGGACGAGGTCGGCTGCTTCGAGCTGGTCGAGAGCGGCATCGTCGGTGTGACCGACCCGTCCGGCCTGTTCCTCAACAAGCGTGAGACCGCCGTCGCGGGCACCGCCGTGACGGTCGCCGTCGACGGCAAGCGCCCCATGCTGGGCGAGGTGCAGGCCCTCGTCTCCAAGTCCGCCCTCGGCACGCCCAGGCGCGCTGTGAGCGGCCTGGACTCGTCCCGCATCGCGATGATCCTCGCCGTACTGGAACGCCGTGGCGGGGTGAAGCTGGGTGACGCGGACGTGTTCGTCGCGACGGTCGGCGGCATGAAGATCACCGAGCCCGCCGCCGACCTGGCCATCGCGCTCTCCGTCGCCACCGCCGCCCGCGATGTGGCCCTGCCGAACGACCTGGTCGTCGTCGGTGAGGTCGGCTTGGCAGGCGAGGTTCGGCGGGTGAGCGGTGTGCGGACCCGGTTGGCCGAGGCGATGCGGCTGGGCTTCACCAAGGCCCTGGTCCCGCCGGACTGCGGTGACGTGCCGGACGGGATGCAGGTGCGGGTCGTGCCGGACCTGGGGTCGGCGATGAGCAACCTGCAGGTCCTGCGCTCCTAGGGCGCCACACCGATCTCCGGCACGATGACCGGCTCGTCGAACCACATCGTCCCGGTCTCGACCGGTCCGCGGGTGGTCTCGTTGGTGATGATCTGGATCTCGGCGAGCCTGCCCGTGGCGGGATCGAAGTAGTACGTCGTGCGGACGGCGCCCATGTTGGTGACGACGCTGATGGCCGTCGCATCGACCTGCTTCGTCGTCTTGGCCAGCCGGTCGAGGTTGATGCCGGGCAGGTAGCTGACAGTGTTCAAGATCAGCTTGTGGTCGCGTGCGCTCAGTAGCGGCGCGCCCAGACGGTGCAGCAGGTCGTTCACGGCGGGTCTCGGCGACCAGGTCGTCCGCGGTCGCGGTGTCGAGCCTGCGGGCGACGTAGCGGTGCAGGTCGCGGGCGTGGGCGTCGTAGAGGTCGGTGAGAGCGGCCGAGCCGTGTGGACCGGTCAGGTCCGGCTGGTCCCCCGAGGTGCTGCTCGCCATCGTCACACCCACACTTGCCCGCTGCCCCCGCGACCGTTCCCGCTAACCCGCCGCGGCGATCAGGTCGTCGCCGGGCAGCTCGATGCCGACCGTGCCGCCCGGGTTGACCACCAGCGTGACCCCGGCGAGCACCGGCAGCAGCGCGCGGCCATCGACCTGCATCGGGGCCGCCGCGGTCGCGGGCACATATCCGGGGGACGAGTAGGCCACCATGAACCGCCTGCCCTGCTGGTCCACGCCGATCCGCAGCCCACCCGCGCCGTCGGATTCGATGATGAACCGCGCGGCGAGTGCGGCCCCGAGGATGCGCTCGTGGGGCAGCCAGCCCGCCGACACGAAGTTCAGCACCGCCTCGAAGTCGGTCCGCGGCGCCGGGAAGCCCCGCTTGGCCGGGCTCGGCAGGTAGGCGTCGTTGACGAATGTCTCGCCGGTCAGCTCGCCCGCGTCGTCGACCTTGTAGGCGCCCAGCAACGTGTGGTTGGGCGCTCCTTCGATGAAGCGCGGGTTGATGTCCGGGTCGGCGCACCACAGCCAGCCACCGGGCGAGCGGCGGGCCTCGGCTCGCATCGCGTCGGTGATCGGTGGGAGTCCTGGGTGGGCGACGGCGGGGAGTTCCTCCAGCCACTCGTCATCGAGGAAGGTCGAGATCGGCCCTGGGAGCAGGTAGGCGCGGCCACCGGACTGGGTCACTCCCGTGACCACCGTCCACCCGCCACGCAACCTGTACCGGTGGAACTCGCGCTCCGCGTGGTCGGCGGGCAGGTCCCGCTGGGCGAACGGGGTGTCGGCAACGAAGACGACGTTTCCGTCCGGCGTGCCGTAGCGGTCGACCACGATGTCGGCGACGGTGGTCGCCATGACCTGCCCGAACGCCTCCAGCGACGGGTCCACTTCGGACACCGACTGGAATGGGGACTGCCACCAGTGGATCTCCTCGTCCTCCTGGTAGCGCAGCTCGTCCCGGTTCGCGATCAGCTGCCCGGCCAGGTAGGCGGCCGCCGCGCGCACGTCACCGAACCTGTTGCGCTCGCGCTGTCCGTCCCGATAGACGGTGTACCAGTCACCTTCGCGGACAAGGCACCACGCGTCGTCGCGGTGCTCGCCGAGCGAGTAGCGCGTCGGGCTGGTCCCGAAGATGCGCACAGCCTCGAAAACCGGAGCCATCGCCTCGTCGAACGCTTTGTCTACTTCGGACTCGCTGGTCGGCCTGCCCATGGCCAGCGCCGCCGCCCGGCGCATAGCGAGTTGGGGCACCTCGGGCACGGTGTAGCGGTTCTCCCGGATGTGGTCGACCAATTCCAGCATCGGCGGGATGTCGTGCTCGCGCAGGTAGTACGCGGTCGCGCTGGACCAGACCCACCGGCCGTCGGTGTGGTAGCCCATGGGGACCTTCGCCTCGTCCCCGGTGATGAGGTCCGCGCTGAGCCCGCGCGACGACAGCACAAGCGGCGCGTCTTGCAGGTATCGCTCGATCGCAACCGACTCCCGCCGCCCCACCATGGGCCGGTACCAGACCGGTAGGTCACCGTCGATGCCCTCGAACAGCTGAGCCATCTCGGTGATCCCGCCCAGGTCCCGCTCGGGCTCGCTCGAGGTGACCCGATGGATGCGGTATTCCTTGTGGCGCTGGATGGCCTCCCGCAGCAGCCATTCTGGGATGACATCGGGATTGCGGGGCAGCAGCCGCAGTTCGTCCGCCAGGTGTTCCCGGACCCCCGGCAGCACTCGAAAGTCCGGCCTGCCCTCGAAGTCAGGGTGCCCCAATGGGTTCGCACCGGCCACCAGCTCCAGACGCATGGTGAACCAGGCCCCGAGGGTGGGCCGGTACTCGCGCATCCGCCAGCGGTGCAGCCACTGGCTGACGATCGCGGGCGGCGCCCACGCACGTGCCTGGCCGTCGGGCAAGGTCACCGTCGCGGCGATCTCCATAGCCCTGGCGGTCGCCGTGCACGTCAGGGTGATCTTCTGCCAACCTTGTGGGGCGGCCGCGGTGATCGCCGCTCCCGCGGCACCGAACACGGTCTCGGTGCGCAGGATGTCGCCGGCCAACATCGGTGGGAACTGCGGCCACCCCCCAGGCAGCGGCGGTGCGACACGAAGCTGGACGGTGGTCACGCCGGGCGGCGCCAGGTAACCGGCCACGGGATCGAAGCCCGCGATCCGTTCCGGCGCACGGCCCTCGGCAACGCTCCACACGTCGAGGTCGAAGACCGATTCGATCTCCGAGGGGTCCGCGGCGTCACCAGGCCCGAGTACCTGGTCTCCGCGCACGCGGAGGGTGAGCGGGCCGTCTTGAGCGGGCTCTGGTGCCTCCCACATCTCGAACGTGCGCCGATGGATGCCGCTGATCAGCGCGAACTCCTCCGGGCTGAACCGCCGACCGGCGGCGTTCGCCGAGTCGATGATCGCCTGCACGGTGTCGTAGAGCGCGCTGATCGCGCCGTCGCCGCGGACGGCTTGCATCCTGATCAGCTCGGTCTGCTCGACGAACCGCCGCTCATCGAGCGGTGCCGCCGTGCCCGCCGCGACCTCGGCGAACGGCGTGTCGTCGCGGACGAACCGGCCGGTCGTCAGGTCGAGCACCCACCCGGCCCGCTGCCCGTCGGCACCCGTCTCGACGCGGAACGTCCGGCCGTCGAGCTTGTAGTACTCAGTCATCGTTCCTCTTCTCGCGGCTGCAAGATCGATGTGACGGTGAACGACCTAGGCTCCCCGGATTCGCGCCGCCGCTGTTCGTCCTCCCACATCTGGAAGGTTTGGTGACGCAACGACCTCGCCACATCGATCTCTTGGGCGGTGACCCGTCTGCGTTCGGTTCTGGATCGCGCCCAGATGCTCTTGATCGTGGCGTATAGCGAGAAGATGGGGCCGTCGCCCCGGAGATTGTGCTCTCGATACTCGTCGGTGCCGTCACGAAATTCCGTTGGTCGAGCTGAGAGATGTCGCTCGTCGCCCCAGCACCCAAGCAGGCGTCCGCCGCGTCGTCGTCCCGATCGAATAGACCGGTCTTGAGATTGAGGCGCCAGCCTGCTTCCTCGCCGTTCGGACTGATCTCCACTCTGACTGTCTGATTGAAATAGCGAAAGTAGAAAGGTCTGCGGCTGGGAGTGGTCTCCGGGGAACTCATCGTCGACTCCTTGTCCGGCCGTCATCCCAGCATGTCCGATTCGACGGTAAATGACGGCGGTTCCCCGGCGGCACGGCGACGTAGTTCGTCCTCCCACATCGCGAATGTGCGCTGCCGGGTGGATCGGACGAGCTCGACCTCCTCCTCGCTGAGCCTGCGATCCGCCTCGACTATCGGCCGGATGGACTCGTATAGCGTGAATATCGGACCGGTTCCACGCAGGTGACGAGCGCGGAGTGCCTCTGTCCTCGAGATGAACTCGGCCTCGGAAAGGCAGGTGGAGTAACTCGTGCCAGCCGGGCCGTCCAGTTCGAGTACAGACGTGTCGTCCAGCACGAACTCCCCGGTCTTGAGGTTCAATCGCCAGACGGTGGGGCTTCGGCTGGATGGCGCCTCCACGCGATAGGTCCAGGATCGGTGCTTGTAGTACTCAGTCGGTTCGGTCATCGGTGTCGCTATGGCGCGGCGACGTAGCTCGTCCTCCCACATCGCGAAGGTGCGCCGCCTGATCGACGCGATCACCTCGATCTCGTCCGGTGTGAGTCCCCGATTCTCGGCGTGCCTCTTCGTGAGAATTGCGTTGACGGAGTCGTAGAGCTCGAAGATCGGCCCGGCGCTCCCGCGTAGGTAGTATTCGCGGAGCTGCTCAGTTTTCTGGATGAATCTGTCCTCGGAGAGGCGGGTGGTGTAGCTCGTTCCTGCCGGGCCTTCCAATTCGACGAGGGAGATGGTGTCCCTGACGAATTCGCCCGTCTTGAGGCTCAGTCGCCAGATCGTCGGATTACTACTTGATGCCGATTCGACCTGATAGGTCGAGGAAAAGTGTTTATAGTATTTGATCGGGCTCGATCCCGGTGGTGACTGATTCCGAAAGCTCTTCATTCCTGCATGTCCGATTCGACGGTGAACGATGGCGGCTCTCCGGCGGTGCGGCGAAGCTGCTCGGCCTCCCACATCGAGAAAGTCTGCGACCAGGTCGAATGGATGAGCTCGACTTCTTGCGGAGTGAGTCGCCGGTTTACGCTCGTGATCGGCTCGATGGACTTGTACAGTGCGAAGATCGGTCCAGTTCCGCGCAAGTGACGCATCCTGCGCCGTTCCGTCTCCTGGATGAACTTCTCTTCGGATAGTCGCGATGAAAAGCTGGACTGGGGGGCTCCCTCCAGTTCGAGAAGCGAGACGTTGTCCCGGACGAACTCGCCGGTCTTGAGGTTCAGGCGC
The DNA here is from genome assembly GCA_035540215.1 of Actinokineospora sp. Lineage (GTDB taxonomy): Bacteria > Actinomycetota > Actinomycetes > Mycobacteriales > Pseudonocardiaceae > Actinokineospora. The sequence continues at coordinate 11,637 of DATLIA010000032.1, read as the reverse complement.
CAGATGGCTGGGCTCTCACTGGATGGCGACTCCACCCGGTAAGTCGTCGAGCGGTGCCAGTAGTATTCAGGCGGCTCCGTCATTGCGGGTGCTCCGTTCGTCCTCGGCCAGTCTTGAACGCCTTTTCGAATCGGACTCGCTCTTCGTTGAGGATTGACTTCGAAAGCGCGTCCTCGTAGGTATTCTGTTTGCGACCATGGTCGTTAGCGTGGGCATCGAAGTCGCGTCGCACCTCGTACAGCGGGTGTTCGTATCGGGCGACCTCGTCAATCGAGTGGATATGGATCCTAAGCTCGGCGATATGGTAGTCCCCATCCTCGAGATCCATGCGCACCTTCATCTGAAGGTCGCGGTACCCGCTCTTCTCGGGGTCCAGGAATCGGTCGTCGAAGTCGACGATCGAGATCTTGGAGTCTGGCTTCTCGGTCGCTTGAACGACTGCGGCGAGTCCCTTGTACGCATCCGTTACTGTCGAATATTGAATCTTGGAACCGACGATGTCGGCCAATTCGCTCGCGTCCCTGGTCGGACCGATCTTGTCCAGGGCGCGAATCCTGCTCTTCTCGGTCTTCCTCGAGTGTGCCTCGCCGCCGGTGGCTTCTGCGATGTCCGTGGCGAAACGGTGCAATGTTTCCTGCTTGGTCGTCCAATTGTCGTAGAGCCGTTCCAGGTAGCGGACTCGATCGGCAGGATCGTCGCTGGACACCCCGTCGAACTGTGGCTGGTTGGTGATGTACGTGCGATTGGCCGCGGTCTTGGCTGACGCCGAGATCTGTGCCTCGATCTGGTCGAGGATCGCGGGGGTCGGCTTCGGGTCGGATTTGTACCGTTCGGCGAGCGCGGCGGGGCCGTCCGGGTGGTCGCGGACCTCCCGGACGCAGTGCTCCAGTACCTGAATCGCCTCTGGTTCGCGCAGGAGGTTCGCCAAGGTTTGGGGGCGTGCGATCAGCGAGTCCTCGAGATACGGGACGTCACGGAGCATCCGGGCCATTTCGGGGTGGCGGGGCAGCAGTTGCCGGATGGCTTCCCCGATGTGCACGGGGGTGCCGTCGATCTTGATCCGGGAGTCCGGGTCGCGTTCGCTGATCGCGTTCGCGCGCTCGATGGCGTCTTGGAGCCGTGGGTCGGCCAGATACCGGTCGGTGTCCTGACGGGTGGGCAGGGGACCATCGCGGGTCGGGTCGGTGTCCGCGCTGCGGTAGGGCGAATCAGGCTCGCCGCGGCGGTAGGCGGACTTGGGTGCGTCGGCCGGGGTGCCGTCGCCCCAGGTGGGTGTGTGGCCAGGCGGGTAAGGGCGTGCGTCGTACTGGTGGGTGCCATCGGGGCCGTAGGTGTGCCACTCGCCGTTCGGGGGCCAGCCGGGGCGGTGGCCGTCGATGGTCTTGTGGGACTGGCTGGCGAAGACGTTGCCCTCGTAGTCGACCCAGGCGTCGGTGTTCGGGGCGGTGACCGGGACCCCCGCCTCTTTGGCGAGTTGGGCGGCGAATCCGTTGGGCAGCTTGCCGGTGTCGCAGCCGATCAGGGTGATCGGCGTCTTGCCGTCCCAGCCGGGGTTGGCGCGCAGGATCTCGGCGACGTCGCGGGCGCTGAGGTTCGACCGGCCGACCCGGGCCTGGTCGGGCGAGCCGTGCATGTCGATGACGAAGGTGCCGGGGATCGGCTTGACCTGCCGCGCGGTGAAGGACTCGTTCTTCTCGGCCCGGTCGAACAGCGACATGCCCGCGTCGGTATGCGCCACGTTCTTCGCGATGCCGGCGAGCCGCTCGTCGGCGATCTCACGCAGGCGCTTCGGCTGCTCATGGCGTTGCGGCTTCGGCTCTTCGCGGGTGCGTTCCGGGGCGCGGTCGGGTTCGGCGCGTGCGGGCTCTGGTCGAGAGTCGGTGCTGGAGTCGGCATAGTCGCTGCCGCTGGGGCCGAAGCTGTAGTCGCCCGCGGGGGCGTCGTGCGACCTACCGAGCGCCGCAGGATGTGCTTGCTGTGGGGCGCCGTCGGCGGTCCGGTTCGTCTCGAGAGCCTGGTTGGCCCGCTGATGCGGGGCGTGGCCGAGATGGGGTTGGCCAGGCGTGGCCGGGTGACTTGGGTGCGGCAGGCCCGCGGTCTGGCGCGCCTGGTCTGCCGTCGGGGGAAGGCCCACTGGGGGACCAGCCTGGGCGGTGGCATTGCCCTGGTACGGCGGCGGTCCCCCAGCCAGGGCCTGGCGTGTGGTCTGGTCGGGCGGTGACTCGGGGTGCCTGGCCGTCGGGACCTGGCCGGTTTCGTGGAGCGCGGAAGGCCTGGTCCGATCTCCCGCCGCTGGGCCGCCGATGTAGTCCGGGTTGGGTTCGAACGGGCCAGGGACCAGCCGCCCCTCGCCGGGGTCGTAGCGAACCGTGTGCCAGCCCGCGACATACCGCCAGTCCACCCCGCCTGGGAACAGGACCTCGGACTCCCCGTATCGGCGGTCGTGTCCGACGGCGTCCAGGGTCGGGTCGGTGAGGATGCCCCCCGGCGCGTGGATGACGTAGAGCCTGCCGGGGCCCGCTCGCTCGATGCCGACCCGCTGGTCGGGGGTTGTGCTGACGAACGCGTTCGTCTTGGCGTCGACGTGCTGGAGTAGGTCCGCGGGCTGATCCGGGCGCGGCGGTCCGAACCCGCCCGCCGCACGGATCTCCTCCGGCGTCCGGTGGTCGCCCCGGTAGAGGACGTTCTCCGCGCGGGCCCACCCTTCGACGTCGCGGTGGACCACGGTGGCCACCCCGTACGTCGACGGGTCGACATTGACGATCGCGACCGGTGGTGGCCCGTCCGGGCGCCGTGTGGCCGCAGTCGGCGGCTGGTTGACGCCAGGGCGCTGAGGGGGGTTGTTCCCGCTCGGACCGCCTGGGTGTGGGGCGTACCCCCGGCCGGACACGGGCCGGGGGCCGATTCCGTCCGGCCTTGGGTGGGGTCCCGGTCCCGATGGGCCGGACCTGCCCGCTTGTCTGTCGTACGGCGGTCGCGGGCCTGGCCCTCCGGGGTGCTGAGCGCCGTGCGGGAACCCGTCGCCTCGGACGGGTGGTGTGCGACGGGGGTCGGGACCGCTCGCGGGCCGTGGACCCGGTGGCGGTGCCGGGTGTCGCGGGGGTCCGCCGTGCTGGGGCGGGCCTTGTCGCGGCCCGGATGTGCCGCCGCCCGTGGGGTATTGGCCGCCTTGTCTCGATGGGGTGCCTGGGTGCGCGCGGCCTTGCGCGGGATGTGGATGTCCGCCTGTGCGCGGGTTGTGAGCGGGCGGGGCGTGCCCGATCTGACCGCCGCCATGGGAGCCACCGTGTCGTGGTTGCCCGGGTTGGTGCGCCGCTGGTCGGTGTTGTGCGTTTTGGCTGGTACTGGCAGGCGGTTGGCCAGTCGGGACGTGCCCCGCTGCCCGTGGTTGCCCGCCTTGGGGTGTGCTCTGGTGTGGGGTTGGGCTGCCTGGCCGTGGTTGCCCGCCTGCGATGGGTGGTCGGCCTGGTCCGCCGGTGCTTGGTTGCCCGCCTTGGGGTGTGCTCTGGTGTGGGGTTGGGCTGCCCGGCCGTGGTTGCCCGCCTGCCATGGGTGGTTGACCCGGTCCGCCCGCACGTGCCTGCCCAGTTTGGTGCGCGGCTGGTCGGTGTTGTGCGCCTTGGGCGGTCCCGGTGGGTGACTGGCCCGCCGGGGTGGAGCCCGCTGAGCGCGGTTGTCCGCCTTGGGTGGTGCCCGGTCGGGGTTGTCCGCCTTGGCCGGAGGCGGTGACGGAGGGCCGGCCAGGGCTGCCCGCCCGGGGTTGCCCGCTGGTCTGGGGCGTCTGCCCGCGCGGGGTAGGTGGTCGGCCCGTCGCGTCCCCAGACACCGAGGAACTGCCGGGGCGAGCGGGCGCGCCGGGTGCCGCGCCCTTCGAGGCGGCTCCCGAGCCGCTCACCGACGGCGATCCCGACGGCCGGGCCGCGTTCCCCGACGACGAAGCGCCTGCCGGGGATCCGCCGCCGCGGTGCACCGTCGGGCCGGAGCCCTTGGTCTCGATGCGGCCGATCTTCGACGCCGCTGACTGGTCTGAGCCTCGGGTCGCCTGGGCGGTCGCCTTGGTCTTCGATCCCGCGCTGTCCGCCGCGTTCGCGGCGTGGTCGGCGCTGGTGCGGGCCTTGGCGATGGCCTCGTCGGCCCGCTTCATCGCGACCTGGCCGAAGACGCCCGCGCTGCTGCTGCTCGCGCCGATGTTCAGCTTCGCGCCGACGCCGTCGCGCAGTTGGTTGCCCCGGTTGGCGATCCGCCCGCCGAGTGACTCCACCGAGTCCGGGTTCATCCCGACGCGGCCGGTCGAGCCTGAGCCGCCCGACCCCGTGGCGCCCGCGGACGATCCGCCGTGGGACGACGACGGTGACGAGTGGTGTTTGCGTTTGACCATCAGGCCGTGGCGGGCGGCATCTCGTACGGCTGGACCGCGTCGTAGGCGGTCTTCGCGTAGTCGCCGTACTCCGCGAACCGGCCGAGGCCCTTGACCAGGGTGTCCATCTTCTCGCCGAGTTTGGCTAGCCTGCCGCCCATGCGGGTCATCGCGGCGCCGAGTTTGCGCAGGCGGTCGGCCAGCTTGGTGGCGATCATCGCCGCGCGTGTCCCGGCCCAGCCCGCGAAGGTGGCGATGGAGGCGCCGCAGGTGACGATGGCCGAGGCGGCGGCGATCAGTGCCGGGGTGATCAGGCTGGAGATGAAGTCGGCGATGGTCTCGAACACCAGCGCGCGCAGTTCGCACACCAGCGCGCCGGACAGGGCGTAGATGGCCGCCGTTCCGTCCATTGTGGAGCCAAGCGCCTCGTACTCCGCCGCCATCTGGTCCATGTTGGCGCGGAAGGCCTCGCTAGCCTCACCACTCCATCCATCCATTGTGGACACGTCCTCGCGGTGTTCGCGGGCGACCAGCTTCATCTCCAGCGCGGCGGACTTGAGCTGGTCGACGTTGGCGTTGATCTCGTCGGGGTTGCCCAGAAGCGCGTCGAGCGGCTCGCGCAGGAAGCTGACGTGCTCCAGCAGCCAGCCGATCCCGGCCGACAGGATCGCGCCGAGTGGGTCGCCGACGGAGGACACCACGTCGACCACCATCCCGGCGCCCGCCAGGGTGGCGTCGATGACGTCGACGCCTTCACCTTGTGCGTCGGAGGTCAGCGCGGAGATGAAACCGTCGACGCTCTCGACGACCCCCGCGCCGGACGACCACGTGGTCGAACTCGCTTCCTCGGACACTGTTTCCCCCCAGTGCTACTTGCGTTTGAAGATCGACTCGTCGCTGAAGTCGCCGTCGTCGTCGCGCCGGGGCGCGGGCCTGCGGGCCGGACGCGGCGCGGGCTGCTCGTCATCGGGACCGAAGCGGTGGCGCGGCGCCAGGTCGATGGCCTCGTCTTCTTGCTCCGGCTCGGGCAGGAACTCGGTGATCATCTGATACGTCGGCGACCCCGCGCCGTTGACCGACTCGAACGCGTCGGCGACGTTCACCGCGGCCGACCGCTGCGCCTTGCGGGCGACCGACATCAGCTCGCTCGACAGCTGGGTGTGCGACTTACCCAGGGCCGCCGCAGTCAGTTTGATGTCGGTCAACGCGCCGGTCGGGCTGACCGTGATCGTGATCGCGCCGTCGTCCGACGCCGCCGTCGCGCCCGCGTGCTCGAAGCTCTGCTGGAACGCGGCGGCCTTGGTCTGCGCTTCGGCGATGGTCGACTCGAAGTCGCGCATCCACTCCTCAGGCGTCTTCACCCGGTCCTCCCCCGACTCAAGTTCGGACCAAGGTTGCCATATCCGGTTCGGCCGCGCGGTCGAACCCGCGCATCACTCCCCTTGGGCGCGTTCCCGCAGATAGCGGGTGTGGTCGGCCTGTTTGCGCATGTCGGCGTCGAAGAAGCGGGTCGCGACGGTCTTGGCGTCGGCCTCCAGCAGGCCGAGCTGCGCGGTCAGCTCCTCGGCCGCGGACGGGCCGTTGTTCACCCGTTTGGCTACCGCGAACCACCACGGCAGGTTGACATAGGCCTCAACCGCCAGAGGGATATCGGTGCGCACCAACCGGGTGACCCCGTGCACCGTGTCCGGGTCGAGGTCGGACCGGTCGAGCACGGACCGCAGCACGTCGCCGAGGGTGTCGACATGCGGGAGGGCGTCGGCGGGTATGCGGGCGGCGCGGACCTTGGCCAGCAGGCGGTCGAGGTCCTCGCGCAGCGACGCGCGGTCGTCGCCGAAGATCTGGATCTTCTCCGGGGGTGCGGCGAGCGCGCCGACGAGGTAGAGGCCGATCACGACGACCGGCCATACCCCGCCGACCACACCGAACACGTGCAGCAGCACGCCGACGAGTCCGAGCGCGGACCCGACGAGGTTCTTGGTGGAACCCAGATATCTACTGATAGCCACGGATCTCCCGGAACACATCGGACAGCGCGCCGTCGCGGGCGTCGAAGACCCGGCCGCCGGTCTGCGCGGCCACCCGCTCCAACTCGGACTTGTCGCCTTCGCCGAACACGACGCTGAACACCGGGACCCGCTTGAGTTCCGCGCTGCGCGCCCGGTGGCCGCGCTCCCAGTCGTCGATGTCGGAGCCGTTGGAGTTCTCGCCGTCGGTCATCAGCACGATCGACGTGAACTTGTCGGCCGACAGATTCGCGCCCAGTGTGTTGTAGGCGGCGTCGAGGCTGTCGTAGATCGCCGTGCCGCCGTTGGCCGACAGGCCGCGGGCGAACTCACGGATCCGCTCCAGTTCGGCATCCTGGCCGGTCTGCGGGACGTTGAACGTGACCGGCCGTTCGGGTCCGGAGTTGAACGGCAGCAGGGTGACTTCCTCGCGGCCGCGGAACTTGCGGTAGCGGCCGATCAGGTCGTCGCTGGCGCCGGTCAGGCCCGCCACGGCCGAGCGCAGCGCCTCGATCCGGTCGCCGCTCATCGAGCCGGACGTGTCCAGCACATACAGCGTGCGCGACGGGCGGCGGATCTGGTCGAAGTAGGCCGACAGCAGCGCGTCGAACGCCTCCTGCTTGGCCGGGAACGGCAGCTCGACCAGGCTCTGCGCGCCGAACTCGGTGTTCAGCGGCGCGCCGGGCAGGATCGGCCTGCGCTTGGTGGTCTCCATGATCGACTTCTGCGTCTCGGCCCCGCGCAGGTAGTCGCCAAGCTTCTGGTGGTCGGCGCGGGCGGCGTCGTTGGCCGAGGTCAACAGGGTCAGCGGGTAGTCCGCGGTGACCACGCCGTCGGTCGGGTAGATCAGCTTCAGCTTCTCGGGAAGCGTGTTGTTGAGCGTAAGAAGGACCGACTCGTAGTTGATGAGTCCGTCGATCTTCTCGCCAGGGTCGGCGCCGGTCGCGCGGCGCTGGAAGGCCTCCGACAGCCAGCCCGACGAGCCCGCGCTCATGGCCTGCGCGGCGAAGAACTGCTTCAGCACGGGCGTGACCCCGGCGACCTGCTCGGCGCTGATCGCCGAGCCCGTCCCGGCCAGTGCCGACGCGACGCCGACCAGCGCGGAGAAGCCCGAGTTGGACGACGACGGGTCGGTCATGCCGTAGGTGAACGACTTCGCGCCCGCCGCGATGGCGATGTCGGACCAGGTCACCGGCTTGTCAGCCCAGCCGAGCGCCTTGGCCTTGGACTCGGTGAGCCCGAGCACGACCGGCGAGGCCATGATCTTGGTCTGGTTGCCCAGCCTCCGGCCCGCCTCCGGCAGCGCTTCGAGGTAGCGGTTGCTGGAGAACCAGACCGCGTCGTAGCGGCCGTCGGTCGACCCGCCCGCAAGCGCTTGCGCACCCTCGATCGTCCCCGAGAAGGTGAACTCGACCCGCACGCCGGTCGCCTGGGCGGCCTTGTCGAGCACTGGCTGCAGGTCGGCGAGTTCACTGCCCGCCAGGATCCGCAGCTTTCCCGGCTCAGGCGGGGACACCGGCTTCGCGGTGTCCTCCGAGCACGCGGTCACGGCCAGCGCGAGCGCGACGACCGCGGCGAGCTTCCTCATAGGTCCCCCTCATGCGACCGGCTGAGCCGGGTCTCGGCGCGGCGCAGTTCGTCCTGCAGCGCCGACACGGTTGTGGCCATGCTCGCGGTGGCACCCGCGCGGTAGTCGTCGATGGCGTCGATGGCCTGGAAGATCTGGTCGAACGACTCGCGGATCGCCGCGACGCCGACCGCGGGGTCGGAGCTCATCTTGCGAATTTCCTCGCCCTGCAGCGAAAGCAGCTTGCCGTTGGCGCGGAGGAGTCCGTCGGTGGTGTCGCGCAACGCTTCCATCTCGTCGAGCACCTCCCGCTGGTTCGCCAGCCCGGCGCTGACGACAAGCGCCACCCGAAGCGCGGAGACCGTGGTCGAAGCGGCGCGCTCGACGCCGCGGATCAGCTCGTCGTTGTTGCGCCGCACCAGGTCCAGCGCGAGATAACCCTGCGCGCACACCGCGAGCTGGGTCAGGATGTCCTGGTAGCGCTGGCGGATCGGGTGCAGCACGTCGGACCGCAACGCCTTGGCGCGCAACGGATCGGCGTAGTCGAGCACCCCGGCCTGCCGGTCGACCGCGGTGTCCACGGCCTCGGCCAGCGCCGCGTTCTCCGACAGCTTGGTCATGTTCTCCCACAGCCGCGCCCGCTCGCCCTTGATCGCGGCGTTGTCCCGGCGCAGCTGGTCCTGGCGGGTGCGCAGGTCGAGCACGAGCCGGTTGACCGGTGTGTTGGCGGCTTTGTAGCGGTCGAGGAGCCGCTTGGCGTCGTTGCCGAGCGGGATCAGACCCAGCAGCTTCCGTTTCGTGGTCGGCAGACCGGACGGGTCGAGGTCGGTGACCGTGCGCCGCAGCTCGGTGAGCGTCGTGGTGACCTGGGTGCCGGGCTGGGCCTTGACCGACCGGTCGAGCAGGGTCGACGCGATCGACGCCGCCACCCGCATGTCGGCCTCGCCGACGGCCAGCAGGCCGTCGATCAGGTCGGCGAAGTCGGGGGAGCGCGGGTCGAGCGCGGCCAGGTCGGCGGTGAACTTGTCAGCCCGATCGGCCGCGGCCTGCCGGATCTTGTCGTCCAGCGGGATGAGTCCCGCGGCGCGTTCGGTCGGCACCGGCTCGACAGGATCGGGCGGTGTGAGGGTGAAGTCCGTCATCAGGCCGCCTCGCACGCTCGGCGGGATTCCCGGGCGCACTGCGGCATTGATTCGCTCGCAGGCTCGCTCATCCGTACTGCTTCCCAATGGCCTCGAGCATCCGCTCCAGCGTCTCGAACGACGGCGGCTCGACCACGTCGATCAGGTCGGCCGGGGCCCGGTCGCCGACGACCTCGCGGAAGTACTTCGGGTCGTTGGTCCGGAAACCCAGCTCGGCGGCGAGTTTCGCCAGCTCGGGGTCCGTGGTGAGCAGCTTGCCGACCTGGTCGCCCAGGCCCTTGAGCGGGATCAGGGTGTGCTTGGACAGCACGGTCGGCGACGGGTAGATCAGGCGCATCCCGGCCTGGATGGAGCCGTCGCCGCGGGTCTGCCGGTCGAGGAACTGCGACTCGTAGACCATCACCATCGGCGACTTGCCCATGCCCGCGGACAGGTAGTCCTCGAAGGGGCCCTCGCTGCTGTTCTGCGCGTAGCCCTGGTCCAGGAACAGCTTCGACATCGCGGGCAGCACGGCGGTCTCGGCGGCCGGGGTGCTGACGATGTTGTTGCCGTTCGCCACGAACGACACCGCCGACAGGTACATCGCCGCGGAGTTCGAGTTGCGCGGGTCGGTAGTCGTGACCAGCACGTTCTTGCGCGCCGGGTAGGCGGTGTTGCCGGGGATCTGGTCCCAGCGGGTGCCCGCGCCGGTGAGGTCGAGGTACTTCGCGACGTCGAGCACCAGGTACTCGCCCGGCCCCTGCTTGACGCTGCCCTGCTTGCTCAGCAGGTCGACGATCGGGTTGAACGTCGCCACCGCCATCGGCGAGTGGAACGGGGTGTAGACGGTGGTGATCTTCTTGTCCTGCTGGATCTTCTGCGCCGACGGCGCCGACGACGGGAAGGCGAAGTCGTACTTGCCGAGGTCGACCGACGTGGCGATCTGCCGCGACCCGGCGGCGTCGACCTGCACGGTCAGCCCGTGCTTGGCGAAGGCGTCGACCACCCGCTTGTCCTGGAAGAACGCGACCTTCTCCGAGCCGATGACCCCGCGGACCACGGTCTTGCCGTCGGCGACGGCGGGATCGTCGTCCCCCGACCCGCGCACGATCACGATCACCACGGCGACCAGCAAAACCACTGCCAAGCCGATGCTCAGCTGACGCTTCATGCAACCCCCTCCAGGTGCCCTGATTTTCGCGGCCTGACCAGGAGTTGGACGCTGGAATTCACCGATCCGTGGTGAACTTCAGATGAATGATCAGCGTTTCATGAGTGCGGCGTGGAGATCGTTGAGCCTGCTGACCAGCGAACGCCGGTCAGCGGGGGCGATGACCACTCTCGGCTCATTACCCGGAAGGGTGACGTTGAGCCACCGCCCGTGCACAGTGTCGGCATACCGCACGGGATTCGGCGACGAATGGCGTCGTCCGGAACTGTCGCGGACGGCCGTATACAGCTCACCGCCGCCCGTGGTCGGCAGTTCGGCCAAGCGCAGTGCCTGCTGGACCTCAGGCGGCCCAGTGCGCGGCCGGACACCGACGGAGAGCCGGGCACTGGGCGGTGGCGCCAGGTCGGCGAGGGCGACGGTCAGCGTGTGGCCGCGTCCAGGTGGGATGTCGGGCGTCTGCGCGACCAGCACCTCAGGCAGCCGCTCGGGCTGGGCTTGGGCGAGGTGCACGGTTTCGCCGTCGCGGATGGCGAGGACGGTGTCGCGCCCGATCGCGGCGACCAGCACGCCGATGGTGCGGTCGCCTTCGTTGAGCCAGCCGTAGAACTCGACCTGCGGCGAGCACAGCAGCCGGAACGTCGCCGCGAGGTCCGCGTCCAGCCGCCCCCTGCGGTCGATCCCGCCGTGCCGGGCGATCTCGGCCCGCGCGGTGGCGTCGGCGGCTTGCTCCTCCGCGCGCGGACGCCAGCCCGCCGTCGGGGCCAGGGTGATGTGGAGTTCGCCGATGTTCTCGGCGTTGACCGTCCTGGCCAGCGCCGACGCCGAGAGCGTCAGAGGTCTGTCGAGCACCGTCTACTCCCCGATGACCGGGGGTGCGGTGATCTCGTCGGTGCCGAAAAGGCTCTCCGGGTCCCGCTCGAGCAGATACGCGGGCGACTGGTGCTCGATGTCGTCCTCGCCCTGGCCGCCGCCACCGCCCATGCCGCCACCCATGCCCGCACCAGAGCCACCGCGGCCACCGGTGCCGCCGCGGTTCTGGTGGTGTCCGTCGTCGGCACCACCGAACCCGCCGCCGAACGCACCGGACCGGCCACCACCGCCCGCACCGCCCGATCCAGACCCACCTGGGCCGAACCCTGATCCGCCCGCGCCTGGTCCGAACCCGCCCGCGCCGCCGCGCATGCCCGACCCACCTGGCCCGCCGGGGGTGCCCGCTCCCGGTCCGAACCCGCCGCGCAGCCCACCTGTGCCGCCGCGCGGACCCTGGCCACCCGGGCCCTGGCCACCTGGACCTTGTCCGCCGGTACCGGGCGGTCGGGTACCTGGGGTCGAGCCAGGCGGACGGGTGCCCGGGGGAGTCCCGCCCGGTACCGGCGGACAAGGTCCAGGTGGCCAGGGCCCGGGTGGCCAGGGTC
>DATLIA010000031.1:0-52813 GCA_035540215.1 Actinokineospora sp. | reverse complement strand
CCGTTCGTGCGCTTCGAGGACTCGGAGCTGACCTACGGCGAGGCGAACGCCCTGGTCAACCGGTATGCCTCGGTCTACGCCGCGCACGGTGTCGGGCCGGGCAAGACCATCGCGGTCATGGCGGGCAACCGGCCGGAGACGCTGCTGGCCGCCCTCGCCGGGGTCAAGTTGGGCGCGGCCGTCGGGATGATCAATACCAACCAGCGCGGCGACGTGCTCGACCACAGCGTCCGACTGCTCGACGCGACGGTGCTGGTGGCGGGCCGGGATTACCGGCAGGCGCTGGCGGAGGTCGACACCCCGCCGGTGCTCGACCTCGACACCCTGGCCGACGGCGCGACCAGCGACGCCGACCCCGAGGTCACCGCGACGCTGCCCGCGTCCACCACCGCGTTCTACATCTTCACGTCGGGCACCACTGGCCTACCCAAGGCCAGCGCGATGTCGCACTTCCGCTGGCTCAAGAGCATGGCCGGGATCGGCGGGCTCGGCGTCCGCCTGCGGGCTGACGACACCCTCTATTGCTGTCTGCCGCTCTATCACAACAATGCGCTGACGGTCTCGCTCTCGTCAGTGCTGTCGGCGGGCGCGACCATCGCCATCGGGCGCTCGTTCTCCGCGTCCCGGTTCTGGGACGACGTGGTCCGGACCCGCTCCACCGCGTTCTGCTACATCGGCGAGCTCTGCCGCTACCTGCTCAACCAGCCCGCCCGGCCGATCGAGCGCGAACACCAGGTCCGTGTCGTCGTCGGCAACGGCCTGCGGCCGGAGATCTGGGCCGAGTTCACCGAGCGGTTCGGCATCGAGCGCATCGCCGAGTTCTACGGCGCCAGCGAGTGCAATCTCGCGTTCATCAACGCGCTCAACATCGACCGGACCGCGGGGGCCTGCCCGCTGCCGTTCGCGGTCGTCGAGTACGACGCCGACACCGGTAAGCCGCTGCGCCACGGCGACCGGCTGCGCAAGGTCAAGGCGGGCGAGGTCGGCCTGCTGCTCACCAAGGTCACCAGCCGCGCCCCCTTCGACGGCTACACCGACGCCGACGCCTCCGAGCGCAAGCTGGTGCGCGGTGCGTTCAAGAACGACGACTGCTGGTTCGACACCGGCGACCTGGTCCGCATGCAGGGGTTCAAGCACGTCGCGTTCGTCGACCGGCTCGGCGACACGTTCCGCTGGAAGGGCGAGAACGTGGCCACCACGGAGGTCGAGGGCGCCATCGCCGAACAGCCCGACGTCGAGCAGGCCGTCGTCTATGGCGTGTCGGTGCCCGGCACCGACGGCAAGGCGGGCATGGCCGCGGTCAAGCTGCGCGGCGGCGCCCGGTTCGACGGCGCGGTCATGGGCAGGCACCTGGCCGACCGGCTGCCGTCCTACGCCGTGCCGCTGTTCGTCCGGGTGATCAACGAGGTCGAGCAGACCTCGACGTTCAAGTCCCGCAAGGTCGACCTGCGCGACGAGGGCTACGCCCCGAGCGTCACCGACCCGCTGTTCGTCTTCACCGGCGGCCGGTACGTCACCTGGTACCCCGACTATCCCGCCGAGATCGCCGGGGGCAAGATCCGGGCATGACCGGATTCGTCGCCCTGCTGCGCGGGGTCAATGTGGGCGGCAACAAGAAGATCGCCATGGCCGACCTGCGCGAACTGCTCGCCGAGCTCGGCTTCGGCGATGTGAAGACGCTGCTGCAGAGCGGCAACGCCGTCTTCAGCGGCAAGGGCACGCCCGCGTCGATCGGCAAGAAGATCGAGGCGGCGCTGGCCGAGCGGTACGGCCTGACGACGCGGTGCCTGGTCCGCACGGCCAAGGAGATCGAGCGGGTCGTCGACGGGCACCCGCTGGCCGACGTGGCCGACAACGGCTCGCGGATGATGGCGATCTTCTTGTCGGAGCCGCTGGACGCCGAGCAGGCCGCCGCGGTCGAGGCGCTGGACGCCGACAACATCAAGGTGGGCGACGGCGTGGTCTACCAGTGGTGCGCCAATGGCGTGCTGGAGTCGCCGGAGGTCGTGCCGTTCCTGCTGCGCCACTGGAAGATCCACGGCACCGCGCGCAACTGGAACACCGTGTCCAAGATAGCCGCCGCGATCCCTTAGATCGAACACTTGTTCACACTGTGGACAAGTCCTGTGGATAACTCAGCGGCGCGGTGGACAGATCTCGTCCAGCGCGACGAGGTCCTCGGCCGTCGGGCGCCAGCGGATGGCGTTCACGTTGGCCGCGACCTGGTCCGGCGTCGTCGCGCCCGCGATGACGGACCCGACCGTCGGCTGGGCGGCCAACCAGCCGATGGCGAGGCTGACCATGGTGATGCCGCGCTCGCCCGCGAACGCGCGCAGCTTCTCGATCTTGTGCCAGGGCGCCTCGTCGAGGAGGCGCTGCCGGTTGGCCAGCCGGGATCCGGCGGGTGGGGGCTGATCCCGGGTGTACTTGCCCGTGAGCAGGCCGTTGGCCAGCGGGAAGTACGGCAGCAGGCTCAGCCCGAACCGGTCACAGGCGGGTAAGACCTCCCGCTCGACGCCGCGCTCCAGCAGCGAGTAGTGGTCCTGCGTCGAGACCGGGACAACGACCCCGGTGGTCCGCGCGGTCCACACCGCGTCGGCGAGCTGCCAGCCCGCGAGGTTGCAGACACCGCCGTAGCGGATCATCCCGGCGCGGACCAGGTCATCCAGCGCCGCCAGCGTCTCGGCGATCGGGGTGGCCGGGTCGGGCCGGTGCAGCATGTAGAGGTCGATCCAGTCGGTGCCGAGCCTGCGCAGCGAGGCCTCCGCGGCCCGGCGCACATAGCGGCGCGCGCCGCGGGCGCCGAAGTCCGGGCCGTTGCCGCCCTGCATGTCCATGCCGAACTTCGTCGCGATCACCGCGTGGTCGCGCTTGTCGGCCAACGCCTGCCCCAGCAGTTCCTCACTGCGCCCGCGCGGGGCGCCGTAGACGTCGGCCACGTCGAACAGCGACATCCCCGCGTCGAGCGCGGCGTGCACGAGCGCGCGGGAGCCAGCCAGGGACTCGGCGGGCGTGCCTGGCCGACCCAGGTTGTTGCAGCCCAGGCCGACGGCGCCCACCACCAGCCCGGACTCGCCCAGGTGACGCAGCTCCACACCGCAGACAGTAAGCGGGTTGGGGCGGTGTGATCTAGATGTCGCACTACGAGAGACACCGGTAAGGCAGGCTATGCGCCATGAGCACCACACCCGAGGACGATCCGGGGGCGGTGTCCGCCCCCGGGTGGACCGCCGCCGACATCCCCAGCCTGATCGGCCGCACCGCCATCGTGACCGGCGGCAACAGCGGTCTGGGCTTCCAGACCAGCCGTGAACTCGCCCGACACGGCGCCAACGTCATCCTGACCGCCCGCGACGCCGACAAGGGCGCCGAAGCCGTCGAAGCCATCCGGACCGAGCAGCCCGACGCGCTGGTCGAGACCCGGATCCTCGATCTCGCCGACCTCGACACGGTGACCGCCTTCGCCGACACCGTCGACCGAGTCGACATCCTCGTCAACAACGCGGGCGTGATGATGCCGCCGCGTTCACTGAGCACCCAGGGCTACGAGCTGCAGTTCGCCGTCAACCACCTGGGCCACTTCGCGCTGGCCGCGCTGCTGCTGGACGTGCTGAAGGAAGGCACCGACCCGCGCGTGGTCACCGTGAGTTCGTTCATGCACAAGCGGGGGCGCGTGCACTTCGACGACCTGCACGGCGAGCACAAGTACTCCAAGACCGGCTACTACGCCCAGTCGAAGCTGGCGAACGTGGTGTTCGGGCTGGAACTGCACCGGCGGCTGCGGGCCAACGGGTTCGCGGTCGCGAGCGTGCTGGCCCACCCCGGCTACGCGGCGACGAACCTGCAGACGAGTGGGCCGACCGGGATCTCCCGGCTGGCGATGAAGGTCTCAAACCGGCTGATGGCCCAGGACGCGGTCATGGGGGCGCTGCCGCAGCTGTACGCGGCGACGAACCCGGAGGTCGAGAGCGGGCAGTTCATCGGGCCGAACGGGCGGCGGGAGCAGAAGGGGTATCCGACGGTGGTGGAGCCGTTGGAGGCCGCGCGCGACCGGGAGCTGGCGAAGCGGCTGTGGGATGTGAGTGAGGAGCTGACCGGGCTCGACTTCGGCCTGGCCCGCTGACCGCTTGGCCAGGCCACATTGGCGCTAGTCCATTAGTGACGAACCGTAGCGCCACCCAACCAAGAAAATCCCCATACCGGCTACCATGCTTTCAGCGACGTTGGGTTCTGGGGACCGTAGACCGTCGTGGTCGGGTGGGCTGCGGATCTCGCTGGGGCGAGATCCGTCCGGAGTGGCCTACTTGAGTTGGGTGCTTCGTTGTGCTGGCGCATTGCGACGACCTGACAGGCATGCCGCATCCGGACCGGCTGCCGGACAGGCGTGTCGTGTGGGCTGCTGTGGCCGCTATGGCTCCGTGGACTCTCGTGCTGCTCGTGGTGGCATTTTTGATCTTCATGTACGCGCTGGTGCGCTTGGTGATCACCAAGCGGCATCCGCGACCGGGCGACGAGATAGTCGTTCGCGTGTTCCCGCCGAAGATCGAAATTCGCTACCGCGATGCCGCGTCGTCGCCCGACGCCATCGGCGGCGACCAGCCCGAGAGGAACGGCTCTGTCGTTGACGCCCGTCCGCGGGTCAGCAGACGGCAACGACATCATGGGAGGCGCCGATAGCCGCCTTCACGCCCCCTCGCGCACGAGTTCCGGTCTGAGTGGGGGACTCGGCGCTGGGAGATCGGGCACATCGGGTGGGACCGCGGGCTGAACGGGCGTTAACCTACGGCCCGGTAGTCCGTGCGCTGGTGCACGGCGGCGCGAAGGGACAGACGGGATGCAGATCGACGGCACCGCGGCCATCGTCACCGGTGGGGCCTCCGGGCTCGGCGGCGCGACCGCGCAGGCGCTGGCCGCCAAGGGGGCGAGCGTGTTCGCCCTTGACCTGCCCGCCGCCATCGAGTCGGCACCCCAGGTCGACGGCGTCACCTACGTCGCCACCGACGTAACCGACCCCGAGCAGGTCCAGGCCGCCGTCGACGCGGCCGTCGCCTCCGGCAAGCCGCTGCGCGTGGCGATCAACTGCGCGGGCATCGGGCCGTCGGCGCGGATCCTGTCGCGCAAGGGGCCGCACGACCTCAACCTGTTCCGCAAGGTCATCGAGGTCAACCTGATCGGCACGTTCAACGTCGTCACGCTCGCGGCGGCCGCCATCGCGCAGACCGAGCCGCTGGAGCACGACCAGCGTGGCGTGGTCATCAACACCGCGTCCATCGCCGCGTTCGACGGGCAGGTCGGCCAGGCCGCCTACGCCGCGTCCAAGGGTGGTGTGGTCGGGCTGAACCTGCCCGCCGCGCGTGACCTCGCCTCGTCGGGGATCCGGGTGCTGACCATCGCCCCCGGCATCATCGACACCCCGATGCTCGCGACCGTCTCCGACGAGTTCCGCGCCGCGCTGGCCGAGGGAGTCCCGTTCCCCAAGCGCCTCGGCAAGCCGGAGGAGTACGCGAAGCTGGCGCTGTCGATCATCGATCAGGACTACCTCAACGGCGAGGTGATCCGTCTCGACGGCTCGCTGCGCATGGCGCCCAGGTAGGTCTCGACCTCGTCGAGGTGGCTCCGCACGGTCGGCATGAACGTGCGGAGCGCCTGGTCGAAATCCTCGGCCTCGTCGGCCGACGCGGTGGTGAAGACCAGCAGCTCGGTGAGTTCGAGCCGCCGGTTGACCGAGCTGACCTCGCCGCGCCAGCGGTGCAGCCGCGAGATCAGTTCCGTGTCCTTGCGCGGGCTCAACGCACCTGAGGTGAACGCGGCGTCGACCGCCGAGTGCAGCAGCCGCGCGTAGAGCTTGCGGCCGGGCGGGGCGTCCGCGCTGAACTCCGCGCCCGCCAGGGTCTGCCGGTTGTGGGCCAGTTCCGACTCGATCGACTCGATCGCCTGTTGCCGCCGTTCACGTTGCGCGGCCCAGCGCTCGGCGAAGATCCCGGTGATGCCCGCGAGCAGCGCCAGCGTGTTCACCGCCGGCTCGAACCGCTCGCCGGGACCGGACACCACGAACCAGCTCACCCCGAGAGCCAGCGCGACGGCAAGCGCTCCGAAGGTGACGATCGTGATCGCGACCCTGGTCATGCCTAGTTGGCCCAGATGTCGTCGGCCCTGGTCCGGCGCGGTGCGGGCACCTGTTCGCCGGACCGGCCGACGAGCACGAGTTCCATCCCGAAGCCCGGCGACTGCCGCTGGGCGCGGAAATCCGAGTGTGTGCCCGCGATCCGGGTCAGCCCGCAGTTGGTGAGCAGGCTGTCGAGCGCCTTGCGCGCGTACTTGCGGGACACATAGAGCAAGATCGTGTCGTTGTCGGGGAACTGCACCCGGGTCCGGTCCGGCAGCATCATCTGGATGTCGCCGCCGGTCCGGTTGCGGTAGATGACCTTGACCTTGAGCGCGCGCCCCGGCTCGATCGACCCGCGGAACTGCACCGACTCCATGTCGATGGTCAGGTCGGTGTTGTGCATGAGCGCGCTGGTCACGAACTCGCGGTAGGCGCGGCTGCGCGCGTACTCCTCGACGACCTCTTGCGCGAGCTCGTCGGAGAGTTCGTCGGTGGTCGCCACCTCCAGCAGGAAGCGGTCCTGCGGACGCAGCAGCGAGGTGAGGCTGGTGAGCAGTTCGGCGTCGTCGTCGAAGTTGGCCATCGTGTTGCCCACCAGCGAGAACAGCACCGGCTCGTCGCCGACGATGCGCCGCACCAGTTTGACCAGTTCGCGCAGGTTCTCGGTGATGGCGAAGTCGAGCTGCACCGGGATGACCTGGGCGGCCGCCAGGTCCATGCCCTCGGTGGAGGTCGCGGTGCCCAGCCGCAGCATCTCCGAGCTGATGTCGACTGGGAAGTAGTGCATGTCGGGGTTGTCGGCGTGCAGGCTCTGCAGGATCTGGCGGTCCTTGTGGCCGGTGCCCACACCAAGGCAGACGTAGTGGAACGCCGACCCGGTGATCGTGGCGCTGACCTTGCGCCAGCGTCGGGTGAACGAGTCCAGGCTGCGCTTCATGACCTGGTAGAACGGGTCCGAGCAGGCGTGCGCCCACGCGATGGTCGGCCCGATCCCCCAGTACTGGTAGCCCGACGTGATCTGTTTGCCCTCGCCGTTGGGCGACGGGCGGCCGCGCAGGTCTGAGGTCAGCGACGCGAGCTTGCTGGACTGGTCCTCGCCGACGAGCATGAGGGACCAACCGAAGTCGGAGTCCTCGATCGCGGCCGCGAGGTCCGCGATCACTGGCCGTTCCCCCGCTGTCATCGGCGCTCCCGTCCTAGTCGCTCGGCGACAGCTTAGTGACTCCTAGTGGCCGCGTTGGAGCCATTCGTCGAGATGGGGAGCTTCCTCACCGATCGTCGTGGAGTCACCGTGGCCGGTGTGCACCACGGTCTCCGGCGGCAGCTCGAAGAGCCGCTCGGTGATCGAGTCGACGATCGTCGGGAAGTCGCTGAACGAGCGGCCGGTGGCGCCGGGACCGCCGCGGAACAGGGTGTCGCCGCTGAACAGGACGTCGAGGTCGGGTGCGTAGACGCAGACCGCGCCCGGCGCGTGGCCTGGCGTGTGCAGGATCCGCAGCGTGGTGCCCGCGACCTCGATGACCTCGCCGTCGTAGAGCGGCTC
Organism: Actinokineospora sp.; assembly: GCA_035540215.1. Lineage (GTDB taxonomy): Bacteria > Actinomycetota > Actinomycetes > Mycobacteriales > Pseudonocardiaceae > Actinokineospora. The sequence goes on along the minus strand of DATLIA010000031.1, from coordinate 45,164 downwards.
GAAGTCGTCGTCGGGGTAGACGTGGCGCCACAGCGGCTCGTCGGCCGGGTGCAGCATGACCAGCGCGTCGGTGGCGTGAGCCAGGTCGGCCGCGGCGTTGATGTGGTCGTCGTGGGCGTGGGTGCAGATGATCGCCTTGACCGTGCGGTGGTCGACGGCGGCCAGGATCTCGTCGGCGTCGTGCGCCGCGTCGATGATCACCACTTCGTGGTCGTCGCCGACGATCCACACGTTGTTGTCGACCTCGTGCGTCTCGCCGTCGAGGCTGAACGTGCCGGAGGTGACGACGAAGTCGACCCGTGCCTCGCTCATCCGAACACCACGACAGACCGCAGCACGTCGCCGTGGTGCATCCGGTCGAACGCGGCTTCGACGTCGTCGAGCGCGATGGTCTCGGAGACGAACGCGTCGAGGTCGAGCCTGCCCTGGCGGTAGAGGTCCACCAGGTACGGGAAGTCGCGCGATGGCAGGCAGTCGCCGTACCAGCTGGACTTGAGCGAGCCGCCGCGGGAGAAGAAGTCGATCAGCGGCATCTCGATCGTCATATCCGGCGTCGGCACGCCGACCAGCACGACGGTGCCCGCGAGGTCGCGCGCGTAGAACGCCTGCTTCCAGGTCTCCGGTCGGCCGACGGCGTCGATCACGACGTCCGCGCCGAAGCCGCCGGTGAGGTCCTTAATGGACTCGACCGGGTCCTGGGACTTGGCGTTGACGGTGTGCGTGGCGCCGATTCCCTTGGCCCACTCCAGTTTCCGGTCGTCGATGTCGACGGCGATGATCGACGTCGCGCCCGCCAGCTTGCTGCCCGCGATGGCCGCGTCGCCGACACCGCCGCAGCCGATCACCGCGACGGTGTCGCCGCGGGACACGTTGCCGGTGTTGATCGCCGCGCCCAGCCCGGCCATGACCCCGCAGCCGAGCAGGCCGACGGCCGTCGGCGAGGCCTCCGGGTCGACCTTCGTGCACTGTCCACTATGGACCAGGGTCTTCTCGGCGAACGCGCCGATGCCCAGTGCGGGCGAGAGCGCGGTGCCGTCTTCCAGCGTCATCGGCTGTGCGGCGTTGTGGGTGGCGAAGCAGTACCAGGGCTTGCCCTTGAGGCAGGCTCGGCACCGGCCGCAGACCGCGCGCCAGTTGAGGATCACGAAGTCGCCCGGCTCGATGTCGGTGACCCCGTCGCCGACGGTCTCCACGATGCCCGCGGCCTCGTGGCCGAGCAGGAACGGGAACTCGTCGTTGATGCCGCCCTCGCGGTAGTGCAGGTCGGTGTGGCAGACGCCGCACGACAGCACCCGCACGACGGCCTCACCGGGACCAGGGTCGGGGATCAGGATCGTCTCGACCGTCACCGGCTGACCTTTCGCGCGCGCCACGACGCCGCGGACCCGCTGTGCCATGCCCTGCTCCTTAGATGTCGCCGACGTACGGGATCTTCGTGACTTCCGGCGAGGACATCCAGCCGCGCAGCACCGCGGTCGCCTGGACGTCGTCCTCGTTGTATTCGAGCAGCCTGCCGCGCTGGACCTCGTCCGGTGCGCCGCCGTCCATGCCGACCGCGGCGCGGTACCAGCGCATCGAGTTCTCGCCGCTGGCCTCCGGGTCGCGCCAGGCGAACCCGGCGACCGGGGCGATCGTCTTGAGCCCTTTGCCGTGGGAGCACAGGAAATGCTCGCGGACGCTGCCGAACAGGTCGAACCACGAATCCGACGTGATGAACGCCTGCACCTGCTCGGTCGTCGGGATGCCCGGCTTGCCCGCGAACCGCTTGGCGGAGGCCAGCAGCCAGCGGTTCTCGGCCAGCTCGTTGTAGCAGTAGGCGCGGAACGTCAGCCCACGCGCCGCCGCCGCGGCGCGGACGGTCGAGAACCACTGCCAGAACTCGGCGAACGAGCGCGCCTCGTCGTCGGTGGGCAGCGGGTCCCAGGTGACGAAGGCGCGGTAGCCGGGTTCGATGCCGACGTCGGCGCCGGTCAGCAGCGCACCCCACAGATAGGCACCGGCGTCGCCGAAGCTCTCCATGTCGACGTCGACCTCGACGTCGGCGCGCGGGACGTGCACGGACTCGTTGCGGCGGACGACGGTGAGGTCGGCCAGCCAGGCCCGCGCCAGCCCGACCGCGTCGACCAGCGGCATCCCGACCAGCGGCGGAACGTCGTTGTCGGCGGGGTCGACGGCGGCGAGCGCGTCGACGGTGGTGATCTCGGCGGCCCGCAGGAACCCCGCGTCCTCACCGCGCACGACAAGACTGACGTCACGGCTGGCGAGCAGCTGCGCGCCGCAAACCGGCCACCACGGACAACTGCGGCACTCGACGATCCGTGACGGCTCCGCCAGCGCCTCGCCCCCGGTCGCCGCCGCCGAGGCGACCGCGAGCCGATCCGCGAACCGCGCCTCGTACTCGGCGAGCGCGGTGCGGCCACCTGGCCAGGTCGGGGCGGCCAGGTCGTGCCAGACGACGACATCGCCGTCGAGCCCGATGACCCCGGCGAAGGACGTGCGCTCGTCGGCGCACCCGGCGGCCTGCAGCAGCCTGCGCGTGTGCGCGAGCCGAAGCTGGTCGCGCGGCTGCGGCCGGACCTTGCGCGTCTGGTCGGCGGCGCCGCCGACATCGGGGAGCGCGGCCAGCTGGGAGGTGCGGGCACCGGTGCCGGGGTCGCTGACCTTGTGGCGGACGACGAGAACGGGCACGTAGCCCGAGTCGGTGCGGACCAGGAGGTCGATACCGCCGCGCCTGCCACCGGCGATATCGCGCGGCAGTTGGGCGGCCCAGATGAAGTCGGCCTTGCGCTCGATCGCGGCCCGCGTGGCCGCTTCCCGCTCGGCCCCGCGCCCCTCGGTCGGGATCTCGACCCACCGGTCTCCGAACATCGCGGCCAGCTGGTCGGCGATCTCCCGCCGATGCGCCACGGCGTCGGCCTTGCGCAGCTCACCGGTCGGATCGGGCGCCTGCCGCGGGGAGTCTCGCGCGGTGGGATCGTGCTCAAGGTGCACACGGCGCCGACACCGGCTCACCACGCCAGCGTCGAGAAGCACCGTGTCTGTCACGCACCGCAGCTTAGTTGTCACGACTGACACACCGACCAGCACACACACCTAGCCGCCCGCGCCGTCCACCCACCACGTCACGACCAGCGCGCCCGCCATCCGCAGGACCCTATGACCTGGCAAGGAATCCGCCACACTCCGAGCACGCAGCCCCCACCCACCACGGGGGGACGACCCCTGGCCAGTCTATCGGGGTAGGGGGCGGATCAAGCTGGTGTGCGGCAAGCTGTGGATGATTCGGACAGCTGTGGACAACGTGGGGTGAGGGGTGGGTCGGGTGGCACAGAAGAAGGACGGGTTCACGCCTGCCAGGGCGAAGAACGCGATCGCCGTGGCGAAGGTGTTGGGGCCGGTCGTACTGCCCGTGGTGACGCCGTACGTGGTCAAGACCGCGTCCGCCGTGCGGGACAGGTGGGACCGGGCGAAGGCGCGCAGGCTGGGAGTCTCGGTCGACGATCTCGGCCGGTACACCGGCAAGGGCGGCGCCCTGCACGCGCGGATTTCCGGGGCGGCCAACGGGGTCCAGGAACTTCGGACGAAGGCCAACGTCTCGGCCAGTGACCTCGAGTTCGCCGACGCCGCCGAGAGCACGCTGAGCCAGTTGGCCGCCGCGGTCCGGGCCGCGGAGCGGATGCCGACGCCGCGGCGCAAGGGGGCGCACCGGGCGGTCGCCGCCGAGCTGGACAAGATTGAAGAGCGCCTGCTCACATCTCTTGGCGTGTGATCCTGATCACTGGACAGTACCGAATACTCTGGGCTACGTGACCCCCAGGAGAGTGACTCGGCCGCGCGCCTTCCGCGCGTTCCGTGGCGTTCTGCTGGGGTCGACCACCGCCGCCCTCGCCGTCTTCGCGCATGGCATGGCCGGTGGCGGGGTGCCGGACGCGGCGATCATGGTGGTGCTCACCGGGCTGGTCGCCTGGGCGGGGACGGCCGTGGCCCGGCGGACTCAGTCGGCCTGGGCGATGTTCGCGTTGCTCGGTGCCAGCCAGCTCAGCCTGCATGTCCTGCTGACCTACGTCAGCGACCACGACTCCACCCCGCCCGGCGCGCCGATGCTGGCGGCCCACGCCGTCGCGACCGCGCTCACCGCCGTGTTGCTGACCAGGGCCGACGCGATGCTCGACCTGGTCGCCGCCGCGCTCGCCGGGCTGGTGCGGGCCATGTCCTGGACGCCGGAGCCTCCTGCGGCCCGCCGTCTGCCCGCGCGGTACGCCCACGGGTCCTTCCTGCGCGCCGTCTTCCAGCGGGCGCAGCCACGGCGCGGGCCACCTGTCTTCTCCTGAACCCAGCGAAACCCCACTCGGGCTACTCAGCCCGCCCTTAATCACGTTCAGGAGAAGTCATGTCCCACCGCTTTTTCGCGCGCGCGGGTGTCCTGCTCGCCGTCGCCGGTAGCGCCGCCCTGTTCGGCTCCGGGATCGCGTCCGCGCACGTCACCGCCAAGGTCCTCGGCGAGGCCGCCGTCCAGGGTGGCTACACCAAGATCACCTTCCGGGTGCCCAACGAGGACAACGCCGCGGGCACGGTCAAGCTGGAGATCAAATTCCCGGCCGAGTACCCGCTGACGTCGGTGCGCACCAAGCCCATCGCGGGCTGGACCGCCGCTATCACCAAGACCAAGCTCGACAAGCCGATCACCTCGCACGGCACCGAGATCACCGAGGCCGTCAGCACCGTCACCTTCACCGCGGCCGCGGGCACCCGGATCGGGCCGGGCGAGTTCGGCGAGTTCGAGGTCTCGGCGGGCAGGCTGCCGGAGAACACCGAGACGCTGGTCATCCCGACGGTCCAGACCTACGACAGCGGCAAGGTCGTCGCGTGGGACGCGCCGCCGCCCGCAGCCGGTGCCGAGGAGCCCGAGCGTCCGGCGCCGGTCGTCAAGCTGACCAAGAAGACCGAGGGCGGCGACGCGCACGGCGCGACACAGGCGTCGAACGAGACCGCGGCCAAGGACGGCGATCACGTCGACGCCAAGGGCAGCGACGACACCGCCCGCTGGCTCGGCGGCGCGGGCCTCGCGGTCGGCGCGCTGGGTCTCGGCCTGGGCGCGGGCGCGACCCTGCGGGCACGCAAGGCGATCGCGAAGGCGGGCGAGTAAGTCCGATGCGGACCATCACCCGAACCGTCGCGGCGGCCGCCGTCGCGCTGTTCGCCCTGGTCGGGCTGGCGCCCGCGGCGTTCGCCCACAACCAGCTGGTGAGCAGCACGCCGGTGAACAAGGCATCGCTGGCGGCCGGTCCGTCGACCATCGAGCTGACCTTCGACCAGCCGGTGCAGTTCGGCGCCGGGCTCAACACGATCGTCGTGGTCGGCCCGAACGGCACCGACCAGTGGCAGGGCGGGGACGCGACGGTCCGGGGCAACGTGGTCTCGGCGCCGGTCCGGGAGCTCGGTCCGGCCGGTGACTACCGGGTGGGCTACCGGATCCTGTCCGCCGACGGCCACCCGGTGTCCGGCGAGATCAAGTTCACCCTGACCAAGGCGGCCAACGGCACGCCCGTCCCGGCCGACCAGATCAAGTCCACCGCCGCCGCCGCTGAGTCGACCGGCGACGGCGGCGGGGTCCCGGTCTGGGTGTGGATCGCGGGCGCGGTCGTCCTGCTCGGCGCGGGCGTGTTCTTCGCGCTGCGCGTCGGCGGGGGTGCGGAGAAGTGAGCGAGACCCGGGCCACCGCCCGACAGCGGTACCACCTGGTGACGGTGCTGGTCCTGGCCTCGATCGTCGGCGTGCTCATCGGCATGGCGATCGTGGCGACCGAGCCGATCCCGGGGCTGCCGCGGCCGGACGCGGTGGTCCGGGTCGGCCTCCCGGTCGTCCGCGTGCTGCTCGACATGGCGGCCGTGGTCACCGTCGGGCTGTGTCTGCTGCCGCTGCTGGTCGGGTTCGACCGGCCGGTGATCACCGAGCCGATCCTGAGCGTCGCCCGCCGCGCGGCCATGGCCAGTTCCCTGGTCTGGGTGATGACGGCGCTGGTCGCGCTGGTGCTGCAGACCGCGGAGCTGCGGCCAGAGGAGGACGTGTCCTTCGGCGCGGTCGTCGACTACATCGGCACCGTCGGGGCAGGCAAGGCGCTGCTGTTCGTCGCCGCGTTCGCGCTGATGACGTTCGGGTTGTCACTGGCCGCGGTCCGGATTGGCGAGAACATGCCTGCCGAGCTGCGGGCGGCGGTCGCGCTGTTCGCGCTGCTGCCGCTCCCGGTCACCGGGCACGCGACGAACTGGCGCTGGCACGACTTCACGATGATCTCGATGGAACTGCACGTGATGAGCGCGGCGGCGTGGACCGGTGGGCTCGGCGCGGTGGTCGCGCTCGTCGCGGCCAACCGGACGCTGCTGGGGCACGCGCTGCCCCGGTTCTCCAAGCTCGCCACGGTCTGCCTGGTGCTGGTCACGGCGACCGGGCTGTTCAACGGACTGATCGAACTGGCGGTGAGCCCGACCCACGATCTGGTCAGCGGCCTGTTCACCACCAGCTACGGCGTCCTGGTGATCATCAAGACGACCTGTCTAGTCGCGTTGGCCGCGTTGGGCGCGCACGTGCGCTGGCGGCTCATGCCGGGGGTCGTCGCGCACAAGCGCACGGCGCTGCTGGGTTGGGTCGGGCTGGAACTGGCCGTCATGGGCCTCGCGTTCGGTTTCGCGGTGATCCTTACCAGAGCCCCGGTCGCCTGAAGTTATCCACACCTGTGGATCGTTGTCCACAAGTGCCTGTGGATAACTCGCGCTTACCGGGTGGGGACGCCCGTTCGACGGACGGACCGCTACTCAGCCAACCATCGGACGCGCCGGGTACGCCCGAACAGGGGAACGCCGAACGGTCAGTCCTGCTCGGTGAGATGCGCCGCGATAGGCCGGTTCTGCCGCATTTCGGCCAGCCGGTCAGTCGTCTGCCTGGCCTTGCGCTCAAGCTCGCGTCGGCTGATCCAGCCCTGCGCGTAGTGGCGGTAGGCCTGCGCGAGCATCACCAGCTCGGCAAGGTAATCGGCGCCTCGGCGGCGGGAGTCCTCAGGGAGTCGGCTGACGAGCGGCAACTGGTCGGCGACCACGTCGTCGAGTGCTCGCGCGGCGGTCAGCGCGCGTCGGGCGCCCCCGCCCAACCACATCGCCCTGCCGCGCGAACCCGACACCCGAACCACCCCGCTGATACCGAGAGTAGATCGACGACACCGGACGGGTCCGTCCGTGTCGCCGTTGCACGTCAATTCGCTCACCAGCGGCTAGCCGTTACGTGAGCCGAAATGGCAACCCCGGCGATGCGCCGGATCAGGTGTAGCGCTTCCATTGCGCGAAGGTGTTTCCCGACCGGAAGTCGCGAAGACGTCTGAGCAGCTCAGGGCGCACTTCCGGGGTGCTGTTCATGATCGGCAGCACGCTGGTGATGAGCTTGAGTTCGCGGATCTCGCGCAGCACGGAAAAGCCAGCCCATCGGGTGACGTCGAACCCGTATCCACGGACCAGTTCGTCGTACTGCGAAGGTGATTCGCCGAACCGGCGGACCCCGACCGCGATGGGCGTCAGGTCCCATTCGGGCGGGCCGACGCAGCTGGAGTCGAAGTCGCAGAGGACCGGACCCGCTGGGCCGGGGATGAGGTTGCCCAGGTGGGCGTCGCCGTGGACGAAGCCCCTTGGCAGCGGGAAGTCGAGCCCGGCCAGCCTGGCTTGCACCTGGTCACAGCGGTCGCGCAGAAAGTCGAGGTGGTCGGCGTCGAGACCATCGGCCTCGCCGACGCGGCGGCGCACGTCGTCGAGCGGATCCCACGCGGGCAGCGACTCGGGCGGGGGCAGGCGGTGGACCTGGCGCAGCAGTCGGGCCAGGTCAGCGGGCCGGGGCGCGGATCCCTCCGGCCGGACGGTGCGCCAGACGGTCGCGGCGTAGTCGCCGACGCGGACCGGCTGGGTGAGTCCGTCGACCAGGCGCACCGCGGGCACGCCGTGTTCGGCGAACCAGCGCGCCACCCGCACCACCTTGTCCACCCGGTGGCGCAATGCGACCGAGCCGACGATCCGCACCACCACGGGGGCCGTGGCCAGTTCGAACACGGCGTTGTTGGTGAACCTCAGCAGCCGCGCGCCGGCGGCGTCGAGCCCAACCTCCGCGCACACGGCGACCAGCACACCGTGCAGGTTCGCCCTGGTGAACAGCCCTTTGGCGACCATCGCACGGCCACCCTCGCCGCTGTCAAGCCACGCTGAGGTTGTTGATCTGTTCGGCCAGGTCACGGGCATCAGGGTTGTTGCGCCGCTTGCTGGCCTCGACCATCAGCGGCTGGAGGCGGTCACGCACCCGACTGGACTTGAGCGTCTCGGCCAGGTCGACCGCGCCGCGGCCGAGCTTGGCGCCGTGGTCGATGTCGCCTTCCAACAGGTGGTTGGTGGCCAGCGCGCCCAGGTTGAAGGCCTTTGACCTGGTCATCTCGTCGCCGTAGGCGTCGATCGCCTTGGACAGGGCCGGGATCGCGAACTTCGTGTGCATCGGGTCGACGGTCTGCGCCAGCACCGTGTGGACGGTGCCGATCATGGCGTAGACGTCGGTCTCGTTGAAGAACTTGACCCAGTCCTCAGCCTCGTCGAGGTTGGCCCGCGCGAACTCGTCGCGGGTGCGCCCGATGAGCTTCATGGTCTGTTCCTTGTGCCCCATCAGCGCGTATGCCCACGCCTGGTTCGCGCAGATCACCGCCACCGCGAGCTCGGAACCGGACTCCTGGGCGGCGATCTGGCCGAGTTGGAACATCTTCAGTGCGTCGTCCGGGGACTCCTTGTGCAGGTAGACCCGACCCATCCGGTACAGGATGTTGGCCACCAGCGGCTCGCTCTTGCCCGCCTTGGCCAGTTCCAACGCCTTGCCGAAATGATTGCGGGCGGAGTCGGTCAGTCCGATGTCGAACGACGTCCAACCCGCCAGGTTGTGCAGGTCCGCCAGCGCGACGTGCAGCCGCTGCTTGACGTGTTCCGGGCCGGACGCGCCGAGCATCTGCTGTCCCCAGGACAGCTGTGCCACGACGGCGTCACGGCAGAAGCCGCCGCCGTACTGGTAGTCCAGCGAACGAAGCGCCCTGGTGGCGGCTTCCACCTGGCGGACATCGGTCATCCCGATGCGGCCGGGCGCTGGAGTCTGGACGGGGCTGGCGACCCACGACCCGGAGTTGGTGCCCAGCACGTTCGCGCCCACCGTGACGGCGGCCGCGTGTGCCAGGAACTCCCGACGCTTCACCTCTTCGCTCTCCTCAGGCTGTGAGGGCTCGCGAGAGACGGCGACACGAATCGCCGTGACCTCGTCATATGCGAGCCCCATGTATCCCCTTGGGACACCCAACCCGTCGGCGATCCGTGCGAGCACGTCATAGGCCATCACTTGACGGCCTTTGAGGATCTCCGACACCTCGGACTGCGATTGACCGGTCATCGCGGCGATCTGGCGCTGTGAGACACCAGTGCGACGAAGCAACCGGTAGACGGAACTGACCTCCCGCGCGGCGAGCGCGGCCCGCATCTCGGGCTCCTCCCAGTTGTCCGGAGTAATGGGAGAACCCGGAGATCCGATCGAGTTCATTCCGCCCCCTCACAGTCCGCTGGGCGTCAAACGCAGAGTAAGCGCACTTCACGACCACGAGAAGTGCCCTCCGGCGGGCCCTGATCGGCCCGGCCGAACTTCGGTGACCGCTTAACGTGAGACGGACACCGATCGGCGCTATGACGCTCCGTTTTGGTTTGCGACGTATCAGTGTTGTTCGTTGTAAGCGTACGACCACGGAGGGACACGTCAGCATGGAACTGCTGGACACCCTGCACGGATCGGTGGCAGGCCGCCAAGTCTGGCGGATCGCTTGCGGCGATGTGATCAACCGCGACCGGTCGCTGACCGTACTCGTGGAGAAGAACAAAGTGGTCCTAGTCGGACCCCCCGGAGAGACCGCGGTGCTGACAGCGGGCCAACTAGGCCAACTGCGAACCGCGCTCAGAGAAGCCGCCGAGCAGGCGGAAAGGTCACGGTGACGTTGAGGTGGACGAGATACTCGGCCAGGTCCTGCGCAGTGCCGTCTGGGAACGGCTGGACATGCTCTCCGAGCTGGCCACGCGGGCCGATGCACCGTCTCTGCTGTCCGTCGCGCGCTCGGAGCTGCCCCGCCTGACCGAGGGCTGGCGCTCCATGCTGAGCGCCCACGAGCCAGACGACCGCGGCAACTGCCCGGTCTGCTCCACCCGCTGGCGCCAGCAAAAGGCCCCATGCTCAGTCTGGCGAGCGGCCTACGAACACCTGGTCGCCGGTGGCCTCGCCCCGCAACGAACCACCAGCCGCCACGCCCTGGACCCCGCCGCGCTGCACTCGCGCACCCGGGTCCCCGCAGGCGCCCGCTAACCCAGGCGCCCCACAGTCCCGCGGACCGGTGCTGCTGTACTCCCTCCCCCGACCAGCACCGGTCCGCGGCACCACCCTTGAACCCCAAACTTTGCGTGAGTTCTAGGCGCTAACAGGACGATGTGGCTGGTCAGAGCCCCAAGCCCTCCGATCGGTAACCGGTAGACCCAGAGCGCCGAGTACACATCGGACAAGCCACAAAGCCGCGCCCTCGCATCCAGCGCAACGCCCACGGGGCAGTACCCCACGCGGCAGTACTCACGCCGCGGTGCATGGCAGGCAACCACCTACACAAAGCCGCACCCGCACCCGATGGTGCGAACCCGCAAACCGGCGTAACCCAACGGTGCGACCCGCGCGCGAGAAACACCCCCGCAACGCACAAGCGACCCACTGTCGCCACGCACAAAGATCTTCGTCCCAGCGAACAATTCCGTGCGCAAAGCGTTCACCAGCCCGCTACCCCCCGGTAGATTGTGAATTTTGTTCCCGAAAGTGGCTCCGAAGGCGTTCCGGTGCTCGGATTTGGTAGTTGAACGGGCAAGATGTACCGGAGCGACCAGGAGGAGATCCCGTGGCCAGCCCAACCCCACTCCGCCGCCAGCCCGTCCAACAGCGCAGCGCCAAGCGAGTCGAGAAGATGCTCGAGTCGTGCGCCCAGCTCATCGACGAACTCGGCTACGACGGCGTGACCACCACGCTCATCGCCGAGCGGGCCGGCGTCGCAGTCGGGTCGCTCTACCAGTTCTTCCCCGACAAGCGCGCCGTCGTGCAGGCACTGACCCAGCGCAACCTCGACCACTTCATGGCCGAGATCAGCCGCAAGCTCGACGAGGCCGCGCTGGACCGCTGGGACCAGGCCGCCGACATCGTCTTCGACATCTACGTGCAGATGTACCGCGAGGTGCCCGGGTTCAGCCGGATCCGCTTCGGTGACGTGGTCGACCAGCGGCTCATCGACGGCCAGCGGGACAACAACACCGTCATCGCCGATGGCATGGCCGCGTTCCTGGCCGACCGGTTCGGAGTGCCGTTCGACAAGATCCGGCTGCCGATAGCGGTCGCCAACGAGATCGCCGACTCGATCCTGAACCTGGCGTTCCGGCGCAAGCTGTTCCCGGAGGACGTCGTCATCGCCGAGGCGAAGACCGTGGTGCGCAACTACATGGCCGCCCAGACCTTCGTCGGCTAGCCGAAGCTGCGGCCTTCGCCCCGGTAGGTCGGCACCGCATGGGTCACCTTGTCGCCGTCGAGCACGTGGTACTCGGTGAACCGCTCGGCGAGTTCACCGGCTTTCGCGTGCCGCATCCACACCCGGTCGCCGACGTTCAGCGCGTGCGCGCCTGGCCCGGTCACCGGGGTCTGGACTTCGCCCGCGCCTTCAGCGCCGATGAGTTTCAGACCGGCGGGCAGGTATGGCTGCGGGAGCCGCGCGTTGTTGGCCGGTCCGGAGGCCAGGTAGCCGCCGCCGAGCAGGGTCGCCATGTCCGGCGCGGGCTTGCGGACCACCGGGACGGCGAACAGCACCGCGGGCCGCGGGCTGAACTGGGTGTAGTTGTCGAACAGGGCGGGCCCGATGAGGCCGGAACCCGCGGCGATCTCGGTGACCGATGGGTCAGCCCGGGTGACCTCGATGCTGCCGGTGCCGCCGCCGTTGACGAACTCCAGCTTCCGCACATCGGTGACCGCCTGGACGGCGGCGGTCCGCCGCTGGACCAGTTCGAGCGCCGAACGGCGCTGCATCCAGCGCAGAACCCGGCCAAGCAGTGGGTTGCCCGCGGGCTTGTCGCCGAGTCCGGCGATCTGGCCCTCGTAGGCCATCACGCCGACCAGCTGGAAGCCGGGCCGCGCGTCGATCTCGGTGGCGAGGTCGCGGGCCTGGTCGGGGGTGAACACCGGCGACCGGCGGGCTCCGACGTGGACCTTCGCGTTGCCGATCGGCCGCCAGGACACGTCAAGCTCGATGCAGACCCGGATGTCCGGGTGGTCGTGGCCGAGGACCTCGTCGATGAAGTCGAGGTGGCTGACCGAGTCGACGATGATCGACACGGTGTGGCGGGCCCGCTCATCGGCGGCCAGGGCGGCGAGGGCAGCCCGGTCGGCGGTCGGGTAGGCCACGAGGATGTCGGTGTCGGCGAAGTCAGTGTCGACCCATTGGCTGCTCAGCCACAGCGCCTCGGCCAACGCGTAGCTCATCACGCCCTCGAAGCCGGGCATCCGCAGCACGCGTTCCAGCAGGAACCGGCAGCGCACGGACTTGCTCGCGACCCGGATCGGTCTGCGCCTCGCGCGGCGGACGAGGTCGGCGGCGTTGTGGTCGAAGGCCGCCAGATCGACCACCGCGACCGGGGGGTCGAGGTGTTCGGTGGCGGCGTCGAGCCGCGAACGCTGCGAAGAGGTGGGCACAGACCAACGGTACGGCGCGAACCTTGAAATGTGAAGACGTTTCACTTAGCGTTTCCTGAACCGATGAGGAGGTCTCCATGGCCGGTCCCCAGGCCGCGTGGCGCAACTGGGCGGGTACCGCCTCAGCCGTCGCGCGCGATGTGGTCAGTCCGCGCGACGTCGCCGAGATCAGCAAGGCGGTCGCAGGCGCGGCCGACCGGGGACTGACCGTGCGTACGCGCGGCAGCGGACATTCGTTCACCGAAATCGCCGCCGCCCACGGTCTGGCGATCGACATGAGCCAGTGGACCGGTGTCGTCTCGGCCGACACCGAGACCGGCGCGGTCACCGTCCGGTCGGGCACGACCCTGGCCACCCTCAACGCCGAGCTCGACCGGCTCGGCCTGGCCATGGTCAACCTCGGCGACATCGACGCCCAGACCATCTCCGGCGCGATCTCGACCGGCACCCACGGCACCGGCGCGCGGCTCGGCGGCATCTCGACCCAGGTCACCGGCCTCGAACTCGTCCTTGCCGACGGCTCGACGGTGTCCTGCTCGGCGACCGAACGCCCGGACCTGTTCGCCGCGGCTCGCGTCGGCCTCGGCTCGCTCGGCGTGATCACCACCGTCAGCCTGCGGACCGTGCCGTCGTTCGTGCTCGCCGCGGAGGAGAAGCCGGAGCCGATCGACGACGTTCTCGCGTCGTTCGATGAGCGGTGCGCGGCCAACGACCACTTCGAGTTCTACTGGTTTCCCTACGGCCGCAACGCTTTGACGAAGACCAACAACCGCCTGCCTGGCGGCTCGACCCCGGCGCCGCTCGGCCGGGTGCGGCAGTTCGTCGAGTACGAGGTCATGGAGAACGCGCTGTTCGGCACCCTGTGTCGGATCGGCAGGCGAGTGCCCGCGCTGGTGCGACCGCTGAACAAGCTGTCGTCGTCCGCGCTGTCGCCGCGCTCCTACAGCGACTTGTCGCACAAAGTCTTTGTGACAAGCCGGAAAGTGCGATTCGTCGAGTCGGAGTACGCCATCCCCCGCGCCGCCCTCGCCGACGTGCTCGGCGAACTGCGGACCAGGGTGCCGAAGCTGGCCGAGCCGGTGATGTTCCCGGTGGAGGTCCGGGTCGCCGCGGCCGACGACATCTGGCTGTCGACGGCCAACGGCCGCGACTCGGCCTATATCGCGATCCACCAGTTCCTCGGGATGCCCTACCGCGCGTACTTCGACCTGTTCGAGTCGATCGTCGGCGAGGTCGGCGGCAGGCCGCACTGGGGCAAGATGCACACCCTCGACGCGGAGACCCTGCGGACGCGCTACCCCCGGTTCGACGACTTCCGCCGGGTCCGGTCCGAAGTGGACCCCGAGCGGCGCTTCACCAACCCTTACGTGGAACGGGTTCTGGGCGACTAGACGGTGACGCTCAGACGGTGACGCTGTCGAGGATCGCGTCGTAGGCCAGCTCGCTGATCCAGCGGTAGAGGCCGTCGGTCTCCGGGTACGCGCGCTCACCGCGGCCGGGCAGGTCGAGGTCGACCTCGGCGTTGGGCTCGGCGCTGACCACGGCCACGCCGTACGCACGCGCGCGCGGCAGGCACTTCGCCAGGTAGTCGTGCGTCAGCACCGCCGAGGTCGGCAGCACCATCGCGGCGTCGGCGTAGCGCAGGAACGGCACCGCGTTGGCCAGGCCGGTCCGCCAGTGCCGCGCCACGGCGATCGCCCCCACGATGCGGGCCGCGGGCTCTGGCACCCGGCCGGTCAGCTCCGGCCACGCCCACGTGGCCACGGTGGCCCGGTCGGTGACCGGCTCCTGGCCGAGGCAGATCCGCTCGGCGTGCACGTCGGGCCGCAGTTCGGCGACCAGGCACACGCGGCGGCCCAGCAGAGTCATCTCGGGCAGGACCACGCCCGACCAGCCGAGCGTGCGCACGGCCGCGGCGGCGAGGTCGTCGACGGGAGCGGGCAGCTCGACCGGCGGCGTCAGCTGCGCGGGCATCGCCTTGAGGTTCTCGGTAACCGCGATGCGCCCTGGGATGCCGGTCACGAACTTCCGCCCTTCTCCTCCACCGCTACCGCTTACCGCTCAACCGGCGGGAAGACGACGCGATGTCGATTGGTACATGTTTGGAGTACCAGGAAGAGATGGGCAATTAAGAGAGTGTGAAGGCCATCGTGCGACCGACGGCCCTACTCGGGCGTTAACCGGTCGGCAGGCGGTAAGCGGACTTCTGCCCGACTGTGCGACCAAGTGGGTGACCGCTCCGCCAGACGGCGGCGGGACCTACGGACAGTGTCGGTCCGGTCACCAGACCTGCGACGATGCGCCTTGTCAGCAATCGAGCGAATCGGTGCCGCCATTTATACGAATCGCCCGTAGTTTTTATCGGAATGAACTCAGTATCGTTTCGCCATGACCAGTGAATCGGCGGAAATGGTGAGCGGCATCGAGGCCCTCATGTGGGATGTCTACGGCTACGTCCGCGAGGGCGGCGGCCAGCTGACCGAGGGCGGTGCCAGCGCCGCCGAGGCCACCTACCTGCGGGAACTGGCCAGGAGCACGGGCGCGCCGCGGGTGGCGGAGATCGGCTTCAACGTCGGATTCTCGGCGATCGCGTTCCTGGAGAGCGCCCCGGAGTCCACTGTGGTCTCGTTCGAACTCGACCGGCGGCGGTCGGTGGAACTGGCGAAGGAATACGTCGACAACCACTACCCGGGCCGCCACGAACTGGTCATCGGCGACTCGACCACGACCGTCCCGCACTTCGCCGTGGCCCGTGCCGACCGGTTCGACCTCGTCTTCGTCGACGGCGGCCACACCTACGAGGTCGCCGCCGCGGACATCGCCAACGCCCGCGCCATCGCCAAGCCCGGAGCGATCATCGTCGTCGACGACCTGATCCCCTGGTACCCCTGGGGTGTCGGCCCACACCAGGCGTGGACGGAAGCACTGGAGTCCGAATTGGTCCACTCGGCCGAGTACTACATCGACGGCCACCGCGTGGACACCCTCACCGCCCCCGGCGACCGAGCCTGGGGCACAGCAAAGTTCACGATCTAGCAACAGGCCACTACGGATCCGGGCCACGGCTGGAACCGCCGCCGAACGCACCATGGGCGACAAGCCCATTGGCTACACACTCCGATGCGATGGCGAAGCCCAGCGAGCCCCCGCACTACGGACCCGGGCCACGGCCGGAGCGTTCCGTGCCGCACCGTGGGCGACAACGCGATTGGTTACATACCTCGATGGCGCGAAGCGCCGAGCCACGCTGGGTCAGGCCTGCTGATCGCACCGTGGGGGTCTGGGGGGTCGCCCCCCAGTAGGGTTGAACGCGAAACGGCGAGTGCTCTCAACGAGCACTCGCCGCCTATCGCGTGGGCGAGGGGGGAGTTGAACCCCCACGTCCTTTCGGACACACGGACCTGAACCGTGCGCGTCTGCCATTCCGCCACTCGCCCGAGTGACAATCCCCGAGGCCGTGGCCTTGGGAACGTGGGAAGCCTAGCACGCGTCAGAACTGGGTTCGCACATACCCGTGTCCTGCGGGTCGCACCCGGATACGATCGTCGCAGGAGCACGCACGGGAAGGAGGGGTCATGGGCATCGGACAGCGGCTGAACCGCAAGCTAGAGGATGTCGTGGGCAATACCTTCGCGCGTGTCTTCGGTGGCAACGTGGTGCCCCAGGAAGTGGCACAGGCGCTGCAGCGCGAAGGCGACGACAACATCCGCGAGTTGGCAGGTGGCAGACTGCTGGCGCCCAATCACTACATAGTGCAACTGGGCCCGGCCGACCACCAGAACTTCGCGGGCGACGAAGAGCGCATGAAAACGCTGCTGGCGGACTGTGTGGCGGAACATCTCGCCGAGCACGGTTGGGACACCTATGGTGACGTCGTAGTCTCCCTGGAGCGCTCCGACGCGCTGCACACCGGACAGTTCCGAACCCGCTCAGCTGTCGACCCCGATGTGAAGCCTCATATCGGCGGTGCAGGCCAACAGGCAGGTAGACAGCAGGCACAACCCCGCAACGCAGGAGACCGATCCATGAGCCAGCCTCCCGGCTACGGCCAGCCGCCCGAGGGCGACCCGTACGGACAGCAGCAGTACGGGTACGGCCAGGGCCAGTACGGCAATGATCCCAACTATGGTCAGCAGGGCTACGCCCAGCAGCCGCAGCAAGGTGGTGGCTACGACCAGGGCTACGGCCAGCAGGCTGGCTACGACCAGGGCTATGGCCAGCAGCCGCAGCAGCCGGGTTACGGCCAGCAGGACCCGTACGGCCAGCAGCAGCCGGGCTACGGCCAGCAGCAGCCGGGCGGCTACGAGCAGGGCTACGGCCAGCAGCCGCAGCAGCCGGGTTACGGCCAGGACCCGTACGGCCAGCAGGGCTACGGCCAGCAGGGTGGGTACGACCAGCAGGGCTACGGCCAGCAGCAGGGTTACGGCCAGGACCCGTACGGGCAGCAGGGCTATGCCCCGCCCGCGGTGCAGACCGGGCCGCGGACGCTGTCGGCCAGCCTGCAGCTCGACGACGGCTCCAACCGCAACTACGCGCTCAAGCAGGGCGGCAACGTGGTCGGCCGGGGCCAGGACGCGGACTTCCGTCTGCCCGACACCGGGGTCTCCCGCAGGCACCTGGAGATCACCTGGGACGGGCAGAGCGCGACGCTCGCCGATCTCGGTTCGACCAACGGCACTACGGTGAACGGCACGCCGGTGCAGACCTGGCAGCTCGCCGATGGTGACGTGGTCCGGATCGGGCACTCGTCGCTGGTGTTCCGCACGCAGGGCTGACGGGGTTAGTCGGAGCAAGCAACGTTCGAGGTCAACCGAACGTCCTGAGGACTGTCCAGGGTGCACAACCCTGGCAGTCCTCATTTCTAAGGTCGTGCGGGACAGAGTCGGGAGCGGTCACAACAAGTGCCAGAGTTGGTTATGCAGCTGACCAGGGCAGGGTTTCTCGCCCTGCTCTGGTTGTTCGTGCTGGCCGCGCTTCGTGTGGTCCGCTCCGATCTGTACGCGGCCTCCGGGCTGCGGGTCGCGGTGCCGGGCTTCCGGCGCAACGCGGCGGGCAAGGTGCGCGGCAAGGCGCCACGGCAGCTCGTGGTGACCCATGGCGCGCTCTCCGGGACCCGAATCTCGCTGGACGGCAGGCCGATCATGATCGGCAGGGCCGACGACTCGACGCTGGTGCTCGACGACGACTACGCATCCACGCGCCACGCGCGCCTGTCGATGCGTGGGACGGACTGGTACGTGGAAGATCTGGGCTCGACGAATGGCACGTACCTGGACCGGGCTAAGGTCACCGCACCCCTCCGGGTGCCCTTGGGTGTCCCGATCCGTATCGGCAAAACGGTGATCGAGCTGCGCTCATGACCCTTGTTCTTCGTTACGCGGCCCGCAGCGACCGAGGCCTGGTGCGTTCCAACAACCAGGACTCCGTGTACGCGGGCCCGCGTCTGCTTTCCCTGGCCGACGGCATGGGTGGCCACGTCGCGGGCGAGGTGGCCAGCAAGGTGGTCATCGCCGCCCTCGCGCCACTCGACGACGACGAGCCCGGCGAGGACCTGCTCAGCCAGTTGCGTGAGGCGACGCTGGCGGGCAACGGGGCCATCGCGGAGCTGGTCGCCAGCGATCCCGACCTCGACGGCATGGGCACCACCCTGTCCGCGATCCTGTTCGCAGGCAACCGGATCGGCCTGGTCCACGTTGGAGACTCACGGGTCTATCTGCGCCGCAACGGCCAGTTCACCCAGATCACCCACGACGACACCTTCGTCCAGTCGCTGATCGATGAGGGTCGGATCACCGAGGACGAGGCCGCGACGCACCCGCAGCGCTCGCTGCTGCTCAAGGCGCTGACCGGCCACGAGGTCGAGCCGAGCCTGACTGTGCGCGAGGCGCGCGCGGGCGACCGGTACCTGCTGTGCTCCGACGGCCTGTCCGGCCCGGTGAGCATGGAGACCATGGCCGAGGCGATCGAGATCCCGGACCCGCAGGCCTGCGCCGACCGGATGATCGAACTCGCGCTCAAGGGCGGCGGACCCGACAACGTGACGGTGATCATCGCCGACGTCGTCGACGTCGACTACGGCGACAACAACCCGATCGTGGGCGGCGCCGCGGGCAACGGCTCCGACGACATGCCGCCGCCGGACTCGCCTGCTTCGCGGGCCGCGACGATCACCGCGCCGCGCCCGGCGCCCAAGCCGCAGGTGGCTCCCGAGCCGCCGGACCCGCGGATCAAGCGGCGCAAGCGGGTGCGGATCATCGTGGCGACCGTGCTGATCCTGCTGCTGCTGGCGGCGGGCGCCGTCGCCGCGCGGCTGTGGGTCAACAACCAGTTCTTCGTCGGTGAGGGCGAGAACGGCGAGATCGCGATCTTCCAGGGCGTGCGCGGCAGCGTGCTTGGCCTGTCGCTCAACAGCCAGCGCGAAGGGTCATGCGACCCGGCCGCCGCGGCGACGTGCGACAAGTTCTACGTCGACGACCTGGAGCAGTTCGGCAAGGACGAGGTCCGGTCGGGCAGCAACACCTTCGACAACATCTCCGGGGCGCGCGATTACGTCCGGGAGCTGCGCAGCAAGTTCGGCCTGCCCGACTGCGCCGACCTGGTGAAGCAGACCGATCCCGGCACGACGACGCAGACCACCGAGCCTGGGGTGCCGCCGCAGGCGCCCACCACGACCCAGCCCGGCGTGGCCACCTCGAATGTCGTCCCGACGACGACCGAGACCGCGACGCCGACGACCACGTCCAAGGTCACGCCCCAGCCGAAGGTGAACTGCCGCGAGCCGCGCGCTGAGGACAAGGGCGGCGGCTGATGGGATCACCGGTCCAAGGCGCGGTTGGTCTGGCGGCCGGGCAGAGCAGCGTCGGTCCCGACGGTGCGGCGCCGACGCGTCGCGGTACCGAGCTGCTGTTGCTCGGCTTCGCCGCGTTCGTCGTCTCCGCGGCGCTGATGCTGGTCGAGGCCAACCAGGAGCAGCAGCTGACGCTGCGGATCGTCTGGTACGGGCTGGCGTTCCTCGCGCTGTTCGGCGGCGCGCACGTCGCGGTGCGCAAGTTCGCCCCCTACGCCGACCCGCTGATCCTGCCGTGTGTGGCGGTGCTCAACGGCCTCGGCCTGGTGATGATCTACCGCATCGACCTGGCGATGACCGAGCGCGCGCTGCGGCTTGGCCGGGAGATCAACAACGACGTGCCGCGGCAGATCTTGTGGACGACGATCTCGCTGCTGCTGTTCCTCGCGGTCCTCATCGTGATCAAGGACCACCGCAAGCTCACCAAGTACGCCTACACCTTCGGCCTGGTCGGGCTGATCCTGCTGGCGCTGCCCGCGTTCCTGCCGAGCTTCATCGCCCCGACGATCAACGGCGCGAAGATCTGGCTGCGGGTCGGGCCGATCTCCATCCAGCCGGGCGAGTTCGCCAAGATCCTGCTGCTGACGTTCTTCGCGGGCTTCCTGGTGTCCAAGCGCGACCTGTTCATGGCGGCCGGTCGGCGGGTGCTTGGCGTCGATCTGCCACGCGCGCGTGACCTCGGGCCGATCCTGTTCGCGTGGGGCGTGTCCGTCGGCGTCCTCGTGTTCCAGAAGGACCTCGGCACGTCGCTGCTGTTCTTCGGCACGATCCTGGTGATGCTCTACGTCGCCACCGAACGCGGCGTCTGGGTCGCCGTCGGCATGGTGCTGTTCGTCGGCGGCGCCATCGTCGCCTACCAGCTCTTCGGCCACGTGCAGCAGCGCGTGGCGAACTGGATCGACCCGCTGGCCACCTACGACGACCCGGGTGGCGGCTTCCAGATCGCGCAGGGCCTCTTCGGACTCGGCACGGGCGGGGTCGGCGGCACCGGACTCGGCGCGGGCAGGCCGGACCTGGTCCCGCTGGCGAACACCGACTTCATCCCCGCGGCCATCGGCGAGGAGCTGGGCTTCATCGGCCTGGCGGCGCTGCTGATGGTCTACACAGTCCTGGCGCTGCGCGGCATGCGCAGCGCGCTCGCCGTGCGCGACACCTTCGGCAAGCTGCTCGGCGGCGGCCTGTCGTTCCTGCTGATCATGCAGGTGTTCGTGGTCGTCGGCGGGGTCACCAAGCTGATCCCGATGACCGGCCTCACCGCTCCGTTCCTGTCCTACGGCGGCTCATCGCTGCTGGCCAACTACATCCTGGTCGCGCTGCTGCTGCGCATCTCCGACGCCGCGCGCAGGCCGCAGACCGGGGTGCGGCCGCGGCCGGTGCCGCAGGCCCCGATCGCCGAGGCGCACACCGTCATGGTGCAGCGCCCGGATCCGGAGCGTCCCGCATGAACACTCCCCTGCGCCGGGTCGGCCTGGCCATGCTCACCATGGTCGTGCTGCTTCTGGCGAACGCGACCTACATCCAGATCATCAAGGCTGACGACTACCGCAAGGACCCGCGCAACCAGCGGGTGCTGCTGGAGGAGTACTCCCGCGAGCGCGGCAAGATCCTCGCGGGCGACAACGTCCTGGCGACCGTGCAGGGCACCAACGACCGGCTGCGCTACCTCCGGCAGTACACCAACGGGCCCCTGTACGCGCCGGTCACCGGCTTCTACTCGCAGCGCTATGGCGCCTCCGGCCTGGAGCGGGCCGAGGACGAGATCCTCAACGGCTCCGACGACCGGCTGTTCGTGCGCAGGCTGTCGGACCTGATCACCGGCCGCGACCCGCGCGGCGGCAACATCGAGCTGACCATTTCCCCGGCCACCCAGCAGGCCGCGTACGCGGCGATGGACAAGCAGGGCTTCGCCGGTTCCGTCGTCGCGCTGAACCCGAAGACCGGCGAGATCCTCGCCATGGTCTCCACCCCGTCCTACGACCCGAACCCGCTGGCCGCCCACGACGGCAAGGCGCAGGAGAAGGCGTGGCTGGCCTACCGCGACGACCCGCGCAAGCCGGTGCTGAACCGCGCGATCGCGGAGACCTACGCGCCGGGCTCGACGTTCAAGCTCGTCGTGGCCGCGACCGCGATCGAGGACGGCAAGAACAAGGACGACCAGGTCACCGCGACCGACAAGATCGCCGTCGGCGCCTCGGAGCTGCGCAATTACAACCGCGGCTTCTGCAACGGCAGCCAGAGCACGGTGTCGATGGAGACCGCGCTCGCGCTCTCGTGCAACACCGCGTTCGCGCAGCTCGCCCACGACGTCGGCGCCAAGAAGCTCGGGGCGATGTCGGCCATGCTCGGTATCGGTGAGGCCGATCTGAAGGTCCCGATGTCGGTCGTGCAGTCGTGCATCGGCCCGAGCGCGGACAACGGCTGCCTGCGCGTGGTCGACGAGAACGCGCTCTACCAGAGCGGCATCGGGCAGCGCGACGTCCGGCTGACCCCCCTGCAGAACGCCGAGATCGTGGCGACCATCGCCAACGGCGGCGAGCGGATGAAGCCGCAGCTGGTCAAGACCATCCTGGCGCCGGACCTGTCCGAGATCGCCAGGTTCGACGAGGACAGCCTCGGCCGGGCGATGTCGCGGTCCACCGCCGAGCAGCTGCGCGACATGATGATCCAGTCGGAGGCCAAGACCGGCGGCGACGGCAAGACCAACGGCCTGAGCATCGCCTCCAAGACCGGCACCGCGGAGACGGGCAACGACCCGAAGAACACCCCGCCGTTCGCCTGGTACGTCGCCTTCGCGCCCGCCGACGACCCCAAGATCGCCGTCGCGGTCGTCGTGGAGAGCCGCGACGTCGCCGCGACCGGCGGCAAGCTGTCGGCCACCATCGGCCGCGCGACGATCAACGCCTTCCTCGCCGGGGGGAGCTGACCCATGCTCACCTCGGGCCTGCTCCTGGCCGACCGCTACCGGCTCAGCAGCCGGATCGCGGTCGGCGGCATGGGCGAGGTCTGGGAAGCCGCCGACACCCGGCTCGACCGCAGGGTCGCGGTCAAGGTGCTCAAGCCGGAACTGAGCGGCGACGCCGAGTTCCTGCACCGCTTCCGCACCGAGGCGCGCACCACCGCGTCGATCAACCACCCCGGCATCGCCGCGGTGCACGACTACGGCGAGACCGCGGCCATCGTCGACGGCCCGCAGGACACCGCCTACTTGGTGATGGAACTCGTCGAGGGCGACCCGCTGGCCGCGATCCTGGCCAAGGAGGGCCGGATCGGCGCCGAGCGCACCCTCGACATCCTGGAACAGGCGGGCCAGGCGCTGCAGGCCGCGCACGAGCGCGGGTACGTCCACCGCGACGTCAAGCCGGGCAACATCCTGATCACTCCGACCGGTGTGGTGAAGCTCACCGACTTCGGCATCGCCAAGGCGGCCGACGCCGCCCCGGTCACCCGCTCCGGCATGGTCATGGGCACCGCCCACTACATCGCCCCCGAGCAGGCGCTCGGCCACGAGGCCGAGCCCGCCAGCGACGTCTACTCGCTGGCCGTCGTCGGCTACGAGTGCCTCACCGGGCGCAGGCCGTTCCTGTCGGAGAACGCGGTCACGGTGGCGATGATGCACATCCGCGACATCCCGCCGCCGCTGCCGCCGGACGTGCCGCCGGGCGCCCGCGCCGTCATCGAGGCCACGCTCATCAAGGATCCGCGCCAGCGCTACGCCAACGGCGGTGAGTTCGCCGCGGCCGTCGCCGCCGTCCGGGCCGGGCTACCGCTGCCCGCGCCGTCCGGTGTGGCCATGGCCGCCGCGCGCGGCATGCACCTCGGGCCGGGCACCCATCCCGGGATGATCCCGGTGCCGCCGCCCAGTCCGCAGTCGGGCGCGTTCCCGATGCGCATCCCGCCGCGGCCGCCGCTGCGGGAGAGCCGGACCGGACTGTGGATCACGATCGCACTGCTGACCGTCGCGTTGATCGTGGCGCTGGCCTTCGCGCTGCCCGCGATCTTCCAATCGGACAGTCCGAACGGGCCGGGAAGTGAGACGGGGACCACATCGATCCGCCCGAGCGAGCCGGACGACAGCGCGCCAGGCGGCCAACCGGGTACAGGTCCTACCCAGAAACCGACGAAAACCTCCGAAATTACCGCCGAAGATGAGATGGTGACGATCATCCCGACGCGGTACATCCGGAGGCCCGCGGCCACGGTCGCCAAGGAGCTCGAGAGTGATCTCGGGCTGCGCACGACCATCGTCACGGACACGAATGTCGCCCCGGACGACGCTGCCGATTGCCTGGTGACCAACGTCACCCCGATGGGCAAGCTCAAGCGTGGCGACCACATCACAATCGTGTGCCGACCGCAGCAAGGGCCGCCGGGATGAGCAGTATGGAAGTCAGAGGGCGCGCAGCAGGCATGATGGGACAGGAATTGACTAGGAGCGGGACGACGCACCGATGACCACACCGCGACTGCTCTCCAACCGCTATGAGATCGGCGAGACGATCGGTTACGGCGGTATGTCCGAGGTCCACCGTGGCCGGGACGTGCGCCTGAGCCGCGAGATCGCCGTGAAGGTGCTGCGCGCGGACCTGGCCAGGGACCCGCAGTTCCAGGAGCGGTTCCGCCGTGAGGCGCAGAACGCCGCCGCGCTGAACCATCCCGCGATCGTCGCTGTGTATGACACCGGCGAGACGCGCCTCGAAGGCGGCCCGCTGCCGTACATCGTCATGGAGTTCGTCGACGGCCGGACCCTGCGCGACATCGTCAAGACCGAGGGCCCGCTCTCCGGCCAGCGGGCGATGGAGATCATGGCCGACGTCTGCGCGGCACTGGACTTCAGCCACCGGCACGGGATCGTGCACCGCGACGTCAAGCCCGCGAACGTGATGATCACCAAGACCGGCGCGGTCAAGGTGATGGACTTCGGCATCGCGCGCGCGGTCGCCGACGGCCAGGTCGCGGTGACGCAGACCGCCGCGGTCATCGGCACCGCCCAGTACCTCTCACCCGAGCAGGCACGCGGCGAGGCCGTTGACGCCCGCTCCGACGTCTACGCCGCCGGGTGTGTGCTCTTCGAGCTGCTCACCGGCGAGCCCCCGTTCACCGGCGACTCGCCGGTCGCGGTGGCCTACCAGCACGTCCGCGAGGACCCGAAGTCCCCGTCGATGCTGAACCCGCGGGTCAGCCCGCAGCTCGACGCGATCGTGCTCAAGGCGATGTCGAAGGGCGCGGCCAATCGCTACCAGTCGGCCGCCGAGATGCGCACGGACATCGTCCGCGTGCTGTCGGGCCAGCGGCCCGCCGCGCCGATGGTGATGACCGACGAGGACCGCACCGCCGTGATGGGCGCGAGCCGCCAGTCGGACATGCGCGGCAGGCACCGGCCCGAGGCGCTTTCCGACGACTACGACGACTACGACCGGTTCGCCGACGAGGAAGAGGAGCGCAAGCGCAAGCAGCGCAAGACGTGGACGATCATCCTCGTCGGCCTGCTCGTCGCGGCGCTCGCGGGCGTGGTGTTCTGGCTGATGTCGGACAAGAACAAGGCGCCCGCGGGCACCGAGTCGTTCGCGCTGCCCGACGTGAAGGGCCAGATCGAGGCCCAGGCGACGCAGGCGCTGAGCGAGAAGGGCCTGCGCGTCACCCGCGAGACCGTCCAGTGCCAGCCCGCGCCGGACGGCACGCCCGGCTGCGGGCCGGACAGTATCGGCAAGGTCACCGAGACGAACCCGGTCGCGGGCACGTCGATGAAGAAGGGCGACCAGGTCACCATCAAGGTCGGTACCCCGCCGGGCAAGGTCACGGTCCCGGACCTCACCGGCAAGACCAAGGAGGAGGCCGCCGCCGAACTGGCGAAGGTCAACCTCCAGGTCGCGGCGGCCGTCGACGAGGTCGAGACCGACAAGCCCGCCGAGGTCGGCAAGGTCACCGACCAGAGCCCGCAGGGCGGCCAGAGCGTCAACGTCGGCACCCAGGTCAAACTGACCATCGGCAAGGGCCCCAGCACCGTCGACGTGCCGGACCTGATCGGGCAGGACTACGAGACCGCGGCGAAGAACCTGACCGGCCTCGGCTTCAAGCCGCAGCGCCGGGATGTCTCGTCGGACGAGCCGGTCAACAAGGTCGTGAACCAGTCGCCCAAGACCGGGAAGCTCAAGGTCGGCTCGACGATCACCCTTGACGTGTCCAACGGCGACAAGGTCGAGCTGGAGATGCCGGACCTGGAGGGCTTGACGCCTACCGAGGCGGACAACAAACTCAAGGCGCTGGGCTGGACCGGTCGGATCAGCATCGAAGAGACGCTGACCAGCGACCCGAGCGAGGTCGGCCGGGTCGTCAGGCAGCGTCCGGACTTCGGCCAGAAGCTCGACAAGGAACAGACCGTGAACCTGATTGTCGGCCGCAAGCCCGGGGCTCCTACGCTGCCGAACAACTAGACCACGGACGACGATGGCCCTCCCGGAGTTCCGGGAGGGCCATCTGTCATCTAGGGCAGTTCTGTCATGACAGGGCTTGGGTGAGGGCGCGCATGCCGCGTTCGAGGTCGGCCACGCGCTGCTCCGGGACCTCGAAGCCCGCGGCGGCCAGCCAGTTGGCGAGCATCCGGTGGCCGCCGTCGGTGAGCACGGACTCGGGGTGGAACTGCACGCCCTCGATCGGCAGCTCGCGGTGGCGCATGGCCATCACGATGCCGGTGTCGGTGCGGCCGGTGACCTCGAACTCGTCGGGGATGGTGTCCGGCAGGACCGTCAGCGAGTGGTAGCGGGTCGCGGTGAACGGGTTGGGCAGCCCGGCGAGCACACCGGTGCCGGTGTGGGTGACCTGGCTGGTCTTGCCGTGCAGCAGCTCGGGCGCGCGGTCGACGGTGGCGCCCCAGGCCACGCCGATGGCCTGGTGGCCGAGGCACACGCCGAGCAGCGGCAGCCGGGCGTCGGCGCAGCGCTTGACCACGTCGATGCTCAGGCCCGCGCGTTCCGGGGTGCTCGGGCCGGGGCTGACCAGCACCGCGTCGAATCCGCTGAGCGCGTCGGGGGCGGCGAGTTCGGCGGCGTCGTTGCGCCAGACCTCGCACTCGGCGCCGAGCTGGGCCAGGTACTGGACCAGGTTGTAGACGAAGCTGTCGTAGTTGTCGACCACCAGAACGCGCATGGCGCCAATTTACCGGTTTGCGCTGGTCACGGACGAGCCAGATAAAGCGACACCCAGGGATGAACCGGATGGTCTCCCGATCCGTGTGACAACCGAAACCCACCGGAGGTGCACGTGGTTCGGCTGTTCCCGGCGGTAGTGGCGCTGATGCTGCTCACCGCCCCACTGGCGAGTGCCGCGCCGGTCGACGACGCGGCCCGCGAGCTGCGTTCGGCCGCGGTGTGGCTCGACCCGGCGGCGAAGCGCAAACTCGACGTCCCCGCGCTGGTCAAGGCCATCGGCGGCGCGCCGATCAAGATCGCGATCCTGCCCGCTGGTCCGCCGGTGAGCGAGGTCAGCGGCCTGCCGCGGCAGCTCGCGGCGAGTCTTCCCGGGCAGACGATCGCGGTCATCGCGGGCCGATACTTCTACGCGGGCTCCGAGGTGCTGTGCGACGGCGAGGCGGGCAAGGCGGCATCCGGTGCGATCGCGGCGAACGAGACCTTCCTCGACTCGAACGAGAGCAGTGATCTCACCAAGGCGCTGACCGACTTCGTCACCGCGGTCAAGGCCGCACCCACCTGCGAGGGCACCGCCGGCCGGGGAGACCGCTACGGCGCGGGCCCCGGCGCGACGGACGTGGCCGGTGCCGACGACACGATGGCCGTGCTGCCGTGGGTGCTCGGCGGCATCGGCGCGCTCATCGCGGGCCTGACGATCTGGGTGACGCTGACCCGCGGCCGTACGCGGGGTCGCGCGCGGGCGCTGCGCGACGACACCCGTGCGTTGGTCGACCGGCTCGCCGCCGAGGTGGCCGAACTGCCCGAGACCCACCCGGCCGCCGCGCACAAGCACGGCGAGGCGGCGGCGCTGTTGTTGAGCGCGACCACCGACGTGCAGTTCGACTCGGTCCGCCGAGCCGCGGTCGGCGGGCTCGTGGCCGCCCGCGCGGCCCGGGTCGAGCTCGGTCTCCCGGCTGGAGCCGAGATTCCCGACACCGATCATGAACCGCTGTCCGGTCCGTCCCGTGTGACCGCTGACTGAGGCTGGAGGACACATGGTTCGCCCACTCAACCCCGCCGCCCGCGACGCCGCGGCCGCCCGGGTCGTGAAGATCACCACGGGCGTCGTGGCCGTCGGGGTCGCCGCAACCCTCGGCCTCGGTGCCGCGATCGCCTACACCGCGCCCGCGCCGAAGCCGGGCGGCGGCAAGTCCGACTACGACGACAAGTCGAAGAAGTCCAAGCCCGCCAAGAAGAACGCGCCGTCGGCCGACGACCGGCCGGAGAGTTCCAGCGGCGACGAGGACACCACGTCGGGGGGATCATGACCGGCGTCCGCTTCCCCGTCTTCGGGACCACGGCCCACCTGCTGGTCACCGAACCTGGTTCGCTCGCCGCGGCGGAGCGGGCACTGCGCGCGTTTCTGTCCGAAGTGGACTTGGCCTGCAGCAGGTTCCGGCCGGGCTCGTCACTGTCCATTGTGAACTCGGCAGGTGCGGGCGAGGTCGATCCGATCCTGTTCGCCGTCATAGAGGTAGCGCTCCGCTGCGCGGAGGCGACCGATGGCCTGGTCGACCCGACGCTGGGGTCGGCGATGGTCGCGATCGGCTACGACCGCACGTTCGCCGACCTCGCCCCGACCTCTGCTCCGGTCACCGCCGTCCCCGGTGGCGGCTGGCGCGGGATCGAGACCGCCCCGGCGACCCGCGCGATCCGGCTCCCGCACGGCGTCCGGCTCGACCTCGGCGCGACCGCGAAAGCCTGGGCGGCCGATGAGGCTGCCCGTCGGCTGGCCGCGCTGACTGGTGGAAGTGTGCTGGTCAACCTGGGTGGCGACCTTGCGATCGCGGGCCCCAAGCACGCGTGGAAGGTGCGCGTCGCCGACGACCACCTGGCGACCGACGGCGGCCAGGTGGTGACCGTGCGGTCCGGCGGCGTGGCCACCTCCAGCACGACCGTGCGGACCTGGCGGCGCGCTGACCAGGTTCTCCACCACGTCCTCGACCCCGCGACGGGCCTGCCCGCGCGGCGGGTATGGCGCAGTGTGAGCGTCGCCGCGCGGACCTGCGTCGACGCCAACACCGCGGCCACCGCGGCGATCGTGCTCGGCACCGCGGCGCCGGATTGGCTGGCCGCACACGACATCCCCGCCCGGCTGGTCGGCACCGACCACCGGGTCACCAGGGTCGCGGGCTGGCCCAGCGAACTCCAGGAGGCGGCGTGATCACCGCGGCACTGAACACCTCCGCCACACACCACATCTCCACCCAGGCCACAGTCTGGCCCACCGGACTCCAGGAGGCGGCGTGATCACCGCGGCACCGCTGTTATCGGGCAGCACCTATTGGTACCTCTCGCGGGCGAGCGGGTTCGTCTCACTCGCCCTGTTCACCGCCGCCGTCGCGCTCGGCCTGCTCACCGCGGGCCGGGTCTGGTCGCCGAAGTGGCCCCGGTTCGTCACCGAGACGCTGCACCGCAACGTGTCCCTGGTAGCGACCGGCATGCTGTTCGTCCACGTGCTGATGATCCTGCTCGACGAGTTCGTCCCCATCGCCGTGCTCGACGCGGTGGTGCCGTTCCAGTCGGCGTACCTGCCGCTGTGGGTCGGGTTCGGCACGATCGCGTTCGACCTGATCCTGCTGCTGGTGATCACCAGCCTGCTGCGCCACCGGATGCCGCTGCGGCTCTGGCGGTACGTGCACTGGCTGGCCTACGTGTCGTGGCCGGTCGCGCTCGCCCACACGATCGGCATCGGCACGGACCGGCTGTGGGTACTCGGCGTCGTGGCTGCGAGTGTCCTGTCGGTGCTGGTCGCGGGCGGATACCGGCTCGCGGGCTGGCGAAGAGTCGCGACGCGGAGGCCCCTGTGAGCGCGCCGCAGGTAGCTCAGCACAACGGCCCCCGGCTGCTGACCGGCAGGCACGTGTCCCTCGACGAGCACGCGCGGACCAACGGTGTGCTCCCGGTCGTCCCCAACCTGATCGACGTGGTGACCCAGTCCGGTCTGCGCGGCCGCGGCGGCGCGTGGTTCCCGACCGGCCGCAAGCTGACGACCGTCGCCGAGAACGCACGCAAAGCGGGCGGCGCGCACGTGATCGTCAACGGCGCGGAGAGTGAACCCTGCGCGGGCAAGGACAAACTGCTGCTGCGCAGCGTGCCGCACCTGGTGCTCGACGGCGCGGAGCTGGCCGCACTCGCGGTAGGTGCGCGAAAGATAACCGTGTGCGTGCACCGCGGCGCGGGCCTGGCTGACGGTCTGCGGACGCTGATCGCCGAGCGGGCGGCCCGGTCGTGGGGCAGCGGTCTGCCGGTCGAGGTCATGGAACCGCCGCGCTGGTACGTCTCCAGCGAGTCGACGGCGCTCGCCCAGTTCGTCGACGGCGGGCCGGGCAAGCCGCGGTCGGTGTCGACGTATGTGTCCGGTGTGGACGGTAAGCCGACGCTGGTGTCCAACACGGAGTCCCTGGCGCACCTTGCTCTGATCGCCCGTCGCGGCCCCGCCTGGTTCCGCGCGGCGGGCACGGCCGAGGCGCCGGGGACCGCGCTGTACTCGGTGAGCGGCTCGGTCCGGGCGACCGGCGTCTACGAACTGCCCGTCGGCGCCACCGGCTGGGACATCCTCAACGCGGCGGGCGGGCAGACCGCGCCGCTGCGGGCGGTGCTGCTCGGCGGCTACGGCGGCACGTGGATCAGCCCGGACGCGCTGGCCCACCCGTTCACCCCGGAGGCGCTCAAGCGGGTCGACGCCTCCCCCGGCGCGGGCGTGGTCGTCGCGCTGCCGCAGGGCGCGTGCGGCCTGGTCGAGACCGTGCGGGTCGCGTCCTGGCTGGTCTCGCAGAACGCGCGCCAGTGCGGCCCGTGCTTCAACGGCCTGCCCGCCATCGCCGACGACCTGGCCAGGCTGACCTGGGCCCAGGACCACACCGCGCACGACCGGCTCCGCTTCCGCCTCGGCGTCGTCAACAAGCGCGGCGCCTGCGGGCACCCGGACGGCGTCGTCAAACTCGCCGCGACCGCGCTGCGCGTGTTCGCCGACGATGTCCACGCCCACCTCGCCGGGCGCGGCTGCGCGGGCTGGCACCGGCCGTCGCTGCTGCCCCTGCCCACCCCACCGAGCCCGAACGAGGGATGGCGATGACCCAGCACCTCAAGGTCGACATGATCACCTGCGACGGCCACGGGGTCTGCGCGGAGCTGGTCCCCGAACTCATCGGCCTGGACGAGTGGGGCTACCCGATCGTCTCGACGGCGGCCGTGCCGGAGACGGCGCTGAAGCACGTCAAGAAGGCGGTCAAGCTGTGTCCGAAGCTGGCGCTGCGGTTAACCGAGAGATGACAGTGCTCTCCAAACTGAACTACATCGGCAGGTCAGGCACGTACGAGACCTGTTAACCGAGAGATGACAGGGCTCTCCAAAGTGAGCGACATCGGCAGGTCAGGCACGTACGAGACCTGTTAACCGAGAGATGACAGCATTCGCCGTGTGACGACAGTGGCACGGCAGTTGGGCACGGTGGACGCGACCGCCATCGGCTTGGGCTCGATGCTGGGCGCGGGTGTGTTCGCCGTGTTCGCGCCCGCGGCGGCGAGCGCGGGCAACGGCGTGCTGATCGCGCTGGTCATCGCCGGGTTCGTGGCGTACTGCAACGCCACCGCGTCCGCCCAACTCGCCGCCACCTACCCGGCGTCGGGCGGGACCTACCTGTTCGGCCGCGAGGTGCTCGGCCCGTGGTGGGGGTTCCTGGCGGGCTGGGGTTTCGTCGTCGGGAAGACGGCGAGCTGCGCGGCGATGGCGCTGACCTTCGCCGCCTACGCCGCGCCCGGGTACGAGCGGCCGGTCGCGGTCGCGGCCGTCGCTGTGCTGACCGCGGTGAACTGCTTCGGCATCACCCGCACCGCCGCGCTCACCAAGGTCCTGCTCGCGATCGTCCTGGTGGTGCTGGTCGGCACCGTCGCGCTGGCGGCGCCGAGCGTGGCCCCCACCGAGGGCGCCTGGTTCCCGCACGGGCCGATGGGCGTGCTGCAGGCGTCGGGGCTGCTGTTCTTCGCCTTCGCCGGGTACGCCCGGATCGCCACGCTAAGCGGGGAGGTCCGCGAGCCGGAGCGGACGATCCCCCGGGCCATCCTGGCCGCGCTCGGCGGCGCGGTCGCGCTCTACCTCGCCGTCGGTGTGGCGCTGCTGCTCGTGCTCGGACCCGACCGGCTGGCCTCGTCCCGGGTGCCGCTGGCCGACCTGCTGACCGTCGCGGGCCATCCCGGCCTGACCGTCGCGGTCCGGGTCGGCGCCGCCGCCGCGAGCCTCGGCGCGCTGCTCGCGCTCATTACCGGGATCGGCCGCACGACGATGGCGATGGCGGGGAACCGGGACCTCCCGCCGCCGCTGGCCGCCGTCGACCCCAGATTCCACGCGCCCCGCCGCGCCGAGCTGGCCGTCGGCGCCGCGGTCGTGGCGCTGGTACTGCTCGTCGACCTGCGCGGCGTCGTCGGGTTCTCGTCGTTCGGCGTGCTCGTCTACTACGCGGTGACCAACGCCAGCGCGTTCCGGCAGCCCGCCGCGAACCGCCGATGGCCGCGCTGGCTCAACGTCGCCGGGTTCACCGGGTGCGTCGTGCTCGCGCTGACCCTGCCGATCGGCTCGGTCCTGGCCGGGGCCGGGGTGCTCGCCGTCGGGCTGCTCGGCCGGGCGGCTATTCGGTCGTGACCTGGTTGAACGGCAGCTTCGGCTCCAGCCAGGGGAACACGACGAACATCAGCAGCGCGACCACGCCCGCGACCAGCAGCAGCGCGGTGACCGCGCGGACCGCGGTCGGGCCGGGCAGGTGCCGCCAGATCCACCCGTACATCAGGCCGTCTCCTTCAACTCGGGCGGCCGCACGTCGGCGTGCGCCGGGTCCTTCGCCCACTGCTTGACCATGACCGCGTGCACGATGAGCCGCTCGCGGTCGGAGAACTGGGGGTGGCAGGTGGTCAGCGTCATCAGCGTGACCTGCTCGCCGACGCTGGTCTCCGCGCCAGGCATGCCCGGGATCGGCGCGATCGGCCCGCTGTTGCGCGGGCTGACGATCTCCTGCCCGACCACGTTGTTGTACGGCGCGCCCAGCGGCGAGACCCCGTTGCAGCGCGGGTCGACGGCCTTGCCGGTCGACCAGGTGCCGACCTCTTCCTTCTTCGGCAGCACCCGGTAGACGAACCAGCTGTAGCGCGTCTCGACCACGATCGCGTCGCACGAGTTCAGCAGGTCGATGTCGTTGAACGGGGCACCCTTGCCGACCCGGTGCCCGGCGACGGAGAAATTGCCAGGCTGACCTGGGTAGGCGGTGGAGAGGTAGTGGCCGGGGCCGATCTCCAGCGTCCGCTCGGTCGTGCCCTCGAGGATGGTGAAGGCGTAGTCGGCGCCCAGCGCGGGCACGTACATCTTCGCGAAGCCCCTGCCCTCGGCCAGACCGTCGAAGTGCTCGACCCGCTGCTGTTCGGGCTGTTCGGGCTGTTCGGGCTGCTGGGGGTCAGGCGGGGCGTTCCAGGCCGTGTCCAGGGCGGCCGTGGCCTCCCGCTGCTTGCCCGCGGAGAGCAAGTCGGTGACGTAGACCTCGTAGACCACGAAAAGAAGAACCACGAGTCCGGCGGTGATGAGTAATTCGCCCAGCCCGCGGACAACCGCCCGCACACGATCGGTGTCACCCGGAAGGGGACTCTGACCTGGGGATTCCACGGGTCGTCCGCCGGTGTCGACCGTGCTCACGGCGGCTCCTTTCGCGGTGCTGGCGAAACACTCAAGGCTGCCGAAGTCCAGATCGTTGGCGACTGGTGATTCGGGTATGCGCTCAGCTACGTTAACGTGTTGCACCGGCGGGGGTTGCGCCCATGCCAGCAACCGCACCCAACCGCTCCACGTCAGGCGAGGACAGCATGCCTAAGTCCAAGGTCCGCAAGAAGGACGTCTACACCGCACCGACTGACCGCCGCACGCCGGTGAAGGTGAAGTCGGCCGGACCGTCACACCCAATCTACGTCGCGGTGATGCTCGGCGTGATGCTGATCGGCCTCGCGTGGCTGGTCGTGAACTACATCGCGGGCGCGAAGATCGGCTTCATGGCCGACCTGGGCAACTGGAACTTCGCGATCGGGTTCGCGCTGATGATCGCGGGTCTACTCATGACCATGCGGTGGCGCTGACACGCACGCTGAGTCGCACCCCGTCACCTGGTCGTGTTCCCGGCGATACATCCATTCAGCCCACAGGACTGAACCACATGGATGTAAGTCATCCCCAGTGTGGATAACTACTGTGGATAACTACTGGAATGTCGCAGTCGATCGGGCCAGGGGGCGAGTTGCACGAGTTTGAGGGCACTACCTGGGCGCCCAAGCCCGCCGTCATCGGCGTGGCTTGGGCGCTGTCCGCGTCGGCGGCCCTTTACGCCGTCGTGCTCGACGACGTGCGCGGCGTCATCCTGCTGGGGATCGCGGCCCTGACCTTGGGTCTTGCCGCCCTGTTCGGCACCGTGGCCCGGCCGAGGCTCGCCGCGGACAACACCGGCCTGACGGTGCGGTCACTGACCAGCACGCGCCGGTGGACGTGGGGCGAGGTCAACGTCCGCGTCGCCCGCACCCGCAGGCTCGGCCGGGAGAGCACGGTCCTGGAGATCGACGCCGACAACGCCGAGCACCCCGCCCTGGTCGTCCTCGGCGAACTCGACCTGGGCGCCGACCCACGCGATGTGGCCGACGCCCTGCTGCGACTGCGCACCTAGCCCTTCAGGTAGCAGTCCAGCGCGGTCGCGTTCGTGCAGTACACCTCGTCGTTGACCTGCGCGGTCCTGGTCAGGAACATCCCAGCCAGCGCGACCACGATCGCCGCGACCACACCGGCCTGCCAGGCGGTCCGCTTGGCGGCGGGCGCGTAGACCATCGCGGCCGTCACCACGACACCGATGACCAGGCCGCCGAGGTGGGCCAACAGCGAGATGTTCGCGACCGACACGCTGAAGGCGATGTTCACGGCGAGAACGCCGAGGACGGTCATCAGCGTGTGCTTGTCCCGCTTGAGCCGGATCACCGCGACGAGCAGCGCGCCCAGCAGGCCGTACACCGCGCCGGAAGCACCCGCGCTTCTGGTGCCGAGGTCGTCGAAGAGGTAGCAGGCGGCTTCACCGCCGAGCATCGACAGGAAATACAAGAGGGCGAACCGCACCCGGCCGAGCAGCAGCTCGATGTCGCGCAGGAACCACAGCGCGACCATGTTCAGCAGCAGGTGGACCGGGCCGTAGTGCAGGAACCCGCTGGTGATCGGCCGCCACCACTGCCCGTCGGCGATGGACGGGGTGTAGGAGAGCAGCGCCTGGAAGAACTCGGAGCGCTCGTTGTTGAACAGGTCCTGAGCGAGAGCGACGGTGATGACGAACATCGCCACGTTGAGGCCGATGAGGATCGGCACCAGCACCGGCTTGTCCGACAGCTCGGCGCCCGCGACCGTGGTCGGCCGCCGCACCTCCTGACGAGCCTGGCGCACGCAGTCGACGCAGTGGAAGCCGACCGCGGCCTCGACCAGGCATTCCGGGCAGGCCGGACGGTCGCACCGGGTGCAGCGCAGCCCGGTCGGGCGACCGGGGTGACGAACGCAGGCGGGCAGGCCCGCCTGCGTTCCAGTCGGTTCGTGCGGGGTGGACATGGAGTCCTCAGCCGCGCTCGATGGTGACCTTGGTGATGACGACGTCGGTCAGCGGCTTGTCGTTCGGCCCGGTCGCGAGATGGCCGATCGTGTCCACCACCGTCCGCGACTCCTGGTCGGCGACCTCACCGAAGATCGTGTGCTTGAAGTTCAGCCACGTCGTCGGGCCCACCGTGATGAAGAACTGCGAGCCGTTCGTGTTGGCCCCGGCGTTGGCCATGGCCAGCAGGTAGGGCTTGTTGAACTGCAGCTCCGGGTGGAATTCGTCGGCGAACTCGTAGCCGGGACCGCCGCGGCCGGTGCCGGTCGGGTCACCGCCCTGGAGCATGAAGCCGTCGATCACCCGGTGGAAGATCGACCCGTCGTAGAACGGGCCTTCCTTGCCGCCCTGGGCGTTCTTCTGGGAGTAGTCCTTGGTGCCCTCGGCCAGGCCGACGAAGTTGGCCACTGTCTTGGGGGCGTGGTCGGGGAGGAGGGTCAGGTGGATGTCACCCTGCGAGGTGTGCAGGGTGGCCTTGACCTTCGTCCCAACGAGGGATGCGTTGCTGTCTGCCACCGCCCCATCGTGCCATCTTCGGCGGGATCTGTCGGGAAGGGGCAGGATTGAAGGTGTCGGACGAGTCCATTGATGAACGAGGTGAAGCCATGACCCGGGCCGGAGAGACGGTGGGCAAGGCCGTCGGCACCGGCTGGCGCGCGGTGCGCCAGGGTGCCGCACGCGCCGGAGAGGCGGCCCAGGCCGCCGAACACAAGCTGGCCGCGAAGGGCGTGTCGCCGCACCAGGTGGCAGAGGCGCTCACCGAGTCGGCCCACGTCGCCCGCGACGAGATGGCCGAGACGACCCGCCGCGCCCGCAAGCAGCTGGCCAAGGCCGCCAAGAAGGCGGGCAAGGGCCTGGCCGAGGCCCGTGCCGAACTGTCGGCCAAGCAGGTCGTCGTCAGCGCCAAGCAGCTGAAGAAGGAGCTGAAGCCGCAGGTCAAGGCCTACAAGTCGGAGCTGCGCGACCAGATCAAGGCCGCCAAGGCCGCTGCGAAGGAATCGGCCAAGGAAGGTGGCAAGGGCCGCCGCAAGTGGCCACTGTTCCTCCTGATCGCCGCGGCGGGCGGTGCGGCCGCAGTGGTCCTCCGCAGCCGTGCGCAGCAGAGCGCCCCCGCGCCGGTCGCCAAGCCGGACCCGGTCCCGGCGCCGCGCCCGGCGGAGAAGGCCCAGCCGGTCGACCGAAACGGTCAGACCAGGCCCGCGGAGCCGATCTCCACGGACAAGAAGTAGGCATCGATCGCGAAGGGGGCGGCCCACGGGCCGCCCCCTTCGTGCTGTCTAAAGACCGAGTTTCGCGATCACGGCCTCGACGATCCGCCGAGCCTTGATGGTCTGAGCCTGGTTGGTCGTCACCACGACAGCGGTCCCGTCCTTGGCCACGGCGTACACGGCGCCCTTCTCACCCGAAAGGGACCCGCCTTTCCACCCTTGGGGTGACTTCGCCGGATCGGACGTAGCTACCGGTGCGGCCTCGTCAACAATCGCCTTGGCCACCGCGGCGTCACCGGCGTAGATCCGCACGGTCAGCTGGACACTGCCGTCGGGCCGATAGAAGAAACACGCGGGATGCGGCTTGTCAGCCGAGATGCGCACCTTGGTGACCCGCTGCCCATTGGCCTCGGCCACGTCGCCGCTTCCCAGGTACGGACAAGGCCCGTCAGCGACCGGCTCAGGCGCGGCAGGCGCCACGGCCGCCACACTCGTCGCGGGCGGCGGGCTGGTCGCCACCGGCACCGGCACGGTCGGAACGGACGCGGATGTCGGCGGCACGGCCTCGACCGTGCACCCACCAAGCGCCAACAGGGACGCCGCAAAGATCACAAGTCGCTTCATAGCCCGGCCAGTCAACCAGACCCCGGCCATTCGGCCGCACCCGCATGTTCCACGTGGAACATGCCTGGGGCTCACAGTCGCCGGGTGCGGAGCACGCCGGTCAGCATCGGGAGGGTGAACTCGCCCGCGGCGGTCTCCGGTGTACTCGTGAGGAAGTCGCGGATCCGCCCGAGCGTGGCCTCCCGGTCGGGCTCCGCCATGAGCAGCACACCCGCCTTCGTCGCGAAGGTCGCGACAAGCGACTCGGCGGTGCGCCGCTGCCCATGCGGGAACTCGTCCTGCTCCGGCGCACCGAACTGGGCGGCCAGGCCCGCGCTCGGAAGGTGCGCGCCCGCTGTCTCAGCCCGCCAGCGGCTGAACGTGTCACGCCCGCCGATGGCCGCCCACCCACCCACTCGATCGAGCTCGGCGACCCAGTCCACCCGGTCGTCGAAGATGTTCCAGAGGCCTGCGAGAACGCCACCGGGCGCAAGAACCCTGGCGATCTCTGGCCCCGCGACATCCATGTCGAACCAGTGCATCGCATTCCCCGCCACCACGGCGTCGACGGACCCGTCCGGCAGCGGCACCGCCTCGGCACTACCCGCCAGAGCGCGGACGGCGGGCAAAGTCCGCCGCAACTCGGCCAGCATCGCCGGATCAGGCTCGACCGCGACAACGTCAGCCCCCACCGCGACCAGCGCGGCGGTCAATTTCCCGGTCCCGGCGCCAACGTCGAGCACCCGCAACCCAGGCGCGGACTCAAGGGCCCAACGAACCGCAGCTTGCGCGTAGTCGGGGCGATGCTCGGCATACGCCCCCGCCGCCGCACCAAAGGACGAACCGAGAAGTCGCCGAGCCTCTTGATCCACACCGCCACTCTATCCACGGCCGCGGAACGGCCGATGCGACAACGAAACCGAGTGAAACCCTATGGACAACGGGTGCCGATCGTATTGCCTGATCAGCTGCCCTCCAGGGCGTCAGCCCGCCTCGTCAGGTCGGCTGCGATTTCATCCCAGTCTGGGCCGTGCATCCACAGGTTCTCAGCTGCCGCCCGCATCAGCGCGGGCTCCTCCGGCCTCTGCAGAAGCACCAGCCGATAGGCGAGGTTACGAACCCAGACCGGCAGGAGGCCGTCTGCCACGTGTGGACAAAGCTCCCGAAGCATCGCCAGGATCGAGTCCGCGTACGTCAACTCGGACCCCGCGACCTACGAGCTGACAGTGCGCCAGCCAGTCGCGAGCGAAGCGGCGTTTACCGCATACGTGCTGGTCAGGTCGGTGGAGACGAGGGGAATCGAACCCCTAACCCCTGCCTTGCAAAAGTGCTGGTCGGGGCCATATGGGGTGTTCTGCCTAGTCTGAGCCCGGCCTCTCGGTTGATTGAGTGCACGGGATGGATACGCCAGGCTCCCACTCGCACCCATCATGATTCCCATCGAGTCCACAGAGGACCGAACATGCGGCGCACCCTTGATCGAGAGGCAGAATGGCCCGTCCCACCCCCCAGCCGAACACAGACAGTCGCTCGGGAATCAAGAATCTGGGTGAGGAGACGCGATCGACGCCTCGATCTCCGCGTCGACCCAAACGGCCCGAGCAAGCGTGCACAGAGCTAGCCACGGCTGACCGTGGTTGTCCGCAGCGTAGTACTGCGCGGCCCGCGTGTTGGCCCGTGGTAGCGCGTCGAGAAGCCCGGCGTCGACGAGCCGGATCAGCACGACGCGAACCATGGCGTGATCAATCCCGGTAGCCTTGGCAAGCTGTTGGGCTGTCGCGGTGTTGTTGGCCGCATGCAAGGCCAGGACGACCTCGACGAGCTTCTCGTTCCCGAACAACTTGGCCGACACACGTCGGAGTGACATCACAGGTCTCCACCGCCCGACTACTGTCAACCATCAAGCGTAATGCGAATCGCTGTACGATGCACCGCGAGGTGAGATATGAGGACTCTGCTCTGGCGTGTCGCTAGACGATGTGGGTACCGTCATGGTATGGCCAAACGCAGGCGTGTCGAGCCCGAACGGCGCCTCCCCGCACTAGACGGCTGGGAGGGCTACTGGGTTGCAGTCTTGGACGGCAAGGTCATCGCGGCAGCCCACAGTTCCCGCGAACTGGTCAGCGAATTGTTCCGGAAGGGACCTGCGGCCCGGGAAGCCATCGCTCAGTACGTCCCTCAGCGGTCCGACACCATTGTAATCGGTGTCGGGTAAGCCGACCAGGCCGGGAGTATTCCCGTATCGGGAGGAAGGAAACCCCCCAGTCCTTCGTCCCACGATTGACGTTGAGTTGAGACACGAGCCAAACGGCTTCTGGCGAACAAAGGCACTCATCGATACAGGCTCGCCAATTACGGTGTTCGACCGAGCTGCAGCAGAAGCTCTGGTTGTAAATCTGGGCAGGGTCGACGCCGAAACTGGCTGCATCGCCCTCCTCGGCGACCATCGTCGCGTCCAGTTCGAGCACATCGACTTGAGTCTAGTCTCGGAGCCTGAAATTCATTGGACCGCGCGTGTGGCCTTTATTCTGGACCAAACTTTTCAAATGGCATTCCAAGGAATCCTTGGAACCGACGGATTTCTCGACAAATGGGCCGTGACGTTCAATCGATACTATGACTATTTCATCGTGCAACGGCCCGACGAGGTAGATTCATAAGACGCGAGCCGGAAGCGCCCGCTTCTCGTGCCCTCGGATGTTTGATCGCTGAGGATTCACGTCGAATGGACAGCGGTGCTGCTTGCTGGGCTAATGTGAAGCGGCGGGCGGGGCGGTCACAACCCCTGCCCGTCCTCCGCCCGGCAGTTCGCTCGCTCAAGCTCACATGTGCCATTGGTGTCCGCAGTCCAGGCAGGTGGCGATTCCGGCGAGGACGTAGAAGTGCCAGTGGGTGCAGGCCATCGGGTTCACCCCCTCCCCTCTGCCGCGTCATAGGGCGGGTTAGAGGACCTGGGCGAGTTGGTGGGCGAGCCACTGGGCGACGTTGCTGGACACGGCGTTTCCGGCTTGCATGGTCTGTTCGCCGACGTTCCCGGTGACCAGGTAGCTGTCGGGGAAGCGCTGCGCGCGGAGCTGCTCGCGGGGGCGGAACATGCGGTAACGGCAGTCCTCGACGGCGACGGCGGGCCGCATGAGGGCGTGCTGGTCGCGAGTGGCCACCGTCGAGAGGGGCTGGTCGACGCCGTGGGGTTTGGCGCCGCGGCGGTAGGGGATAACGAGTGCGTGGTGGTCGTGGGCAGTGATGGCCCCGCACGGCTGCTGGTCGGTGGGTTTGACCATGTGTTTGGGGTCGGCGTGGCCGCCGTAGTTCTTCACGTAGAACGCGGTCCCGGCCTCGTCGGGCGGGCAGAGGATGGCGTCGTTCTCGCGGGTGGTGCGCGCGGGCATCGGCGTGTCGATGCTGGTGGGGTCGTCGCGCCAGGTGCCGCCGGAGGGCACGAGGAAGGGCGGGCAGGCGAGGCCGTCGCCGATCTTGCCGGTGCGCGTGGGCCAGGGCGCGAACGCTGTGGGTTGGGCGCGGCCGTCGTCGTCGCCGGTGTGGTTGACGGTGACCATGGTGGGTTCGCCGAACAGGTCGAGGCCGGTCTGAATACGGCGGATCGTGTTCGGACGTAGCGCGGGCAGTCCGTGGTCGGCGCGGTCGCCGATGCGCACACCCAGGTCGGTCCAGTCGATCGCCGCCGCCGCGGGCAGCACGTACGGTTCGACGAGGGCGTGGCGGCACTTGGTGTTGGGGCAGCGGTAGTCGTACTGGCGCCGGTACTTGCCGATCTTGCGGACGCGCTGCTTGCGCCACGCCTGCTTCGCGCGCACCTGCCGATCGCACACCGCGCACCAGGCCAGCGGGCGAGGCTCGACGTCGGGCTTGCGCACCCCCTCACGCGTGAAGATCAAATACAGGCGGTCGCGCCACTGTGGGGCGTGCGGGTTGCCCTCCCCGCCGATGTGCGCCGAGGACGCGGACACGAACTGCACCGCGTAGCCCAGGGTCTTCATCCCGGCCAGCCACCAGTCGAACAGTTCCCAGTCGGTGGCCACGTCGACGACGTTCTCGACCAGGACGGCGCGGTAGCGGTGGACCTCGGTTGCCCGGATCACGTCGTGGAACGTGGCCCTGGTGCGCTCGAACCCGCCGCTGGTGATGGGGCCTTGGTCGAGGAGGTCGAGCTGGCGGTTGGTGCGGCGACGCCCACCGGCGGGGCTGATCTCGGTGCAGATCGGCGACGCCCACAGGACGTCGGTCTTGGGCAGGCGGCGCATGTCGTAGTTCGAGACATCGGCGCACAGGTGCTCCGCGGTGGGGAAGTTCGCGGCGTGGGTCTCGATCGCCCGATCCCAGTGATTCGCGGCCAGCTTGAGCTCGAACCCGGCGGCGGTGAGGCCGATCGAGCTGCCTCCGGCGCCGCAGAAGATGTCGGTAAACGTGAGCGACATGGCCTACGCCTCCGCTTGGTCGGTGTGCGAGGAACGGTCGTTGGTGAGGACGACGGCGGTGGCGTCGTCGCGGTAGCCGGTGGAGTCGGCGCGGGCGGCGGCGACAATGGCCTCGGCCAGGGCCTGGGGATCTCTGTGCAGGTCGCGGACCAGGGCGGTGAGGTCGCTGGCAGGCAGGTCGTCGAGGCCGTCGGACACGAGCAGCACGAGTTCGTCCGCCGGTGCCTCGGACAGCGCCACGGTGGTCACGGTCGCCGTGGCGAGACTTATCCGGACCCAGTTGTCGTGCAGCTCGGCGACGTCGTGGTCACCGTTCTGCCGCAGGAAGGCGCCCATGGTGTGCGGGTCGGTCCGTCGGTGCAGGGTCACGCCGTCCCAGCTGTAGGCGTGGGAGTCACCGACCCACCCCAACACGGTGGGGGCGCCCGGCTCGGCGACGGCGAGCACCAGGACCCCGTCCGGCTTGTAGTCCTCGGCACCGGGGTCCTCGATCAGCGCCGCCGCGGCCAGCACACCGGCCAGCGGGCCTCTTGTCACGCCGATCCTCGCCGCGGTCCGCGCGAGCAGACGCATCGTCGCCGCGCCACCGTGGTCGTTGCCGATGCCGTCGACGACCGCAGCACCGACCAGACCGCAGTCGGCGGCGAACACGGCCGCCGCGTCCATGTTGTGGTCCCGCGCACCTCGTCGAGTCGCGTAGGCGGCGAGCAGGGTGCCGGGCCGGACGGCCCCGGTCATGGTCTGGGCGTTGGTGTGCCTGGTCATGTCAGTCACTCCCCACCCTCGACGGCCACGTCGGTGCTGCGGGAGGAGTCGGTCAGGGTGGACCCGGCCGCAGCAGCCCAGGCGGTCAGCCACGCCTGGATTACGTCGGCGGGGTCGTGCCAGGAGGTGGTCGGGTCGGCGTCGAAGTCGCGGCAGACGCGCACGGCGGTGGCCTGGTCGTGGAATCCGACCGGGAAGCGAGCCACGGTGGTCTCGTCGAGGTAGACCGGGGACCACAGGGCCAAGTTGATGCGCAGCGTGGTGGGGCTGTCCGGTGCGATATCCGGCGTGATCGCCAACCGGTCGGTGAGCATGAGCAACGGCGCGTCGAACAGGACGCCATCGCCGCCGGGCATCGTGAACACCAAGGCCAGGGTGCGGACGTGGACGCCTCGGGAGGTGACCTTCACCTTGTGGTTGGTCATGTGGGTGTAGGACACGGCTGGGTCTCCGATCTGGTCGAGGGTTGGCGCGTTGGGAGTTGTCCGGGCGGTGGCGCTGACTGCGCTCAGCGCGGGTTCCGGGCGGACTGGGCGGCGAGCAGGTCGAGGAATTCCTCGACGGCCTCGACCGTGTCCAGGCGGCCCTGCGCCCGGTCGCTCAGCGGGCCACCCTCGACGATCTCGGCCTGGCGCAGCGAGTTCAGGTACGGCAGCAGGTCGGTGGCGCGGATGGTGTGGCGAGCGGCCTCGGCGCGCACCATCGGATTGAGGTGATCAGCGCGCCACTGGTCATAGGCGGCCTCCTCGCCGGTGTCGGTGGGCGGGTGCTCGATGTCGGCGTGCCATCCGCAGGTGCAGGCGGCGACGAACGCGACGTGCGCGTCGGCGGGGTAGCGGTCTGACCATTCCCCGCTGGTGAACTGCCCGTCGGGCATCTTGCGGTCGGCGTAGCCCTCGTGGCTGTAGGCGTCGATCAGGTCGGCGTACGGTCCGCTGTAGACGGTTCCCATGGCTTCCTCCATGTGTCGGTGGGTCGGAAATAGGCGCGGGGGCCACACCGGGCGGGTGTGGCCCCCCGGGCGGGTCAGTCGGGCAGGATCACCAGGAGGTGGTTGTCGTCGCCGCCGAAGCGGACCGCGGCGTCGTGGTGGGCCTGGGTGAGGACCTTGCGGTTGGACTCGGGAACGAGGAACACGCGCCGGTCGTCGGTGTTGGACATGTGGCGCAGGGTGTCGTCGATCTCGGCGTGGCTGATGTCGGCGAGCAGCGCGCGCAGGTCGACCATGCCGACCCATGCCTGCCGCCTGGGCGCGAGCTGGAAGTAGGCGGCGCGGATCCTGGCGTCGATCTCGGCGGTGGTGAGGGCCATCTCGGGTGTCCTTCCGGTGCAAGCTGGGGGTTTTGGCTCTTGCGCGGCCTTTGGGCCGGTGGTCTGGTCCCCCCTGCTCTTGGGGGGCCTGACCGCGGGCGCAGGCCACCACGTCGCCGGAGGCTCGGCGCAAAGGATCAAGGGCAAAAGATTTTGGGCGCGCGCTCTTTGCGGCCAAAATGTTTTGACCCCTTTGCGGTGAGGTGGCGTCGTGGTAGCCGGACTTATGTGCCCCCACCGAGGCGATGACCTACGTTTGCCGCGTTGTAGAAAGACATGCGCCGACCGAAGGTCGGCACCACTCCCCTCCCGCAGAGGGAGGGCCGCCCCTATCCGTTGGCGGACAACAACACCCGTGGTTGTCGGTGCGGTGTGCGACCATCGGAGGCATGGACCTGTCCGGCGCGGACTTCGACAACATCCCCCGCGGCAACCTTCGGGTGCAGCGCGTGGAGTTCGCGCGCGTTTGGCTCGCGGCCGAGTGCGAATCCGACGCACACCCGAGTGACTGGCGGCTCGCCGGTGTGGTGATGACGTGTCGGTGGATCGCCACGGCGACGGTCCGGCCCGAGTCGGGGCCGTGGCGCATGGCTCGGTCGCCGGTGACCGAACGGACGGACAGCGCGCACGAGGAACTCATCGAGGCCGAGTGCCTGGCCGCGGAGCTGCTGGCGATGCGCCGTCCGGTGCCGGATTGGGTGGCGAACCGGCCGGGGTGGATCGACGCCGTGGTGGCCACGTTGAACTGGGCGTGGCGCCGCTCCGGCGTCCTACCGATCACTGTCGCGCCCGCGCGCTGACCCGACGCTCGTCGGACGGCGAATCGACCGGCGGTCTCCGGCGGGCA
Source organism: Actinokineospora sp. (assembly GCA_035540215.1). Taxonomy (GTDB): domain Bacteria; phylum Actinomycetota; class Actinomycetes; order Mycobacteriales; family Pseudonocardiaceae; genus Actinokineospora. The sequence goes on along the minus strand of DATLIA010000031.1, from coordinate 506 downwards.
CGGGGTTCGAGGCCACGCCCGCCGGAGTTCGCGCGGCTCGTCGGCGGATCGGCCATCCCCGCCGATCCGGTTGCCGAGAGCCTGCGACAGCCTAGCCCCAAGTCGAACATATGTGCGATTGCGGGCTATGCTTCCGGCATGAGCGGCAGGGCTGGGACCAGCGACAATGTGATCACTGCGCATGCGGATGTGGTGTATCGAGGGGACGGTCTGGGCAACCGGGTGAGCGTGTTCCCGGCGACCTGCCGAAGCGGTGAGCATCAGCTCGGGCAAGAGGGTTACCGGGCCGTGGAACACGGCGGCTTGGTCGTTGTGTCGTGCGTGCCGTGCGCGACGGCGCACCCGGGTCGTCATGCCTGGGTACTGCGGGTGGTCGGGGCGGCGACTCGTTCGGCCGAACTCGATGACCTCCCGTATCTGCGCCTGGTCGCGGACGCGCCGAACCTGCGCGACTGAGCCCGCGCGGCCCGCCGGGTGACGGACACGCGCGGGCCAAGCGTGCGCGG
>DATLIA010000030.1:0-8411 GCA_035540215.1 Actinokineospora sp. | reverse complement strand
AGGATCAGCCCGCGTCCGCCGAGGTCCACCTCATCGTCGGACTGGTCCGCGATCTCCAGGACCGGGCTCGACCAGCGCACGTCCGGGTGCAGGGTGTTGAACACCCGCTCGACGCCCGCCGCGCCGATCTGCCGGGTCCGGTGCGCGGTGTCGGCGTGGTGGTTGGCCGACATCGCCGCCCAGTGCGGGGCGAGCACGGTGTCGAAGTAGCAGCGCATGGCGTTGGTGAGGGCGCGCCACGTGTCGCGGTCGCCGTCGGCGAGACGGCGGGAGGCCCAGGACCGCGCCTCGATCCGTCGGCGCGGGGTGGCCAGCAGTGCGTCCAGCTCGGCCTCGATGCCACCGCTCACCACTGGAGTCAGGTAGTCGGGGATGTGCCCGACCGCGGGCACGACATCGAACAGCGGGCGCATCGCCTCGCCGACGCGGGCCAGCCGCCGCCACTGGTCGTACAGGGGTGGCGCGCCGCCGCGCAGCGCCTGCGTGCTGAGTACCACCGACCCGAGCGGCGACAGCTTGCGCCCGAACCGGGTCCGGGCCAGGTCGTCGCCCGTCAGCCAGATCCGCACCGCGCCTCCCGTTTCAGCCGTGCCGAAAATCATTGCCCACCACGCCCGGTCATCGCGACGGTACCGCGTACCGAACTGAGGAGGGCCAAACATGGCCAGACGTGCACTGATCGCCGCGGTGGCCGCGGCACTGCTGCTCACCGGCGTCCCCGCCGCCGGGGCAGCCCCGACCGCACCAACTGTCTATAGTGGACAGATTGGTGGCGCGCGGTACCAAGTGGAGGTGCCGTCGCGGTGGAACGGCACCCTGCTGCTGTGGAGCCACGGCGCCTACACCGCGGAGTTCCCGCCCGGCGAAGCCATCGACATGAGCAACCACCCCGCCACCAGACAGTGGCTGCTCGACCACGGCTACGCGCTGGCGGCCAGCCGCTACACCCAGCCGTTCGGCTGGCTGGCCGTCGAATCCGGCCTGCGCGACCAGCGGGCGCTGCTCGACTGGTTCACCACCCACGTCGGCACGCCCCGCCGCACCGTGTCGTGGGGCGCGTCGGCGGGTGGGCTGATCGCCACCCTGCTCGCCGAGCGCGACCCTGACCGCTTCGCCGGCGTGGCCTCCCTGTGCGGGGCCATCGGCGGCACGGCGTCGGTGTTCAACAGCGCACTCGACTTCGGCTTCGCGCTCAAGACCCTGCTCGCGCCCGACCTGCGGCTGGCGGACATCGCCGACCCCGCGGCCAACACCGCGCGGGTCCGCGAGGTCCTCGACCAGGCCATGACCACCCCCGACAAACGCGCGCGGCTGGCACTGGCCGCCGGGCTCGCCGACGTAACTGGCTGGTTCACCTCACGGCCGCCGCGTCCCGCCTCGGTCGAGTCCCAGATCCGGCACCTATACCTCTACGGCTACTACACCTACGCCGGGTACTGGGGCCAGGCGCGGGCCGACCTGGAGCTGCGCGCGGGCGGCAACCCGTCCTGGAACACGGGCGTGGACTACACCGCGTTGCTCGCCGACTCCAGCCAGCGCGCCTTGATCGAGCAGGCCTACCGCGACGCGGGCCTGGACCTGGCCACCGACCTGCGGGCACTCGCGGCGGCACCGCGAATCGCCGCGAGCCCGCGCGCCGTGGCGTACACCGCCCACAACGGGACACCCCGCGGGCACACGCCGTGGCCGGTGATCACGCTGCACACCACCGGCGACGGCACCGTGCCGCCCGAGCACAGCACCTGGTACGGCACGCAGGTGCGCGACCAGGCGATGCTGCGCCAGGTCTACGTCGACCGCGGCTACCACTGCTCCTTCACCGCGGCCGAGGAGATCGCGACCGTGCGGACGCTGCTCGACCGGGTGGAGACCGGCCAGTGGGGCGACGTCGCGCCGCCCGCGATGAACGCCGCCGCGGGCGTCCTCGGGCCGGAGCTACAGACGGTGTGGGACTGGAACCCCGAGCCCGGCTTCCACGCGGACACACCGAGGTTCACCGCGTACGCGGGTGGCACGCTTGCCCGCCCGGGGGTCAGGCCAACTCGGCCAGCACCGCGTCGGTAAACGAGGTCCAGGCTTCGATCGCCCAGGGGCCGAAGTCCCGGTCGGCGAGCGCCACACACGCGGCGCCCGCCACCGGGTCGACCCACAGGAACGTGCCTGACTGTCCAAAGTGGCCGAACGTGCGCGGGGAACTGGCCGTCCCGGTCCAATGTGGACTCTTTCCGTCCCGGATCTCGAAGCCAAGGCCCCAGTCGTTGGGCTTCTGCATCCCGTAACCGGGCAGAACCCCGTTGAGCCCAGGGAAAGCCACCGTGGTCGCCTCGCCCAGTGACGAGACCAGCGTCGGCGCCTGGAGTTCGGCGGCGAAGCGGGCGAGGTCGGCGGCTGTCGAGACCGCGCCCGCGCCCGCGGACCCTTCCAGCTTGGTCGAAGTCATGCCGAGCGGCGCGAAAACTCCCTCGTCGAGATAGTCGGCGAAGGGGATGCCGGTGGCGGTGTGGACGAAGTCGGCCAGCACCTCGAAGCCCGCGTTCGAGTAGATCCGGCGGGTCCCCGGTTCGGCCTGCACCGTCGGCACATCGAAGGCGAGGCCAGAGGTGTGCGCGATCAGGTGTCGGACAGTCGCGGGTCCCGCGGGCTGGTCCCACTCGACCGCGCCCTCCTCGATGGCCACGAGGACGCCATACGCGGAGAGGAGCTTGGTCACCGAAGCGAGCCGGAACACCCGATCCTGGTCCCCGTACGTGGCCAACACGCGCCCGTCAGCGGCGACGACCGCCACGGCGACGTTGTCCACGGGCCATTGCTCGACGAGCCGCACACTCTGCATGCCCCAACCCTAAGCGGGACAACACACCCCGAGCGCAGCCCCCACCCTTCCCCGGGGGGACGGCCCTTGGCCAGTCTACCGGGGCAGGGTGACGATTTCGGCCGCGAAGGCCAGTTGTCCACAGGGTGTGGACAACTCATTTCACGGCACCGGGCAGCCGTCCGGGCCGCATGCCTCACCGTCGGCCAGCACCGAGATCGCCGAGTGCGACTCCGTCCAAGCGCGCTCCAGCAGCTGCGTGAACACCTCAGCGGGCTGCGCGCCCGAAACCCCGAACTTGTGGTCCACCACGAAGAACGGCACCCCCGTCGCACCGAAAGCGCGCGCCTGGTCGATGTCCGCGCGAACCTCGGCCGTGTACTCCGAACTGGCCAACACCTCGTCGACCCGGCCCTGGTCGAGCCCCGCGGTGACGGCGGCCTTGCGCAGGACGTCATGGTCGCCCATGGACTCGCCCCTGGTGAAATACGCCGCGAGAAGCGCTTCCTTGAGTTCGAGCTGACGTCCCTCGGTCAACGCCAAGTGCAGCAACCGGTGTGCGTCAATGGTCTTGGTGTGGACGGCGTCGTCGTAGCCGAAGGTCAGGCCCTCTTCGGCCGCGACCTCGGCGACCCTCGCCATCATCTGGCGGCCTGCCGCCGCGCCGCCGCCGTACTTGCGGCCCAGGGCCTCCGCGATCGACTCGTGGCCGACCTGCGGGGCCGACGGGTCGAGCTCGAAGGACCGGTAGACGATCTCCACCTCGTCGCGGTGCGGGAAGTCCGCGAGCGCGGTCTCCAGCCTGCGCTTGCCGATGTAGCACCACGGGCAGACGACGTCGGACCAGATCTCGATACGCATACCCCGCACAACACCCGGCGCGGCGGGCTGCTTCCTGGGTGTGACCAACGTTTCAGTCGCCGAGCAGCAGGCGGGCGCGCACCTCCATCAGCGCCTGCCCCAACAGGTTCAGCCCCTGCCACTTCGCGGGCGTGCGCGCGTCCGGGTGGTCGGCGGCGAGGCCGATGCCCCAGACCGGGTCGACCGGGCTCGCCTCGACGATCACCTTGTCGCCGGTGCCGATCAGGTACCCGGCGAGGGCTGGGTTCTGGCTGAACTTGGCGTAGGTGCCCGCCACGACGATCGGGTACCGGTGCTCGGTCCAGCGGTCCGCGTCGAAACCCGACACCGCGCGGCCGAGGTCCTTGACCTCGCGGGGGCTGTCGGTGGCCAGGATCTTCTCGGCGATCGCGTCGTCGCCGAACAGCCGGGCCTTGCCCGCCATCATGAAGTGCTCGGCCGTCGGGTAGCGCGTGCCGTCGACCACGAACTCCGCAGGCCACCACTGGCTCAGGCACGGCTTGCCGATCCGGCCGTCCGGCAGCGGTCGGTGGCCCCAGAACAGCACGTAATCAGGCATCGGGCTCCCCAGGGTCGGCGGCGCCGTCGCGTTCGTCGCGGGCGGCCCACTCCAGCAGTTCATCGATCTCGAAGACGGCGTCGTCGATGCCCTCGTGCAGGTCGCCGAGTTCGGCGAAGCGGGCGGGCATGGTGGCGATGGTGAAGTCGTCCGGGTGCGCGTCGTTGATCTCGTCCCAGCGCAGCGGCGCCGACACGCGGCCCTCTGGCACGCCGCGCACAGAGTACGCACTGGCGATGGTGTGGTCGCGGGCATTTTGGTTGTAGTCCACGAAGAGCTGGGCCGGGTCACGGTCCTTGCGCCACCACGCAGTCGTGACGTCGTCCGGCGCGCGCCGCTCCACCTCGCGGGCGAAGGCAAGGGCGGCGCGGCGGACGTCCTGGAAGCCCCAGCGGGGTTCGATCCGGACGTAGATGTGCAGGCCGGAGCCACCGGACGTCTTGGGCCAGCCGACCGCGCCGAGATCGTCGAGCACCTCGTGGGCGACGTGCGCGACCCGCTGGACGGTGGCGAAGTCGCACTCAGGCCCCGGGTCGAGGTCGATGCGCCACTCGTCGGGCTTCTCCGTGTCGGCGCGGCGGGAGTTCCACGGGTGGAACTCGACGGTCGACATCTGGACCGCCCAGATCACGCTGGCCAGCTCGGTCACGCACAGCTCGTAGGCGTGCCTGCCGTAGCGCGGGAAGTCGACCCGAACCGTCTCCAGCCACGGCGGCGCGCCGTGCGGGACCCGCTTCTGGTGGACCTTCTCCCCGGCGACGCCAGCCGGGAACCGGTGCATCATGCACGGCCGCTCCCGCAGCGCGCGCACGATGCCGTCGCCGACCGAGAGGTAGTAGTTGACCAGGTCGAGCTTGGTCTCCCCGCGCGCGGGGAAGTAGACCCGGTCCGGGTTGCTGACCCGGACCGTGCGGTGGCCGACGTCGATCTCGGCGGCGGGCGGCTTGGCTGCCATGTCTGCCAAGGTAGTGCCCGTGGCTGACGTTCGCGTGTACTCGATCCCGATGCGCACCCGCTTCCGTGGCATCACCGTCCGCGAGGGCGTCCTGCTGCGCGGCGACGCGGGCTGGGGCGAGTTCTGCCCGTTCTGGGACTACGACGACGCCGAGTCCGCGCCGTGGCTGGCCAGCGCGCGCGAGGCGGCCGATGTCGGCTGGCCCGCGCCGGTGCGCGACCGGATCCCGGTGAACTGCACGGTGCCGGTGGTCTCCCCGGAGCGCGCGTTCGAGATCGTCAAGGCGTCGGGCTGCGGCACCGCGAAGGTCAAGGTCGCCGAGTCCCCTCTCGCGGAAGACTGCGACCGGGTCGCGGCCGTCCGCGACGCATTGGGTCCGGGCGCGATCCGCGTCGACGCGAACGGCGCGTGGGACGTCGACACGGCTGTGCACGCGATCCGCGAACTGGACCGGGCGGCGGGCGGCCTGGAGTACGTCGAACAGCCGTGCCGCACGATCGAGGAACTGGCCGCCGTCCGAAAGCGCGTCGACGTCCCCATCGCCGCCGACGAGTCCATCCGCCGCGCCGAAGACCCGCTGCGAGTAGCGCTGGCGGGGGCGGCGGACATCGCGGTCCTGAAGGTCGCCCCCCTCGGCGGCGTGCGCCGGGCGCTCGCGGTGGCCGAAGCGTGCGGGTTGCCGGTCGTGGTCTCGTCGGCACTGGAGACCAGCGTCGGCCTGGCCGCAGGAGTCGCCCTCGCGGCGGCGTTGCCCGAGCTGCACCACGCGTGCGGCCTGGCCACGCTGTCCCTGCTGACCGACGACGTCACCACCAGCCCCCTGACCCCGGTCGACGGCTGGCTGTCGGTGCCTCAAGCGGCCCCGTTCCCCGACGCGGTCCCGGCCGCCGACCCCGAAACCGAACGACGCTGGCTGGACCGGCTGAACCGGGTCTGACAAGCACGAAGGCCCGGTCCAACCGGACCGGGCCTTCGTCAGCTAGCTAAACACCAGACGTGGACTTAGAAGTCCATGCCACCGGTCGGGTCGCCCGCGGGGGCGGATCCGGCCTTCTCCGGCTTGTCGGCGACGACAGCCTCGGTGGTGAGGAACAGCGCGGCGATCGACGCGGCGTTCTGCAGCGCCGAGCGGGTCACCTTGGTCGGGTCCGGCACGCCAGCGGCGAGCAGGTCCTCGTAGACGCCGGTCGCGGCGTTGAGGCCGTGACCCTGCGGGAGGCCCTTGACCTTCTCCACGACGACGCCACCCTCAAGACCGGCGTTGATCGCGATCTGCTTGAGCGGCGCCTCGACGGCGACCTTGACGATGTTGGCGCCAGTGGCCTCGTCGCCCTCGAGCTTCAGACCGGCGAACGCGATCTCAGCGGCCTGCAGCAGGGCCACGCCACCACCGGCGACGATGCCCTCTTCGACGGCGGCCTTGGCGTTGCGCACCGCGTCCTCGATGCGGTGCTTGCGCTCCTTGAGCTCGACCTCGGTGGCGGCACCGGCCTTGATGACCGCGACACCGCCCGCGAGCTTGGCCAGGCGCTCCTGGAGCTTCTCGCGGTCGTAGTCCGAGTCCGACTTCTCGATCTCGGCGCGGATCTGGTTGACGCGGCCCTGGATCTGCTCGGCGTCACCCGCACCCTCGACGACGGTGGTCTCGTCCTTGGTCACGACGACCTTGCGGGCCTTGCCCAGCAGCGCGATGTCGGCGTTCTCCAGCTTGAGGCCCACGTCCTCGGAGATGACCTGGCCACCGGTCAGGATCGCGATGTCCTGCAGGATCGCCTTGCGGCGGTCGCCGAAGCCCGGGGCCTTGACGGCGACGGACTTGAAGGTGCCACGGATCTTGTTGACGACCAGGGTGGCAAGGGCTTCGCCCTCGACGTCCTCGGAGATGATCAGCAGCGGCTTGCCGCCCTGCATGACCTTCTCCAGCAGCGGGAGCAGGTCCTTGACCGAGGAGATCTTGCCGCCGAACAGCAGGATGTACGGGTCCTCGAGGACCGCTTCCTGACGCTCGGGGTCGGTCACGAAGTAACCGGAGATGTAGCCCTTGTCGAAGCGCATACCCTCGGTGAGCTCAAGCTCCATCCCGAGGGCGTTGCTCTCCTCGACGGTGATGACGCCTTCCTTGCCGACCTTGTCGAGCGCCTCGGCGATCAGCTCGCCGATGGTGGTGTCGCCCGCGGAGATGCTCGCCGTCGCGGCGATCTGCTCCTTGGTCTCGACCTCCTTGGCGGACTTGTGCAGCTGCTCGATGACCGCCTCGACGGCGATCTCGATGCCGCGCTTGAGCGCCATCGGGTCGGCACCGGCGGCGACGTTGCGCAGACCCTCGCGCACGAGCGCCTGGGCGAGCACGGTGGCGGTGGTGGTGCCGTCACCGGCGACGTCGTCGGTCTTCTTGGCAACTTCCTTGACGAGCTCGGCCCCGATCTTCTCCCACGGGTCTTCGAGCTCGATCTCCTTGGCGATCGACACACCATCGTTGGTGATGGTGGGCGCGCCCCACTTCTTCTCGAGCACGACGTTGCGGCCACGCGGGCCGAGCGTCACCTTGACGGTGTCGGCGAGGATGTTCAAGCCGCGCTCGAGGCCGCGGCGCGCGTCCTCGTCAAACGCGATCAACTTGGCCATTGCGGTGTGGTCCTCCGTTGGGTGGAAACACGTAGCTTGGCCAGGCTCGGTGCCCGCGACGGACGACCGGCATCATGCGCCGGCCTCACCGTCCCGACCTTTGGCACTCGGAGAGGCCGAGTGCTAACTCATTTTTAGCACTCGGAGGTATCGAGTGCAAGAAATGCCCCCTAGTTGGAGGGCGGCGCCACAACGGAGATGGACGGCAGCGTCTTGCGGGTGCTCGGCTTGCTCCCGCTGGACGTCGGCTCGTCGCCGGTGCCGGGCCCGACCGGGATCGACGGACCCGTGGTCTGCGGGTTCTGCGGATTCTGGCCGTCATCCGGGTTGGACAGGAAGAAGATCGCCCCGATGATCAGGCCGACCGCGACCAGCCCGACGAGCACGGGCGCCACCCACCGGTTGCCGCCGCTCTCCTTGCCGAACGCCGTGCTGCCCGCGGGCACCGGGGGCCGCAGGCGGACCGGGTCGGCGTGCGTCGAGTGCTGGACCGGCCGCGGCGCGCGTCCTCGTCAAACGCGATCAACTTGGCCATTGCGGTGTGGTCCTCCGTTGGGTGGAAACACGTAGCTTGGCCAGGCTCGGTGCCCGCGACGGAC
>DATLIA010000029.1:0-3661 GCA_035540215.1 Actinokineospora sp. | reverse complement strand
TCGATGATGCGCAGGCGGTTGAGGACCTCGAAGGCGCGCTTCTTGCCGTCGTCGCCGGCCAGTTCGAAGGTGACGACCGTGCCGCCGCCGGACATCTGGGCGGTGGCGAGGGCGTGCTGCGGGTGGGACTCGAGGAAGGGGTATTTCACCCAGTTGACCGACTTGTTCGTCTCCAGGAACCGGGCGACCCGCAGCGCCGACTCGGTGGACTGGCGCACACGCAGCGGCATCGTCTCCAGGCCCTTGAGCAGGGTCCAGGCGTTGAACGGGCTCAGCGCGGGGCCGGTGTGGCGCATCAGGTTCTTGACCGGGCCGTCGATGTAGTCCTGGGCGCCGAGGATTGCGCCGCCGAGCACGCGGCCCTGGCCGTCGATGTGCTTGGTGCCGGAGTAGACCACCACGTCGGCGCCGAGTTCGAAGCCGCGCTGCAACAGCGGGGTGGCGAAGACGTTGTCCAGCACCACCTTCGCGCCCGCGGCGTGCGCGAGCTCGGTGACCTTGCGGACATCGACGAGGGTCTGCATCGGGTTGGCCGGGGTCTCGAAGAACACGGCCTGGGTGGGGACCGAGAGCGCCTGCTCCCACTGCTCGAGGTCGTCACCGTCGACGAAGACGGTCTCCACGCCCCAGCGCGGCAGGATCTCGTTGCACACCACGAAGCACGAGCCGAACAGGCTGCGGGCCGCGACGAGGCGATCGCCCGCCTTCAGCAGCGCGCCCAGCGCGGTGAACACCGCGGACATGCCGGAGGCGGTGGCGAACGCGGCCTCGGCGCCGTCGAGCAGCCGGATGCGCTCCTCGAACATGGCCACGGTCGGGTTGCCGTAACGCGAGTAGACGAAGTGCTCGACCTCGCCGGTGAAGGACGCCTCGGCGGCCTCGGCGCTCTCGTAGACGAAACCCGAGGTCAGGTACAGCGCCTCGGAGGTCTCCTCGAAGCCGGAGCGGCGCAGGCCGCCGCGGACGCCGAGAGTGGCCGGGCCGACGCCCTCGGGCAGTGGCTTGTCGAACGAACCACCGGTGATCATGCTGTTCTCCTTATGCCTGACGCCACGGCAGGCCGACCGCGCGCCAGCCGACGCTGCCGCGCTGCCCGAACGCGTCGGGACCGCCCTCGAAACCGTCCAGCACGTTGTAGGACGGGGTGATGCCCGCCGCGGTCGCCACGGTCGCCGCCCCGATGGAGCGCTGGCCGGAGCGACACAGGAACACCACCGGCGCGCCGTCCGGCCGATCACCCAGCGCCTGCTCGAGCTGCGCGCCGAAGTTCGGATTGCGGGTTCCGGTGCCGTCGACCCACTCGATGAAGTGGGCCGGGCGCTCGATCGAACTGGTGTCGGGGATACCGATCTGCGCCCACTCGCCTTCGGTGCGCACGTCGACCAGCACCGCGTCGGGGTGCTCGGTCAGGATCTCCCACGCCTTCTCAGGGGTGATGTCGCCGGCGTAAGTCATGTCGAAACCTCCTGCGTGAATCCGCTCTTGCCGTGCCGGTTGTCCGGGCACACGGCCAGGTCGTCACCCGGAGCACCCCACCGCGGAGGAGGGTTGCCGACCAGCGAGCCGGGGCTTGGCGCTGGTACTCATGACCTTGCGATCTGAGATTGCCCCGGCACAGGTCACCGTGTCAAACAGTGCTACGGAGTGCAGACCAGCCAGGTGCCGTCCACCCTGGTCAGGTTCCAGGTGCTGGTGGCGGACGTGTCGCCGATCTGCACGGTGGCGTCGATCTTGGCCCGGTCGCCGTTCACCGTCGCCTTGTCGAAACTCTTCTTGTCGATCGTCACTGCCGATTTCGGGCCGCCGAGCCGCTCCGACAGGCCGGATTTCTCCTCGTCGAAGCCGGGGCAGGCGACACCGGCCGGCGGACGCAGCTCGCTGCGCGAGCGCGCGTCGATATAGTTGGTGACAGCGGCGGCGAGACGGTCGGCCTCTGTGACATTTTTCTCAGCGGGCGAGAGCAGACCGCCGAGCACGATGCCGATGAGCACGATGACCGCGATCACCGCGGCCGCGACGAACGGGACGATGGAACGCTTGTCGGTCTGATCCACCACGATGGGCTGGTCGTCCGAGCCTGTCTGCTCCTCGTTCATGCTGTAATCCTGACAGACCCGGTGCGGGCAACCACACCGCACGCCGGGTGGCCACAACGCCGCAGATAGAATCGCCAGAATGCGGTGCGCTGCCGACTCGGAAGGCAGCTGCCAGCAGCCGGATCGTCAACTTAGCCTAAGCTAAATCGACGCCGTCAACAGTTCTCGACCAAAGGGTGCGCGTAGAAAATGACCGAACAGAGTGCAGCGACCCGCCCGCTCCGCATTGCGATCGTGGGCGCAGGACCGGCCGGTATCTACGCCGCCGACGCATTGATGAAGTCCGATGCCGATGTCAGCATCGACCTCTACGAGCGCATGCCCGCGCCCTTCGGCCTGATCCGCTACGGCGTCGCCCCCGACCACCCGCGCATCAAGGGCATCATCACCGCCCTGCACAAGGTCCTCGACAAAGACCAGGTCCGCCTGCTCGGCAACATCGACTACGGCACCGACATCACCCTCGACGACCTGCGTCAGTTCTACGACGCGGTCATCTTCTCCACCGGCGCCAACGCCGACCGCGCCCTGCCCATCCCCGGCATCGACCTCGACGGTTCCTACGGTGCCGCCGACTTCGTGTCCTGGTACGACGGGCACCCCGACGTGCCGCGCTCGTGGCCGCTGGACGCGGAGAAGGTCGCCGTGCTCGGCGTCGGTAACGTCGCCCTCGACGTGGCGCGCGTGCTGGCCAAGACCGGTGACGAACTGCTGCCCACCGAGATCCCGCCGAACGTCTACGAGGGCCTGAAGGGCAACAAGGCGCTCGAGGTGCACGTCTTCGGTCGCCGCGGCCCGGCCCAGGCCAAGTTCACCCCGCTGGAACTGCGTGAACTCGACCACTCGCCGACCATCGAGGTCATCGTCGCCCCCGAGGACATCGACTACGACGAAGGCTCCGAAGCCGCGCGTCGCCATTCCAAGCAGGTCGACATGGTCGCCAACACCCTCGAGCAGTGGGCCATCCGCGACCAGGGCAACCGCCCGCACAAGCTGTTCCTGCACTTCTTCGAATCTCCCGCCGAGATCGTCGGCGACGCCGACGGCAAGGTGATCGGTCTGCGCACCGAACGCACCGAACTCGACGGCACCGGCAACGTCAAGGGCACCGGGGTCATCAAGGACTGGGACATCCAGGCCGTGTACCGGGCGGTCGGCTACCTGTCGCAGAACATCACCAACCTGCCCTTCGACGACCAGGCGGGCACCGTGCCCAACGAGGCCGGACGCGTACTGGCCGACGAGGACGCCGACGGCAAGGCGCGTTTCATGCCCGCGACCTACGTCACCGGCTGGATCAAGCGCGGCCCGGTCGGCCTGATCGGCCACACCAAGGGCGACGCCAACGAGACCGTGGCCTGCCTGCTCGACGACGCCGACGCCTTCGTCTCGGCCCCCGAGCCCGAACTCGACGCCGTGACCGCTTTCCTCGAGGCCAAGGGCGTGCCGTTCACCACCTGGCAGGGCTGGTACCGCCTCGACGCCCACGAACGCGCACTCGGCGAGCCCGAAGGCCGCGAGCGGGTCAAGGTCGTCGAGCGCGAGGACATGCTGCGCGCGAGCGA
>DATLIA010000028.1:0-18833 GCA_035540215.1 Actinokineospora sp. | reverse complement strand
GGCGAACTCTTGAGGTCGATCGCCCGCAGTCTGGTCAGCGTGTGCTCGACGCTGCGCTCGGCATTTCCCTCAACCGGTTGCCCCGGCTCCGCGATGTTTCCGCGCGCCGGAGGGTAATCACCTGGTTGCACACCATCCCCTGCCACGGACAAACCTTACCGGGCGGCGATCCCGAACACATCGGCCGACGGTCGGAAAAGACGACTGGGATCATCACGCCCATGACTTGGTTCACCGTGGACACGACCTACATCGACGACGCCGACCGCCTCGCCGAGGTCCGCCCGCAACATCGCGCCTACCTGCAGACTCTTGTCGAGACCGGCCAGGTCCTCGCCGCGGGCCCCTGGGGCGACGGCACGGGCGGGTTCGTCGTGCTCAAGGCCGTCGACCGCGACGAACTGGACGCGATCCTCGCCGTCGATCCGTACACGACCGAGGGAATCGCGGCTGCTCGAACGGTGCGTGAGTGGACGATCGCGCTCGGTCCGTGGGCGGTCAGGTGACCGCTGGCGAGGTCGAGTCCTGGTCGGTCGAGGACGGCTGGGGTGTGCTCGTCTCGGATTCGCTGGACGAGCCGGTCTGGGCGCACTACAGCCACATCGACATGCCCGGCTTCCGCGTGTTGGCCGCGGGCGACCGTGTCGAGTTCGACTACGAGGCCGCTGACCAGGACGGATATCGCTACCGCGCCACCGTGGTCCGCGCGCTGACTCAGTAGGTTCCGCCGAGCTTGCCGTGGTCCCAGGAGACGACCTTGGTCGGGCGGAACACCAGGCCGACCCGCTTGGCCGCCTGCGCGCGGACGAACTGCGACGCCGCCACGGCCACCTCCGGGCTGCCGGTGTACCGCTCGGTCAGGGCGCTGCCGATCGCGGTGATCCGCTCGGTGTCCTCGACGATCTCGACGTCGCACTCCAGCGACACGCCGCGCAGTTCCTCGTAGGAGGTGCCTGCCTCGACCAGCACAGTCGCCTGGGCGAGCCTGCGCAGGTTGGCCACCTTCTGCGAGGACTCGTAGGTCCAGGTGGTCAGCGTCGAGCCGTCCGGGAGGTACCAGACCGGGACCAGGTGCGGTCTGCCGGTGCGGCCGATCGTGGCGACATTGGCGACCTTCTCCCCGGCGAGGAAGTCCGCGACCTCCTGCGGCGTCAACTTGATCTGGTCCCGTCGCGACATCAGCGCCTCCTCGTCGACCAGGCTAGCGGTGCGAGTCGACCTTGTGGGTCACATCGGCGTCGGCCTGTCCGCCCGCGCCGACCGGACGTGAGGCGGCCTCGGCGCCGCGGCGGGCGATGTCCGCCAGCGCTGCCTTGTCGGCCTTCGCGACCAGGTTGCCGCGCAGCCTGGCGCCGATCTCGATGATCGGCGGGAGGAACGCGCGGACGAGCTTGAGCGCGCCGACCCAGCCGGGCACGTGCACCGTGCGGTCCCGCCGCAGGATGCCCTTCTCCAGCGCGTCGAGCGCGACCTCGACCGGGTAGGTCTTGCCGAGCAGGCCGGGCATGGCCGACCGCAGCGGGCCGAACACCGGGTGCTGGTCGGCGCCCTGGACCAGGTCGGTGGAGATCCAGGTCGGGTGCGCGACACCGACCTTGACGCCGAGGTGGCGGACCTCGGCGCGCAGGCTGTTGGTGAACGCCTCGACCCCGGCCTTCGCCGCGGCGTAGGCCCCCATGCCGGGCGCGTGGGTGATCGCGGCCAGCGACGAGACGACCAGGACGTAGCCCTTGCGCTCGATCACGTGCGGCAGGGTCACCCGGACCGTGCGCCACACGCCGAGCAGGTCGACCTCGATGGTGCGCTCGAAGGCCCTCGGGTCGATCGAGCGGATGAACCCGGTCGCCGCGATGCCCGCGTTGGCCACCACGATGTCGATTCCGCCGAACCGCTCGACCACGCCTTTGGCGGCGGTCTCCAGTGCGGCCCAGTCGGTCACGTCGGCCTCGAACACCGCGGCGTCCGGCCCGCACTCGGCGGCGACCTTGGCCATCTCGTCTGGCTCGATGCCGACGAGCGCGACCTTGGCCCCCTGGGCGGCGAACCGCTTGGCCAGTCCGGCGCCGAAGCCGCGGGCGGCTCCGGTGATCAGGATGACCTTGCCGTGCACGCTCGCCTTGCGGGCCAGCAGGTTCGTCGCACCCATCGTGAGCCTCCTCGGTCGCGTCCTTACCGCGAGTAAGCTACCACAAGTAACTGTTATTCGAGGTAACACTTACTTGTCGCGGATCAGCCTGGCCGCGACGCGCGGGACGAACCGGTGCAGGGCGGCGAGGGTGCGGATGGAGCCGACCCGGACGACGTCGCGGTTCAAGCCCGCCAGGGTCGCGTCGGCCGCGGCGTCCGCGCTGATCTTCCGGGTGCCGCGGCCCGCCGTCATGGCGGTGTCGACCAGCGGCAGCATCACCTCGACCACCCTTCGCGGTGCTGGTCAGCGGCCTGAAAGGGATCTTGCTCGATCTGTTGGTCACCGGTGATCGCGACCGTTGCACGGCCGCGGCCAACCGGCTCATCGGACTGATGGCCTAGTCGAAGACCTCGACCCCACGCCAGAACGCGATTCGGCCCTTGACGTGCGCGGCCTCTGGTTTGGGGTCGGCGTAGTACCAGGCGGCGTCGGCGTTGATCACACCGTCGACGTCGAGTGAGTAGTAGTTCGCGGTGCCCTTCCACGGGCAGAAAGTCGTCGTGTCGGAGGGGCACAGGTACTCGCGGCGCACCGAGTCGACTGGGAAATAGTGGTTCCCCTCGACGATGACGGTGTCGTCGCTCTCGGCGATCAGCTCGCCGCTCCAGGTCGCTTTGGCCACACAGCCCACTCTGCCCGACCGGTCCGACATGTCCGCCTCGTAGGATGCCGCTGACGGGCGCAAGGCCATTTCCGAGGAGGACCCACCGATGCCTATCGCCACCCCTGAGGTCTACGCGGAGATGCTGGACCGGGCCAAGGCGAACGAGTTCGCCTACCCCGCAATCAACGTGACCTCGACGGAGACACTCAACGCCGCGCTGCGCGGTTTCGCCGAAGCCGAGAGCGACGGCATCATCCAGGTGTCCACCGGTGGTGCCGAGTTCGCATCGGGCACCAAGGTCAAGGACATGGTCACCGGTTCGGTCGCGCTCGCCGAGTTCGCCCACGTCGTCGCGGCGAAGTACCCGGTGAACGTCGCGCTGCACACCGACCACTGCCCCAAGGACAAGCTCGACGGCTTCGTCCGGCCGCTGATCGCGATCAGCCAGGAGCGGGTCGACGCGGGCAAGACGCCGCTGTTCCAGTCGCACATGTGGGACGGCTCGGCCGTGCCGCTCGACGAGAACCTGCAGATCGCCACCGAGCTGCTCGAGCAGGCGGCCAAGGCCAAGATCGTGCTGGAGATCGAGGTCGGGGTCGTCGGCGGCGAAGAGGACGGCGTCGACAACGAGATCAACGACAAGCTCTACACGACGGCCGAGGACTTCCTCAAGACCGTCGACGCGCTCGGCGTCGGCGAGAACGGCCGCTACCTGCTGGCCGCGACCTTCGGCAACGTGCACGGCGTCTACAAGCCGGGCAACGTCGTGCTGCGGCCGGAGATCCTCAAGCAGGGTCAGGACGTGGTGGCCGAGAAGCTGGGTCTCCCGGCCGGTGCCAAGCCGTTCGACCTGGTGTTCCACGGCGGGTCGGGCTCGCTGCTGGAGGAGATCCACGAGGCGGTGACCTACGGCGTGATCAAGATGAACATCGACACCGACACGCAGTACGCGTTCACCCGGCCGATCGCCGCGCACATGTTCGCCAACTACGACGGCGTGCTCAAGATCGACGGCGAGGTCGGCAACAAGAAGGCGTACGACCCGCGCGGCTACCTCAAGGCCGCTGAGCAGGCGATGGCCGCGCGCATCACCCAGGCGTGCGAGCACCTGAAGTCCGCTGGCCGCATGATCGCGGGCTGATCACCGCGCTGACCTACGACGAAGACCCCCTCCCGAACCATGGGAGGGGGTCTTCGTCGTATTGTTCTACAATCCCAAGATCCTACAATCCTAATGTTCAACAATTCTACATGCGAACATTAGGATTGTAGGACGATCAGGCGGCGGGGGTCGAAGGGGTCGCCGGGGATGGCTCGGACGCGGTGGACTGGCGCTTGGTGAACCAGGCGCCCACTGGCTTGCCCAGCCACCACAGGGCCGCCACCAGCGCGAACGTGATCGGCGCCGACCACCACGCGATCGGCGGCGCGGCGATCAGGGTGTCCTGGGCGTAGAGCGCCGCGTGGCCGAGCACCGTCACCGCGGCGGCTCCCGCCACGGCCTCCAGCGTGTGCCCGAGGTTCAGCCTGCGCACCAGGTCGATCGCGAGGCCGACGAACACCAGGTAGAACGGCACCGTCGACGGCGGGAAGTCCGCCACGGTCAGCATCGGCCAGATCACCGCGCGGTAGGCGACGTACACCCCAGCGACCGCGGTGGCCGACCAGCGGGCGCCGATCGTCTTGGCCGCGACCGCCAGCACGAGCGCGGCCATGCCGATGCCCCACATCGGGTACACCCAACTCGGGATCGGCAGCGCGAAGTGCTCGATCGCCTGGTAGTCGACCGGGCGGCCGATCTGCTCGGCGGCGAATTCCAGCAGGGTCCGCTCGGCGTAGCAGCTGTCGATCGTCAGCACGCCGTTCGGCAGGCACGACCGCAGTTCCAGCACGCCGTATTCCTGCTGCCCATTCGAGAACAGCACGTTCTCGAAGAAGAACAGCCACAGCGCGCCGAGCACCCACGGCCGGGATTTGCCGACCGGACCCGCCGTGTACCAGCCGTCGATCAGACCGGCGATCATCAGCGCGGTGCCGAAGTAGAGCATCGCGTGCGACGGGCTCCACGCGGTCAGATCAAGGCCGTTGACCCGGTGGTTGATCACGTCGAGCGGCGCGGCGATCAGGAAGACGGCGAGACCCCACTGCAGCAGCCGCTGGGACCGCTTCGTGGCGGCCATCCCGGTGAAGGAGTGGATCGCGACCAGCACCACGGCGATGCCGGTGCCGACGGTGTTGATCAGGTGCGGCGGCGCGAGGTCGTCGCGCAGGAACTTGAAATGCCACGATTCGTCCCAAGAGGACCCGAGTACCTTGAACAACAAGGCGATCAACCAGGTCCGGTAGGCGAAATGCCATACCCATTCCGGCGTCTCCCGACCCGCGGCGCCGCGGGTCCAATGGAGCCGGAAGAAATCCTTGAACTGACCGACAGGCCCTTTGCCCGCCGGGTCGTCGATCGCTGCGTTCCCCGTGTTCACCCGGTCATCATGGCGTTCTGGAGCTGAGAACGGATAGTCGGCCCCACACGTTCGTGAGCGATTTCCGGGTTTCCCTTAAGGGTCGGTGACATCAAGGATCAGACCGATTACGGACGGTGTCGCGGCCGGGTGGCCCGCGGATGGGGCAGGATGGCCGCATGACCGGCAATCTGCTTGGACCTGACCCCACCTTGCTCCCCGACCGCGTCGAGCCGCGCGACATGCTCGACAGCGGCACCGACCCGGCGCAGGTGGCCGCCCGCTGGCCGGACTTCAGCGCCGCGTGGGCCGCGCTCGCCGAGAACGCGCTCGCCGCCGGTGAGAACGTCGCGGCCTACGCCTACGCCCGCACCGGCTACCACCGCGGCCTCGACCAGCTCCGCCGCTCCGGATGGAAGGGCTTCGGCCCCATCCCGTGGACGCACGAGCCCAACCAGGGCTTCCTGCGCGCGCTGGCCGCCCTGGCCCGCGCGGCCAAGGCGATCGACGACGCCGAGGAGTACGAGCGCTGCTCGAAGTTCCTCACCGACTCCGACCCGACCGCCCCCCACTGACGGACAGAGCCCGCCCCGCGGTCAAGCGGGGCGGGCTCATCGGTCAGCCGGTCGGCCGGTTGAGCACGCCCACCAGCAGGGTGTGCACCGGCCCGTGGTCAGCGGGGTCGGCCAGCTTGCACTGCCCGCCGCGCACCCGGTACCACTCCGCCGCGCCGAGGTAGCGGACCT
This sequence comes from Actinokineospora sp., assembly GCA_035540215.1. GTDB lineage: Bacteria > Actinomycetota > Actinomycetes > Mycobacteriales > Pseudonocardiaceae > Actinokineospora. The sequence continues at coordinate 12,836 of DATLIA010000028.1, read as the reverse complement.
TGACGGTCAGCGCGCCGTCCGGGCCCATCGCCGTGTGCAGCTCAAGGTCGCCGGTGACGACGCCCGCCTCCTCGGTCATCACGCCGGGACCGGCGTGCAGCGGCGAGGTGTACTCGGACATCAGGCGTCCAATCAGCAGTAGTTGAGCATGCTCAGCAGCGCCGACTTCTCCGCCGAGTTCACCCGCAGCGCGTACTTGTACTTCACGTGCGTCCACATCTTGGCGTAGGTGCACCAGTACGAGGTGAGTGACGGCTTCCAGGTCGCCGGGGACTGGTCGCCCTTGGACTGGTTGACGTTGTCGGTGACCGCGATCAGCTGCGGGTAGCTCAGGTCGTTGGCGAAGGACTGCCGCTTGCTCGTGGTCCACGCGTTGGCACCCGACCGCCACGCCGCGGCCAGCGGGACCACGTGGTCGATGTCGATGTCGGAGGCGTTGTGCCAGGTCGCGCCGTCGTACGGGCTGTACCAGCTACCCGAGGTCGCCGCGCAGGACGAGTCGGTCACGACGCCACTGCCGTCGCGCTTGAGAACGGTCTCCCGCGTGTTGCACGAGCCGGAGATGGTGATCCAGTGCGGGAACAGGTCCCGCGAGTAGCCGGTCATGGAGCCGTCCGCCGCCACGGTGAGCGCGGCCAGTTCGGCCCGGGCGGTCGACTCACTGGGGATCGACGGCGGGGTGGCACTGGCCACCCCGGCGAGCCCGATGGTCATGGCGACGGACAACAGTAAGGATCCGAGAATGGCTCGGGTCTTCGACATGGTTCCTCCGTTGTGGGGCAACGAGAACTCGCTAACCGTGTCGGCGCCAAGTGGCACCCGTCATACCAAAGGGTGACACCTTGAAGACTTACTGTGAAAGTTCTTGACCACGCTGCGGAGGTTTTGGTGGCCGTTCTGCGGACCGTCGAGCTTTGGCCGATGACCGGTTTCCCGGACCGTCCGTGGGCGGAGACGCCCGAGGAGGACGCCTTCGTCAAGACCGCCCGCAGGGTTTGCGAGCGCTATAGCGAGGGCATGGCCGCAGGCCGCATCAAGAACCGCACACCAAGCGTCCGGTTCTTCACTCATGTCGACCCGGCCCGAGAAGGCCTGCTCGGCGAGGTCTACCTGGATCCTCCGGACGGCTTCGAGTTCGCGAGGATCACGTTGCCCCGCGGCGTCCACGAGCTGACCGCGCAGGAGCGCGGGGCGCTCGTCCTGGAGGTCGTCCACCAGTCGCTGCTCAGGCTCGCCCGCGGCCGTGGCTGGGACGCCGAGGTCTTGGCGGCCGCGTATCGCCACACGCTCGACGCTGGTCTGACGTTCACCTGGTCAGGTGACTGGAAGGCGAGCCCGGACCGCCGCCTCCAGGCCCGGGCGACCTTCAGGCTCGCCGATGACGGCTACGGGCGCGTCTCGGTGGAGATCCGGGAACGCGCGGGCGCGGTGGTGCTCGGCCACACCGCGGAGTCACAGGGATTCAGCACCTTCGACGGCTTCAAACGCACCGCGGCCACCCTGCGCTGGGACGGCCGGTCCGCCGTTCGGATCCATCCCTTCGTCAACCCCTTCGGGGACTCCAGCGGCGAGGTTCGGCACGAGCTCACGGCGTTGGTTCCGCCGCCCGCCGACGCACTCGGCCCGGTCGATCCGCCGCGGACGCCGGTCACGGTCGTCGGGCGCGGTGCGGGCGCCGAAGAACAGCCCAGCGAGATCCGCTTCTCCGGCTCAGGTCCGGTCAACGACGTCCCGGCCGACTACCTGGAACCGCTCTCCGCCCTGCTGGAGGCAGGTGAGCGGGACTGGGCCGACTGGTGGGCGGCCGTGCCGGTCCCCAACTGCGGATCCGCTGCCGGTTGGCCAGCACTACGAGTCAGCCAGGATCATCAGGCCGACAGCGTCCGGGTCACACCAGCCCGCGGGCGATCCGTAGGTCCTCAGTGTGCCGGTACCAGGTCCACCGCGACACGTCCCGCGGATGCGCCGCCCCATTCGACTCCGGGATCACCGGCAAGCACCCGACCTGGAACGCCCGCCCCTGGATCTCCACGCGCTTGCCCAGCAGCCCGGACCGGACGACCCGCACCGCCAGCCCGCTCTCCGGGTCCGGCACGACCTCGATCCGCTTCGCCCGTCCGCGCAGCGCGGTCGTGTCGTCGCAGTAGGCCACGCCGCGCACCGATTTAAGGACACCCAGGCCGACCAGCACGCCACCGGAGTCGTCGCGGACCAGCGGGAACTGGTCCAGTTCCCCGTCCAGGGCCACGCGCAGCGCCGACGCCGGGTCCGCCGGGATGCCCCACAGGCCCGGGATGGCCGACCGGCCGGACGGGACGAACCCGATCGGCGTCGACAGCAGCGACATCCGCATGAGCCGCACCACAACCGCGGCCAGGTCGGCGTCGGTGCCCTGGATCACCAGCCGACGGTCGTCGAGGGCTTTGACCAGCGGATCCACGTCCGCGCGGGCCGGTCGGGACGGCACCGCGACCACCTCGACGTCGTCTCGGCCACCGAGGTCCGGCCCCGCCTGGTTTCCGCAGGCCAGCACGAGTGCACCCACGTCACGCTCCTGGTCTAGTGTTCATTACCGGCATTCGCCCGAATCAGCCCGGGTACGGGTGTCCACGCGTCCATTGCCAACACCTGGAGTTTCACATGCCGGCAATCGTGCTGATCGGCGCCCAGTGGGGCGACGAGGGCAAGGGGAAGGCCACCGACCTGCTCGGCGAGCGGGTCCAGTGGGTAGTTCGCTATCAGGGCGGGAACAACGCCGGCCACACCGTCGTGCTGCCCGACGGCGAGAACTTCGCCCTGCACCTGATTCCCTCCGGCATCCTCACCCCCGGACTCAACAACGTCATCGGCAACGGTGTCGTGGTCGACCCGACGGTGCTGCTCAAGGAGCTGGCCGGGCTGGAGGGCCGTGGCGTCGACACCTCGCGCCTGATGATCTCCGCGGACGCGCATCTGATCATGCCCTACCACGTTGCCATCGATAAGGTCACCGAGCGCTACCTCGGCAAGGCCAAGATCGGCACCACCGGCCGCGGCATCGGCCCGGCCTACCAGGACAAGGTCGCCCGCGTCGGCGTCCGCGTGCAGGACCTGCTGGACGAGAAGATCCTGCGGCAGAAGGTCGAGGCCGCGCTCGACATCAAGAACCAGATGCTGGTCAAGGTCTACAACCGCAAGGCGCTCGACCCCGACCAGGTCGTCGACGAGGTGCTGGCCTGCGGCGAGAAGTTCGCCCACCGCATCGCCGACACCCGGCTGCTGCTCAACCAGGCCCTCGAACGCGGCGAGACCGTGCTGCTCGAGGGTTCCCAGGGCACGCTGCTCGACGTCGACCACGGCACCTACCCGTTCGTCACGTCGTCGAATCCGACCTCGGGCGGCGCGTGCGCCGGGTCCGGCATCGGCCCCACCCGGATCACCACGGTGATCGGGATCCTCAAGGCCTACACCACCCGCGTCGGCTCCGGCCCGTTCCCGACGGAGCTCACCGACGACATGGGCGAGCGGCTGCGCAAGGTCGGCGGCGAGATCGGCGTGACCACCAAGCGCCTGCGCCGCACCGGCTGGTTCGACGCGGTGATCGCCCGCTACGCCAGCCGGGTCAACGGCATCACCGACTACTTCCTCACGAAGCTCGACGTCCTCTCCGGACTGGACACGGTGCCGGTCTGCGTCGGCTATGAGATCGACGGACAGCGCGTCGACGACATGCCGATGACGCAGACCGACTTCCACCACGCCGTCCCGGTCTACGAGGAGCTGCCGGGCTGGTGGGAGGACATCAGCAAGTGCCGCACGTTCGAGGAGTTGCCCGCCAACGCGCGCGCCTACGTCGAGCGGCTCGAGGAACTGTCGGGCGCCCGCATGTCGGCGATCGGTGTCGGCCCCGGCCGCGACCAGACGATCGTGCGTCATGACATGGCGCCCCCTCCGGGGCGCGGCTCGGCCGCTTCTAGGTGACGCGAACGGGGCCTGTGTCTTGACGACCAACTGCTAGCGCAGTCGATCATCAAGACACAGGCCCCGTTCGCGTCACCGCGGCCGAGCGGAGGATTACCCAACCTTGAGCGCCTACTCCCGGGCGAGCGCGGCCTCTTCCAAGTCCAGTTCCCGCAACACTTTCCGCAGAATCTCGTCGTCGATCTCGCCCTTGTCGCGCGCGTCGATGAACACCGACCGCTCCGCGGCCAGCATCTCCCGGCGCAGCCGCCGGAACGCCGACGCCGGGCTCTCCATCTCCTGACGCCCCAACCGTTCCCACGCCGCGTTGCCCCGGTGTTCGGCGATGGCGCGCAGCCGCTCGGTGAGCTGGTCCGGGATGCCTTCCTCCAGCACCTCGTCCAGCCGGTCGATCGACGCCCGCGCCGCCGCGCTCTGCACCTGGGCCTCGGCGAGCGCCCGGTCCGACGCGTCGTCGGCGCGCACGTCCAGCCGCCGGATCAGGGCGGGCAGGGTGGTGCCCTGGATCAGCAGCGTGCCGACGGTGACCACGAACGTCAGCAGCACCACGACATCGCGGCCGGGCATCTCCAGCGGGATCGCGGCGGCGGCGGCCAGCGAGACCACCCCGCGCATGCCCGCCCACGAGATGACCGTCAGTGGGCGCCAGCCCGGTTTCGGCTCGCGGGCGCGGATCTTGGGGATCACGCGCGGCAGCCACGCCGCCGGGAACATCCACACGAATCGGACCACGATCACCGCCGCCAGCACCACGAGCGACGCGCCGACGAGTGTCCAGTCCGGCCGGGCGTCGGCGATCACCGTGCGCAGCTGCAGCCCGATCAGCGCGAACACCAGCGATTCCAGCAGCACGTCGACCGAGCGCCAGACCGCTGTCTCCTGCAGGCGGGTCGCGTAGCCCGCGGCGGGGGCGTTGTGTCCCAGGTAGAGCCCGGCGACCACGACGGCCAGCACGCCCGCGGCATGGACCTCCTCCGCGGCCAGGTAGGCGCCGAACGGCACGAGCATCCCCAGCGCGCTCTCCAGGACGCCGTCACCCAGCCGCAGCCGGATCGCGTGGACGACCACGCCGAGGGCGAGTCCGATGGCGACGCCGCCGACCGCGGCGACCAGGAACGTCAGCACGCCCTCGCCCCACGAGAACGCCGCGGTGCCCGTCGCGGCGGCGAGCGCGACCTTGAACGCGGTCAGCGCCGTCGCGTCGTTGCCGAGGCTCTCGCCGGTGAGCAACGTCATAGACCGCCGCGGCAGCCCGAGCCTGCGGCCGATCGACACCGCCGCGACCGCGTCCGGCGGCGCGACGACCGCGCCGAGGACGAGCGCGGCGGCCAGCGGAAGATCAGGAACGACCCAGTGCGCGACCAGCCCGACGACGGCGGTGGTGGCAAGCACGAGCCCGATCGCGAGGAAGCCGATCGGACGCAGATTCGCGCGTATGTCGAGGTAGGAGCTCTCCAGCGCGGCCGAGTACAGCAACGGCGAAAGCACCAAGACCAAGATCAGTTCGGGGTTCAGCCGGAACTCGGGCATACCCGGGACGAACGACACCGCCAGCCCCACGGCCACCAGCAGCAGGGGCGCGGGCCACTCGACCCGGCGGGCGATCGCGGTCACGGCGAGCGAGCCCGCCAGCAGCAGAAGGAGGTCCACTGCGTCAGGATGACCCGGGACAGGGAAGGAGCGCGCGATGAGCTGTGAACACGTGGCCACGCTGCCCGTCGAGGTCGAGGCGGACGCCGAGGACTACTGCGCCGACTGCCGCGCCGCGGGGAAGACCGGCTGGGTGCACCTGCGCCAGTGCCTGACCTGCGGACACGTGGCGTGCTGCGACTCCAGTCCTGGCCGACACGCCTCCAGCCACGCCGCCGCCGACGGGCACCCGATCGTCCGCTCCTGGGAGCCGGGCGAGACCTGGCGCTGGTGCTACGTCGACTCCCGGGTGGTCTAGGCCTACCCGGGAGCCGACGGTCACTCAGCCGCCGAAGTACTCGTCGCGCGACTCGACGGCGATGTCGCTGTTGTCGGTGAACAGGCCGTCGACGCCCGCCGCCCAGAACGCGTCCAGCTCGGCGAACAGGTTGCCCGCGTCAGCCGGGTTGGCCGACGAGCGCAGGCTGGTCGGCAGGAAGTTGTTCTCCACCCGGAACGTGTACGGGTGGACCTTGAGGCCCGCGGCGTGCGCGTCGCCGACCAGCGCGGACGGCGCGGCCAGGTTGCCTGCCGCGTCACGCGGGATGACCTGGTCCTTGGCCGGGCCGATGCCGTAGGCGTAGGTCGCGACCTCACGCAGGCCCGCCGGGGTGGTCAGGTCGGCGTACTTGCGCGGGTCACCCGAGTCGGTGAAGTCGAACGGCGCGCCGGTGGCCGAGGTCAGCTGGATCAGCGGAACCCGCAGCTTGCCCTTGAGCGCCTTGAGGTTGGACACCTCGAAGGACTGCACGAACACCTTCGCGCGCGGGTGGTTGAGGCCGTTGCGGGTCAGCGCCGTGACCAGCTTCGGCTCCAGCTCAAGACCCAGCTTGCGGAAGTAGGTGGGGTGCTTGGTCTCGGGGTAGATGCCGATGTCGCGGTGCAGCTCACGGGACAGGCGCTTGCTGAGGTCGATGACCTCCTGCAGCGTCGGGACCTCGTAGCGGCCGTTGAACACGGCGTTGCGCGGGCGCAGCGCCGGGATGCGCTCAACCGCGCGCAGGGTCTTCAGCTCGGCGAGGGTGAAGTCCTCGGTCCACCAGCCGGTGACCTGGACGCCGTCGAGGCTCTTGGTGGCCTTGCGGTCCGCGAACTCCGGGTGGTTGGCCACGTCGGTGGTGCCGCTGATCTCCGGCTCGTGCCGGGCGACGAGCACGCCGTCCTTGGTGGGCACCAGGTCGGGCTCGATGTAGTCGGCACCCATGCGGGCGGCCAACTCGTAGGAGGCGAGCGTGTGCTCCGGCCGATAGCCCGACGCGCCGCGGTGGCCGAGCACCAGGGGCAGCGCCGAGTGGTGCCGGTCGTCATTGTGCTCGGGCGACGCGCTGGCGGTGCTCAGCGTGGCGACCCCGAGCATGGCGAGAGCCGACGCGGCGACACCGGCTAACCGGACCGATCGGAGCATGGGTGACCTCCTGGAATGTGGTGACCGGGCCACCCTCGTCCCACGCCGCGACATCGGAGCCACGCCTGGGCGAAACGCGGCCCACCTGCGGATGAACGCCCGGAAACTCCGCCGATTCAACAGTTCTACAATCCTACAATTCAACAACCCATTTCGTTCACTTGTAGAATCATAGGATTGTAGAACGATCGCTGGCGTGATCGGGAAGGTTCTAGTTTGGGCGCTCGATTTCACGTCGCCCGGCCGAGCATCTAGGCTTCCCGCTCGTGCGTGTCCTGGTAGTCGGGTCTGGCGCCCGCGAGCATGCCCTGGTCCTTGCTATGTCCAAGGACGCCGAGGTGACCGCGTTGGCCTGCGCCCCGGGCAACGCGGGAACAGCCGCGCTGTCGGAGAGCTACGGCGTCGACCCGGCTGATCCAGCCGCGGTGACCGAGCTCGCCAAGAGCTGGCAGGCCGACCTCGTCGTCATCGGCCCGGAAGGCCCGCTGGTCGCGGGCGTGGCCGACGCCGTGCGCGCCGCCGGGATCGACGCGTTCGGCCCGAGCGCCGCCGCGGCCCGGATCGAGGGCTCCAAGGCGTTCGCCAAGGACATCATGACCACCGCCGGGGTGCCGACCGCGCACAGCGAGATCGTGGACAACCCGGCCCGCCTCGACGCCGCGCTGGCCCGCTTCGGCCCGACCTGGGTGGTCAAGGACGACGGCCTCGCCGCGGGCAAGGGCGTCGTCGTCACCCCCAACTTCGACGCCGCCCGGGCCCACGCGATGACCCTGCTCGACGGTGGTCACCCTGTGCTCCTCGAGTCGTTCCTCGACGGCCCCGAGGTCTCGCTCTTCTGCGTGGTCGACACCGCTGGCACCGTCGTCCCGCTGCTCCCCGCTCAGGACTTCAAGCGGGTCGGCGACAACGACGCGGGCCCCAACACCGGCGGCATGGGCGCCTACGCGCCGCTGCCCTGGACCCCGGACGGCATGGTCGACGACGTCGTCGCCCGCATCATCCAGCCCGTGGTCGACGAGATGGCCGCCCGCGGCTGCGCGTTCTCCGGCCTGCTCTACGCGGGGCTCGCGATGACCAGCAAGGGCCCCGAGGTCATCGAGTTCAACTGCCGCTTCGGCGACCCGGAGACCCAGTCCGTGCTCGCGCTGCTGCGCAGCCCCCTGTCGCTGCTGCTGCGCGCGTCCGCCCGCGGCGAGCTGGCCGCCCATCCGCCCCTGGAGTGGGCGGACGGCGCGTCGGTCACCGTGGTCATCGCGGCCGACGGCTACCCGAGCCGCCCCCGCGTCGGCGACACCATCACCGGCGCCGAGGCCGAGGGCGTCCTGCACGCGGGCACCCGCCGCCGCGACGACGGCGCCCTGATCTCCGCGGGCGGCCGAGTCCTGGCCGTCGTCGGCACCGGCCCGACCCTGGAAGCCGCCCGCGCCGACGCCTACCGCAAGGTCGACGCCGTCCACCTCCCCGGCTCGCACCACCGAACCGACATCGCACTGCGCGCCCAACGCGGTGAAATCGGCGTCCCCGTCGCCGGATAAGGGAACCGAAGCGCCGGTTTCTCCGTCAAGTTCAGGTAGGCATCACCACGCCGTTGGTAGCCTGCGAAACGAGACGACATCATCACGATGCGTACGGGGGTGCGTGAGATGGACATCGGCGCTTCGCTCAACGCCGTCGCGGGCGCCGCCCTCGACATGGCCGCCAAGATCATGGGCAACGGCCCCAGCGGCGGAAAATTCGTGGTCAACCACGACAACGTCCTAGCCGCGGCGAAGATCATCCGCACCCAGGTCGAAACCTTCGGCGAGTCGACCCGCGACGCTTTTCGCGATCTGCGGATCGACGCACCGGGCGAGGACATCGTGAGCAAGCGACTCGCGGACGCGTGGAACGGCAACCTCATGCTCGACGACGACTCCTACGCCGTTCGTATCGGTGAGTATGTGCGGTCGCTCGACAAGTTGGTTTCCCAGTTGGTCGAGTCGGCCAGAACATATGGGTACAACGAAGAGGAGATCGCTGCCGCACTCGGAGGCGACGCGCGTGCGTAGCAGGATTCTCGTGGCCGCCGTCGCGTTGTTCGGCGCAGTCGCGTGCACGACAAATGAGCCTGGAACCGCGACATCTCGCGAAGTGCCGACCACTGGTTCGGATTCGCCGTCGACCTCTGCCTCGGCGAAGGTCTCATTGCCGCCGCGGCCCAAAGAGATAAAGATCGACTCGGTCGACCCCTGCGCCCTACTGACGAAACCCCAGTCGAGCGAACTCAAGGTCGACAAGGCGAAGGCGGGGACGAGCAAAAGCGACGCGTACCCGGGCGCGAAAGAGTGTGTTTTCAGCGTTTTCCGCCAGGAGCCGTACTACGACTACGCGATCCTGCTCGTGACCAGCGAAGGAGTGGACAGCTGGTTCACCAAGAAGCGGAACGCCGAGGTCAAGGAAGCAGCTGTCGAGGGATTCGGTGCCGCGGTCTTCCACTTCCCTGGCACGTCGGACAAGAACGCCTTCGAGTGCACTACCGCCGTCGACGTCGCCGATGGTCAGCAGCTCCAGGTCGACATGCACCTGACCAGTCGGGGTGCGTTCACCCAGGACCAGATTTGCCAGATGTCCGAAGAAGCCGCGGCCATGGCCGTGACCACGTTGCAGACGCTGGGGTGAGGGGCTGACATGGCAGGCGACAACGGGCTGGGTGACCTCCGCTTCGAGGGCTACAGCCACAACGACCTGGCCGCCGAGCTCGACCGGCTGCGCCAGGGTCCAGGCTCCGAGAGCCTGCACCGGGCCGTCCGCGCCCTCAGGACCATCTCCGAGGGCCTGGCCGAGACCGACCGGGTCCTTCGCCAGGAGCTGGCCAAGATCGGCGTCCACTGGGAAGGCGAGGCCGCCGACGGCGGGACCGAGGCCACCGAGAAGTCCAGCGTCTACGCCGAAGAGGCGGGCGTGACGGTCGACCAGTCCGCAGGCGGTGTCCGCGAGCAGGGCGAGACGTTCTCCAACACCCGCAACCAGGCGCCCGATGGCGCGGATCTGCGGGGGCCGTCGAAGCTCAGCGGAACCGACCGGTTCATGGGCACGGTCTTCGGCCACACCACTGACCACGCCCAGCAGGTGCAGCAGACCAACGCCGCTCACCAGCAGGCTGTGACGTCGATGAACGGGTACAGCTCGGGCAGCCAGGCCGCCCTGGGCAGCTACCAGTCGCTGCCGGTGCCGCCGGGGATGTCGCTGGAGTCCAGCCCGTACCACTCGAACGGCACGACCTCCGCGCAGACGTTCGGTGGCAACCCGAGCACGTTCACGCCGTCCGGCGCCCCTGGGCCGAACGTTCCCGGACAGACCAGCGTCCCGCCGGGTGGCGGCGGCCAGCACAACATCGGGCTGCCCGGCAACCCCGGGCAGCTGCCCGGCCCGGGTGGCAACCAGCAGGGCGGTCTCCCCGGACGCGTGTCCGGCGTCGGGCCGGTCGTGCCTGGCCTCGGCGGGCTTCCCGCGACCGGCGGGTTCCCCGGCGGCATCCGTCCGGGCTTCCCGGGTGCGCTCATGGGTGACATCGCCGCGGTGGCGGGGTAGGCCGGGGCCGGTGGCGGCGGCGCGGCGGCCGGGTCGAGTCTGGAGAAGGACCGGGTCGTCCGCGGCGGTGGGTTCGCCGACACGCCAGAGGGGCGGGCGGCGCGGGCCGCGGCGCGTGGTGGCGCCCCGATCGGGGCCCTGCCGGACGGCGAGACCAGGGCAGCGCGCAACGCCGAGCGGCACGGGGCGCGGCCAGGGCGGGCCGGGGGCTCGCTCATGCAGCCCGCGGCGGCCGGAGCGGGCGCGCCCGGCGAGGACGACGACGAGCACGTGCGCAAGTACGGCATCGACTCCGACGACGTCTTCGGCGACGACCGCCTGGTGATCCCGCCGGTGCTCGGGCAGGACGACTGACCTTGACCGCGGGTTCCAACAGCGTTGTGCTCTCCACGCTTGAGTTCGACGTGCTCTGGGCGGCCGAGCGGCTTCCCGAGAAGCACGTCGCGCTCGACGTGCCGAGTCCGGGCAAGACCCACACCGAACGCGCCAAGCTGGTCGAGGCGGCGTTCGCCGGGCTGGCCCAGCGCGGGTTGGCCGAGAGCGGGCGTGCGGTGCCGGAGCTGGCCGACTGGCTGAGCCTGCTGGCGCACGCGCCCGTCGCCATCGACAGCTGGGTGTGGACCGACCGCGAGATCGCCGCGTTGGCCGTGGCCTCCGGCGACCAGGGTCTGCTCGCGGTGGTCGACCGCGCGGAGGTCTGGCTCATCCCGGCCCGCGCGACCGCGATCGCCGACGCGGCCGTGTCGATCGCGGGTGACCTGCCCGCCGGGCCCGGCCGGTCGGTCAGCCTGCCGACCGACGTGCTGATGAAAGCCGACAACGGCGACCCGCAGTCCATGATCACGGTGCTGGTCGAACACGGCGTCAGCCTCTCCGACGCGCAGACGCTCGGGTCGATGCTCAGCGGCATGACCACCCGGGGCCAGCTCTGCGCGGAGCGGGCCCAGCGTCGTCAGAAGCGTGAGCGCGCGCGTCGGGTCGTGGCGTTCCACGACACTGACGCGGGCCGTTATCTCTATCTGGCTCGTCCCAGTTCTGACGGCCGCTCGTGGAGCACGATCACCCCCGCCGACAACGCCCGTCTCGCAGGCTGCGTGCGCGAGCTGCTCGACGAGCTGTGATCCCGGCGGAACCCGGCCAGGCGCGTTAGCGTCCAACGGGAGAGCTGAGGGGATGGAAAGTGGCGACCGACTACAACCTCCAGGCCATCGAACAGTGCCGCGCCGCGGTCGGCGGCCAGGCCGGTCCGATGGCGGCCGCGGGCGACGACCTGCCGCGCGACGCCGACGCCGGAGCCTTCGGTGAGCTGCCGAGTTCCGCCGCGCTGGCCGACGCGGTCCGGGCGCTGGCCACCACGTCGAGCGACGAACTCGACAAGGCGGGCGCGCTGCTGAGCGGCGTGGACCGCGCGCTCGACTCGATCGGGCAGTCCGTCGACGACACCGAACAGTCGGCGACTCGGTCGCTGACCGCGATCTAGGGGCAGGCGCGTGACCGCGAGGGACTCAGTAGCCGGACTCGGCGGCACCGCGACCGCGCTTGCCGACTCGGCGAACCCGGTCTACCGCGCCCAACCCGGCGCCATCGGCGACATCGGCGCGCGGTTCACCAAGTCCGGCACAGCCACGTCGGACTCGGCGAAGGTCGTCGACTCCTTCGTCGCCCAACTCGACGGTGCCTGGCAGGGCACGTCGGCGGACGCGTTCGTCGCCTACATGGCCAAGTTCACCGCCGCGAGCACGTCGCTCTCCCAGACGCTGACAGCCGCCGCGACGGATCTTAGCGCCGCCGCCACCGGCCTCCAGTCGGCCCGCGACACCCTCGAAGGCGTCTTCGGCGAGCTGTATGACAACGCGTTGAGCTGGATCAACGGCAATCCGGACGCGACCGACGCCGAGAAGCGCCAGCACGTCGACAGCCTCGCCGCCGGCTACCGGGGCCGCGTCACCACCCAGATCGAGAACGCGGAAGCCGCGGTAAGCGCGGCGGCGAGCGCGTTGAGTGGCCGCAAGGCGGAGCCCAAGTTCAGCTCGATCCCCGAACCTGGCACGCAGTCGTTCACGCCCGGGCCGGGCAAGCCGATCGAATGGACCCCGACCCTGCCCGAGCAAACCAGCCCATCCAGCGCCGACCAGGCGAAATCCCAGTCGACGAGCACCGGCGGCACGGACTCCGGCGGCGGCGGTCGGAGCGGCGGCGGTGGGAGCGGCGG
>DATLIA010000027.1:0-8309 GCA_035540215.1 Actinokineospora sp. | reverse complement strand
ACCCTGACCTACCTCGGGGACGGCAACAACAACATGGCGCACTCGCTGATGCTGGGCGGCGCGAACGCCGGTCTGCACGTGCGGATCTCGGCTCCGGTGGGCTTCGATCCGCTGCCGGAGATCGCGATCGACGCCAAGGAGCGCGCCGCCGACACCGGCGGCAGCGTCACCGTGCTGACCGACCCGCAGGCCGCCGTCGACGGCGCCGACGTGCTCGTCACCGACACGTGGACGTCGATGGGCCAGGAGAACGACGGCAAGGACCGCATCGCACCGTTCCGCAAGCTCCAGGTCAACGCCGAGCTGCTGGAGCGGGCCGCGCCCGGCGCGATCGTGCTGCACTGCCTGCCCGCGCACCGCGGCTGGGAGATCACCGACGAGGTCATCGACGGCCCGGCCAGCGCCGTGTGGGACGAGGCGGAGAACCGGCTGCACTCGCAGAAGGCGCTCATGGCGTGGCTGGTCAGCCAATGACCAGGTACGACATGATCGGCAGTCAGCGGCTGGTGGGCCGATGACCAACTCCGCGTCCACCCGCGCCGCCCGCCAGGCCCGCATCGTCGAGCTGGTGTCCGACCGCGCCATCCGCAGCCAGACCGAACTGGCCACGCTGCTCGGCGCCGAGGGCATCGACGTCACCCAGGCCACGCTGTCGCGCGACCTCGACGAACTCGGCGCGGTCAAGCTCCGCGGCGTCGACGGCGGCGCCCCCACCTATGTCATCCCGGAGGACGGCAGCCCGGTGCGCGGAGTGCAGGGCGGCACCGACCGCCTCGTTCGCCTGCTCAGCGAGCTGCTGGTCTCAGCGGACAGCTCCGCCAACCTCACCGTGCTGCGCACCCCGCCCGGTGCGGCGGGCTTCCTGGCCAGCGCCATCGACCGGGCAGCGCTCATCGACGTGGTCGGCACGATCGCGGGCGACGACACCCTCATGGTGATCGTCCGGGAACCGCTCACCGGGCACCACATGGCCGAACGCTTCACCGCGATGGCCTCCCGCAGCAGCGGAACAGACCTGTCGAACCGCAGCGGAACAGACCTGTCGAACCAAGGAGAAGGCAATGAGTGACAGGGTGGTGCTGGCCTACTCGGGTGGGCTGGACACGTCAGTCGCCATCGGCTGGATCGCCGAGGAGACCGGTGCCGAGGTCGTCGCCGTGGCGGTCGACGTCGGCCAGGGCGGCGAGGACCTCGACACGATCCGCAAGCGCGCCCTTGAGTGCGGCGCGGTCGAGGCCGTGGTGATCGACGCGCGGGACGAGTTCGCCGAGCAGTACTGCCTGCCCACGCTGCAGGCCAACGCGCTCTACATGGACCGCTACCCGCTGGTGTCGGCGATCTCGCGTCCGGTGATCGTCAAGCACCTGGTCGACGCGGCCAAGTTCCACGGCGCCACCACCGTCTCGCACGGCTGCACCGGCAAGGGCAACGACCAGGTCCGCTTCGAGGTCGGCATCGGCGCGCTCGCCCCCGAGCTCAAGGTCGTCGCCCCGGTCCGCGACTTCGCCTGGACCCGCGAGAAGGCCATCGTCTGGGCCGAGGACCGCAACCTGCCCATCGACGTGTCGAAGAAGTCGCCGTACTCCGTCGACCAGAACGTCTGGGGCCGCGCCGTCGAGACCGGCTTCCTCGAGGACATCTGGAACGGCCCGATCGAGGACGTCTACTCCTACACCGCCAACCCCGCCGAGCCGCGCGACGCCGACGAGGTGATCATCACCTTCGACAAGGGCGCCCCGGTCGCCATCGACGGTGAGACCGTCACCATGCTGCAGGCCATCCAGGAACTCAACCGCCGCGCGGGCGCCCAGGGCGTCGGACGGCTCGACATGGTCGAGGACCGGCTGGTCGGCATCAAGAGCCGCGAGATCTACGAGGCCCCCGGCGCCATCGCCCTGATGACCGCGCACGCCGAGCTGGAGAACGTCACGGTCGAACGCGACCTGGCCCGCTTCAAGCGGACCGTGTCCCAGCGCTGGGCCGAACTGGTCTACGACGGCCTCTGGTTCTCCCCGCTCAAGTACGCCCTGGACGCCTTCATCGCCGAGACCCAGCAGCACGTGTCCGGCGACATCCGCCTGACCCTGCACGGCGGCCGCGCGGTGGTCACCGGACGCAAGTCCGACCAGTCGCTGTACGACTTCAACCTCGCGACCTACGACGAGGGCGACACGTTCGACCAGTCCCTGGCCAAGGGCTTCGTCCAGCTCTGGGGCCTCCCCAGCAAGATCGCCGCCAAGCGCGCCGGACACTGAGAAAGGGAATTTCGTGACTGAGCAGGAACCCACCGCGCTGTGGGGTGGGCGCTTCACCTCCGGCCCCGCCGAAGCCATGGCCGCACTGAGCCTGTCGACGCACTTCGACTGGCGGCTGGCCCGCTACGACATCGCCGGTTCCCGTGCCCACGCGCGGGTCCTGCACGGCGCGAACCTCCTCACCGACGACGAGCTCGCCGGGATGATCGAGGCGTTGGATGTCCTGGAGGCCGACGTGGCCTCCGGGACGTTCACCCCCGTCCTCGCCGACGAGGACGTCCACACCGCCCTCGAACGCGGCCTCATGGACCGCGCGGGCCGCGACCTCGGCGGCAAGCTGCGCGCCGGTCGCTCCCGCAACGACCAGATCGCCACGCTCTTCCGCATGTACCTGCGCGACGCCGCGCGGTTCGTCGCGCGGGGCACGCTCGACGTGGTCGACGCCCTGCTGTTCCAGGCGCAGGCGCACCCGAACGCGCCCATGCCGGGCCGCACGCACCTGCAGCACGCGCAGCCGGTGCTGCTCGCGCACCACCTGCTCGCCCACACCCAGGCCCTGCTGCGTGACGTCGACCGGCTGCGCGACTGGGACAAGCGCACCGCCGTCTCGCCCTACGGCTCAGGCGCCTTGGCGGGCAGCTCGCTTGGCCTCGACCCGGCCGCCGTCGCCGCCGAACTCGGGTTCGACGCGCCCACCGAGAACTCCATCGACGGCACCGCGTCGCGTGACTTCGCCGCCGAGTTCGCGTTCATCGTGGCCATGCTCGGGGTCAACCTGTCCAGGGTCTCCGAGGAGATCATCATCTGGACCACCGCGGAGTTCTCCTACGCGACCCTGCACGACGCCTGGGCCACCGGCAGCTCGATCATGCCGCAGAAGAAGAACCCCGACGTCGCCGAACTCGCCCGGGGCAAGTCGGGCCGCCTCATCGGCAACCTGGCGGGCCTGCTGGCCACGCTCAAGGCCCAGCCGCTGGCCTACAACCGCGATCTGCAGGAGGACAAGGAGCCGGTCTTCGACTCCGTCGACCAGCTCACCCTGCTGCTGCCCGCGCTCGCAGGCCTGATCTCGACCCTGACCTTCCACGTCGACCGCCTCGCCGAACTCGCGCCCGCGGGCTTCACCCTGGCCACCGACATCGCCGAGTGGCTTGTCCGCGAGGGCGTGCCGTTCCGCGTCGCGCACGAGGCGGCGGGGGAGTGCGTGCGCCGCGCGGAGGCGCGCGGGGTCGGCCTGGCCGACCTCACCGACGCCGAGTTCGCCGCCGTCGACCCGGCCCTCACGCCCAAGGTCCGCGAGGTCCTCACGGTCGAGGGATCCATCGCCTCCCGCGACGCGTACGGTGGCACCGCACCGCGCCGGGTCGCCGAGCAGCGGGACCGGGTCGTGCGGCGGATCGAGGAGTACCGGGCGTGGGCGGAACACAGCACGTCCTGACGAGGGACGATCTCGCGGTCGACCCTGTCATCGCGGCCAAGCGGCTACTCGGCTGCGTGATCGAGTCCCGCACCGACGAGGGCACCGTCGCCGTCCGGCTGGTCGAGGTCGAGGCCTACCGCGGCGGCGACGACCCCGCGTCGCACTGCTACCGCGGCCGGACACCCCGCAACGAGGTGATGTTCGGACCCGCGGGCTACCTGTACGTCTACTTCGTCTACGGCATGCACTTCTGCGCCAACGTGGTCTCGCTGACCGACGGCGTACCCGGCGCGGTGCTGATCCGTGCCGGGGAAGTGGTGTCCGGAATGGACATAGCCAGGTCCCGCAGGCCCGGATCGCGCAACGACCACGAACTGGCCAAGGGGCCTGCCCGGTTGACCACCGTCCTCGGCCTCGAACGCCCGCACAACGGCGTGGACCTCACCGACCCGGACTCGCCGGTCCGGTTACTCGCGGGCGAACCAGTGCCCGCCGAGAACATCGCCGTCGGCCCCCGCGTCGGCGTCGCCGTCGCGATGGACGTGCCGTGGCGCTTCTGGATCGACGGCTCCCGCTCGGTAAGCGCATATCGCCTGGGCGGGAAAGCAGCAGCTCGCGCCGCCCGATGACCGCCGCCTAAGGGGACCGTGACGGCGGCTGACCGCGGTGATCCACTGAGTCGCGCTTGCCGTTGGTGGTGACCAATCGGAGTGAAAATTCGGGGAGGCGGACCAGCAAAGCAGAACGGGGGCGCCGTAGCGCCCCCGTCCGTTAGCGGTCGATCTCAGCCGATCTTGGTGATGCGGTTGGCCGGGCCAGGCCCGACCGGAGCACCAGCGCCGAGGTGCGCGACGAGCGCGTCGACGTCGAAGCCGGGCGCGGTGACGCGACCGGTGCCCGCCGACAGCTTGGTGAAGCCGTCGCCGCCGTTGGCGAGGAAGTCGTTCGACGTGACCTTGTAGGTCGCCGCCGGGTCCAGCGCCACGCCGTTGAGGGTGATCGCCGAGACCTTCTCGCCCGCGGGCTTGGTCAGGTCGTACGAGTACGAGAAGCCCGTCGAGACCTGCAGGATCCGCTGCGCGGTCTGACCCGCGAAGCCGACGAACTGCTGCTCCAGCACCTCCTTGACCTGGGCGCCGGTGAACGACTGGGTGACGACCAGGTTGTTGAACGGCTGGACGGTGAACGCCTCGCCGTAGGTGACGTCGCCCGCCGCCTCGCCGCCGGGGGAGAACGCGTAGCTCAGGTCCGCGCGGATGCCGCCCGGGTTCATGAACGCGATCTGCGCCTGCTGCGAGCTGGTGTAGCCGAGCTGCGCGTCGGCGATGACATCGCCGAGCGGGCTCTCACCAGCGGGGTTGTTCGTCCGCGAGATGTCGCCGGAGATCTTGCCGACGACCTTGTTGGCCAGCGGCGCGACCGCGGCGCGGTACTTGTCGACGATGGCCTTGGCGCCCGCGTCGACCAGCTCCGGGTTGCGGATGAAGTTGCCCGCCGCGTCCTTGGCCCACGTGCCGTCGGCCAGCTTGACGCCGTTCTCCGCGATGACGTTGCGCGCGTTCACCTCGGTGAACTTGCGGGTCTTGCGGTCGACTGAGAAGCCGATGTCGGTGACCAGCGTGCCGCTGGCGCCCGCGCTGGTGACGACGGTGTTGGCACCCGACGAGTTCGGCAGCGCGCAGCTGTAGAAGCGGTGCGTGTGGCCGGAGACGACCACGCCGTACTCGGGGCGCAGGCCCGCGACGATGTTGGTGATCGGGCCCGCGAAGTTCGCGCAGCTCGACGGGTCCTGCGGGGTCGGCGGCGCGCTCTGCTGGCCACCCTCGTGGATCAGCAGCACCAGCGACTTGATGCCGAGCAGGCTCAGCAGCTTGGCGTAGTTGTTCGCGGTGGTGACCTCGTCGAGGAACTCGACGGAGGCGATACCCGCCGGGTTGACGATGTTCGGCGTGCCCTTGAGGGTCATGCCGACGAAGGCCACCGGGACGCCGCCGACGAACTTGATGTCGACCGGGCTCAGGATGGGCAGCCGGGTCTTCTTGTCGACCACGTTCGCGGCGAGGTAGCGGTACTTCGCGCCGTCGAAGCCGTCGCCGTCCTGGCAGCCGTCGGTCGGGTGGCACCCGCCGCGCTGCAGGCGCTTGAGCTCGGTGACGCCCTCGTCGAACTCGTGGTTGCCGACCGAGGTCACGTCGAGGCCGAGCTCGGAGAGCACCTCGACGGAGGGCTCGTCGTGGAACGCGGCGCTGATCAGCGGGGTCGCGCCGACCAGGTCACCTGCGCCGACCGTGACGACCTTCTCGCCGTTGGCCTCGCCCTGCGCGCGCAGGCGGTTCACGTGCGTGGCCAGGTACTCCGCGCCACCGGCCGGGGTGCCGTTGACCAGGCCGCCGCTGCCGACGGGCGGCTCAAGGGCGCCGTGGAAGTCGTTGAAGCCGAGCAGCCTGCCCTTGGCCACACCGGCCGGGCCGGGCTGGGTGTGGGCCACCTTGACCGGGGACATGGGGGTCCACGCCGCGTCGGCCGACGGGACACTGCTCGGCGAGGCGAGCGGGATCGCCACCATCACCGCGGCCGCTAACGCGGCGGGCATCGCGTAACGCAGAACTGGTCTTGCACCTGGCACGGGGTCGCCTCCAGTAGAGAGATCACAGACTCTGGGCATCTTCTACCCGTATAGCCGCTTGTGCATAGGAGTTGGTTGATCGGGCGACGTCCGACGGGAGAACAGCGGGTGACGGCAATCCGCTCGCGCCTTGATAGGGGTTGTACGGGAGGATGGCTGCCGTGAGTGAGCACATTCTCGACGAGCTGTCCTGGCGCGGCCTGATCGCGCAATCCACCGACCTCGACGCACTGCGCCGGGATCTCGACGCCGGTCCGCTCACGCTCTATTGCGGGTTCGACCCGACCGCGCCGAGCCTGCACGCGGGCAACCTGGTCCCGCTGCTGATGCTGCGCCGCTTCCAGAAGGCGGGCCACCGGCCGATCGTGCTGGCGGGCGGGGCGACGGGCATGATCGGCGACCCGCGGGACAGCGGCGAGCGCACCATGAACACCACCGACGTGGTGGCCGAGTGGGCGGGCCGCATCCGCGGCCAGCTGGAGCGCTTCGTCGACTTCGACGACGCCAACGGGCCCGACACCGGCGCGATCCTGGCCAACAACCTGGACTGGACCGGCGAGATGTCGGTGCTGGACTTTCTGCGCGACGTCGGCAAGCACTTCTCGATCAACGTGATGCTGTCGCGCGAGACGGTGAAGCGCAGGCTCGAGTCCGACGGCATGTCCTACACGGAGTTCAGCTACCTGCTGCTGCAGTCGCACGACTACCTGCGCCTGCACCGGGCGCACGGCTGCAAGCTGCAGCTCGGCGGGTCCGACCAGTGGGGCAACATCATCGGCGGGGTCGACCTGGTCCGCAGGGTCGACGGCGCCGCGGTGCACGCGCTGACCGCGCCGCTGGTCACCGACGCCGAGGGCCGCAAGTTCGGCAAGTCCACCGGGGGCGGCAACGTCTGGCTCGACCCGGAGATGACCTCGCCGTATGCCTGGTACCAGTACTTCGTGAACGTGGGCGACGCCGACGTCGTGCGCTACCTGCGGCTGTTCACCTTCCTCGACCGGGAGGAGATCGACGCGCTGGAGGCGGACACGACCGAGCGTCCGCACCTGCGGGCCGCGCAGAAGCGCCTGGCCGAGGAGTTCACGACGCTGGTGCACGGCGAGCACCAGATGAAGCAGGTGGTGGCAGCCAGCCAGGCCCTGTTCGGCCGGGGCGAACTGGCCGAGCTGGACCTGTCCACGCTGGACGCGGCCATGGCGGAGGCGCCGACCGGGACGACACGGCTGGCCGACGAGCCCACGATCGTCGACCTGCTGGTGGCCTCCGGGCTCGCCGAAAGCAGGGGAGCGGCCCGGCGCACGGTCGGTGAAGGCGGCGCGTACGTGAACAACGGCAAGGTCACCGACGAGGCGTGGACCCCGTCGAAGGAGGACTTGCTGCACGGGAAGTGGCTGGTTCTGCGCCGCGGCAAGCGCAACACCGCTGGAGTCGAAGTCCAGCCCTGAGCCCGTCCGGGTGGTGCCAGGTGGCCGTCGATCCCTCGTGGATCGGCGGCCACAGCTGTTTTCGCAGGTCAGGGCACCGAATACCCAATCTTGAAGAAAGTTGGTGTGATCGCGGTCACATTCACACCGGAGATCACGTGGGTTACGTTGTCTGTAGACCCGACACAGGGGCGGTGACCTGCGGTTTCCGTCCGGCGCGGGCGCCTGGGGGTGCGATTTGACCCCGGGTTTGCGCACGTGTAACTTTATCCAAGTCAGAGCGGAACGGGCCGGGAAAACCGGAACGGGGCCTGGCGAAACCAAAGACTTAAAAGCCTCTAGCTGAAGCTGCTGTGTGTGGCTGACGCGGATGTGCGTGTGTTGTTTGAGAACTCAACAGTGTGCCGATTTAAGCCAGTAGAGCTTAAATATAGAACCCCTTAGTGGGTTCCTTTGAGATGAATTGATGCCAGTTTTGGTGTCTTTTTGTCAGGCAGAGAACACTCTGAAACATTATTGGAGAGTTTGATCCTGGCTCAGGACGAACGCTGGCGGCGTGCTTAACACATGCAAGTCGAGCGCTG